>NZ_HG422173.1:0-50323 GCF_000341545.2 Nitrospina gracilis 3/211
ACCATAGAGATTCGAGTCGCCTCCCTCAAACCGGATAGGGTCCTTAATGGTCCATCTGCCCGTCTCCGGATCATAGTCCCGCGCTCCAAATCGCACTAATTTCGTGTCCTGGTCATACAAGCCACCCGCGAACCCAAACGGTTGAAACCCGGGATTCGTGTCTACAGTCACATTTCCCCATTCATCAAAGTCCATTTGTTGGGCAACGGTTCCATCACCCGTGTTTATGACTTGCCGAGGGGAACCAAGATGATCGGAAATCACTCTATATGTGACGCCTCCTTTAATAATATAATCCGGCACGTTTGCTTTGGAGGCATAGACATACCGGGCCGTCACATTGCCCGCACCATCTAGTTCCGCAATGGGATTCAAGGCATCCTTGTACAGCCAACCCTGCTCTAGAGTTCCATTGACTTTCTTTCCAATCCTTCTATTCCTGCCATCGATGACATATTCGACCAATGTACCATCCGGCAAAGTCACGGATATCAGGTTGCCCAAGACATCGTAGCTATATGTAGTTGCTTGACCACCTTCCGTTTTCGACAACAATTCACCGTTATCAGTGTAAGTATAAGTTGCGGTGTTTGTCGAGATCAGACGATCTTGAGCATCGTACATCGCTCCATTATTCAAACGATTTCCATTATCGTCATAGGAATAGCTTGCTGTTACAACAGAATCTTTTTTCACCTCTTTCAGCTTGCCACGTAGATCATAATCATATTCAAAAACATGGGTAACTCCGTTGACCGTTTCCGTCTTTTGAGTGATGCGTCCGATTTTATCCCGGATGAATCCGGTCGTGAAACAGGTGTTGATCGAAAGATGGAGAAAGGAATAGAACGGGTTTCGACCGCACAGTGCCTTGGATTACCGCCCTCCGGCACCGGAGGTCCTTAAACCCAAAACTGAAACTCTAACTTAAAAAGTGGTACAACTTAGAGGGGCGGGTCACCTGTTGATTTTGGAAGGGGCATCGCATGAAGTACGGAACCAAAACCGGAAGCTCATCCTTGAAAACCTTTGCTCTCCAGGCCACCCCTGGACGCTGGTTATCGTCACCGCCGATCCCAACATAAAGGACTTCACTGAAAATCAAATGTCTCTTCCGGAACTCCAGCCACTAAAAACTACCAACCTATGGGGCAAAGCAAACTTGCGACTGAAAAGGAGGGGATAGGGTGCCAGGGTGCCTCTCGGTGGAGAACCCTCAGAAGGTAATAATCGGGAAAGTCCAATTTCCGGCTACAAGCAACGGCTCGAACGCATTCCCGGGCGGGACCGGATTTTCTCGTTGTTGTTTAAAAAATTCGCTATGAATCCTTGGGCGCGAAATGATCCCTTCGAAGCACGCTGGCCTCCAGCACGAAAACCCCTCCGGAGTGACGCTCCAGAAACGGCTTGAGTGCGGAGAGAATGGGATCCAGTTTTTCTTCCGGCACGATGGTGAGGACCATCTGCAAGCTGCTTGTGTCATTGAACATCAGGTGGCCCTCATGAAAGCCGTGATGCCCTTTTCCTGAAATGTTGCTGAAAATCGTATAGCCGCTGGCTTTGATCCGATCCAGGATATCCGTCACAAAATGCAGATGCTCTCCCTCGACAATGATTTTTATTTCTTTCATTGGATGAAGTTCAATACCACTCATGTGCATCAATCCTCCCAAACAAATTAGTTTTTATTGAATTGGCTCCCAATCGTCAGGCGATTGAAAGAGAAAAAACTCCATGCTATCGGGATCCAGAGCAACAAGATGAATCCATTGATTTCTTAACATTTCCTGGAGGAATTCATGTCTCGCCATGACGTCCGTAATTTTTTTCGGAGGAGCCTCAATAATTGCGAACAACCGCATGGGCTCATGGAAAGGTTTGTCTCCATCATATACCGTTTGGATGGGAAGTCCAATACATAGATCACTCTGGGTCCCATACATGACACCCAGACGGCCGACCACGTTGTGATACACCTTGCTTCCGCTCCCATAGACTTCAGGGTCAACGGTGGAAAAGTAATGCTCCATGTTAATCCAGTTTCCGACGACCATCGGAGCGGTCATGATGATCTCCAGATACTTCCCATTTGGGTCCTGACTGGAATCGTAGGAATGCAAAAACGCCCGGCCTTCCAGATTGATTCCCTGAGTCAACAACCGCCGCCCTGCAATGAAAGTGGTATGCTTGGACAGTCCCCATTCCGGCCGGACCTGTGACCAGTCCACGCTCCGTTTTTTGGTGAGCGGCAGGGCCTCGAAATCCCCTTTCCTTTTGGGTTCGTCCGGAAAGCGGGACAGGCGTTCCTTGCTATTGTTTTCACCCGCCGTCTTCAGGTCCTGTTGAAGGCGGAGCAAGTCCTTTCGATGGGTCGCTGGAACATCTTCCAGGTCAAAAAGTTTCACCTCATCCGTGGTCGTGTCGTGCTGACCCGGCAGGAAATGCGTATCGGCCGGGATTATCAGGCCCTTTTGGGCCAGCATTTGCCGGACCTGGGGTTTGTTGGCCATGACCGCCAGAGTCCTCGCGTTGGAGACCCCGTGGTTACCGCCGCAAGCCCCGCAATCCAGGGCGGATTCGTAGGGATTGTTGTCGGAAGTGCTGCCATGCGCACAAAGCAGGACGAGACGGGCAAACGATTTGGTGAATCCCATTATCCGGAGAGCGGTTTCCACAAAATGGGCTTGCTCTGTGACTGTAAAACCGGTCTGGGTGATTCGGTGCATCCGGTGGGCCTCATCCCGCTCCGTAATATCGAAGTCTTTCCTGAGCACTTTAATAAACTGGTCCAGATCGGTTTCGGTCCAACGCAACAACCGGAGCAATTCGGAATTCCCGTTGGATTGAGCTGGGTTTTCCTGCATTGCCAGTTGGCGCAACCGTTCGATCTGGTCATGAGGAACGGCGGCACCCTTGCGACCATACCGCTTTATCAATAATTTGTAGATGGCTGCCCGATGCTGGGACGCGACCATTTCCTGGGCTTCTTCGCGGCTGATTTTGTCAACGGTCAATGTGGTGTTTAAGGGGACGTCAAACGGGTCCTTCACCAGGGAGATAAAAGACTTGAACAGCTTGGGATGCAACGTCTGGCCAAAAAGCTTGAATCCATAAAACCAGCCAATTGCCTCGACCATGACATAAGGCGTGATCACGTTTTCCTTTAATTCCTCGAGAAGTGCATTCCCGGTCTTGGCGAGTTTCTGGCGGACTATATATTTTTCAGCATCCCAGCCTTGATAGGCACGGGGGATTTCCCTGACGATGTGCTTGGGCTTCAGAAGGACCGGGCATTGGTCCGTTTGCTGCTCGCTGGAAAACCCCTGATAACAGATCGGAACCCCAAAAAAGCCGGCGAAACCAAACGTTTCGTTTCCACCCACCTCCTCCAGGTGTCTTCGAAAGCCTTCGGAACGAACATCTATGCAAAAGACCGCCTGGGCCAGCGGGCGCGACTCCGGAGGTTTTTCTTCCGAAGAATCGTCCTTGCGCAATTTCTGAAAGTTGGGGGAAACCTGTTTGACAAACTCCTTGATGTAACTGGATTCAAAAGCCTGGAGCCAGATGGGTCCATGCTGCGATTCCGGAAACTCCTCAACCCAATCGAGCAACGTGGTCAAGGCCTCCGGTGTGCTTTTCAAAAAGTCCTGAACCGGAAGAGCCAGAGATCGTGCCAGGTGCAAAATGACGAGGGCTTGAACATCCGTCTCCTGCTGTTGCCGGATTCGTTCCCATTTTGCAATCAGTTCCGGATCACACCGGTCCAAGGCATCGATTCTCAGTGGATTTTGAATGAACAAGGACGCATTCAGGCTGCCTTCCAATTCATCCGGCAGGCCTCGCAATTGATATTCTTTATAGAGACCGTACCCAATGGAATGATTTTTCAGGTAGGATTGTATCGCTGTATAGTTTCCGGGAATCCCCAGTTTATCTTCACACGCCCGCGCCACAAATTCCCGCTCATAAAACATGCGGACAGCCATGTACTGGACCAGGTCGATGGGATAGGAGCTCTGCCACTCGTAGTCGGTCTGGTCCGCACGCCATTTGATGAACCCGGTCCAGCCGGACATGCGTGTCAACTTCAATGTAAAATAGTTGCTCCACAATTCCTTGGGAAGCTTCATTAAAGACAGGCTTTCCAAAATGGAATCTTCGGGCCGGTCCGGCAGCTCCCGGATTTTGGTCTGCCAGTTTGAAATTCCCAGCATGGCTCCCGCTGATTCCTCCTGAGCCAATTCCTTCCATCCGCCATAAAAAGTTTTTTCGCGACACGGCATGTGCCAGGAAGCATGCCCTTCATCGAGAAACCCCGCGCACCATTTGATGAACTCATTGTTCAACTGATCCTGCACGGTGGTCCCCAAAGATTGATCGCACCATTCTCCCATGGTGTACTTTGTTCCCAGATCCTCCTGCTCCTGACATCCATGCTCTGTGAGGAACGATCCCCGCTGGTTGTTATTCGTCAACTCCTGAATTTTATCTACCAGATTCCTCACCCCCGGCTGGCTCAGGGAAGGCTTTAAAACCGCCGAACTGACATCCGGGGCGATTTTTCCAGTTCCATGAACGAGGATGGCCCTTAAAATTTCCTGATGGGAGAGTTTGCGGTCGCCAATCGCGATCACCGCATCCTGGGACACGTCCTTCAAAGCATCCTTTACCGCCTTCTCAGAAATCCGGCCCTGTTGGAAGTAACTCCGGTACTCTTCATTGCAAAGATAACCGCGACCTCCAAAAACCCGCTCACCTTCTTTTATGGCCTTCTCAAAGGACATTTCCTCCAATCCATGAAGCGGATTGTGGTGGATGAAGGTTTTCATCGGCCAGAAATACGAGATCGTTTCACCCGCCAGATTAACGAGTGAACGCAATTCCATCCGCTGCAATTCACTTGGCGGAACCATTTCTTTGACTTCGAGACGATTCATGGCTTTGCCTTCCTGACCTTCAAATATTCATTTATGAAGAAGAGCACACTAATGGATCAATCCACTGTATGCTGCAAAAATTAACAATGCCGATACCGCGAAAAACTCTCCTTTTCGCAGGTCCGTATAGGGCACGTCCGAACGCACCTGGCCAAAAGCGGTTTGATGAAGCATCCGTGAGAAATACCATCCCCCTCCCAACCAGACCACAAGGAATGTGATCAACAGCATGACCATTCCCCCGCCATGCGTTGCCGTTGTTTCCATGAACCTCAATCCGGAAAAAGTTGAAAACAGCGGGAGAAACATGGCGAAACTCACGAGAAAAACCATGACCATGCCAAACCGGGGCATGGGGGAGGCCAAGCCTGGAAGTTTTCCCAGGATATTCCAGCCGTAACGCTGGCGGACAAAAGAAAACGCGAGGATGACGCCCCCCATCAAAAGGGCCACAGCCACCCCAAAGGAGACTCCCCATTCAGGGAAACTGGAAAACACGTCCAGCAACCCCCAGACCAGAGCCACATGAGCCACGGTTGCGGAGGCCACAAACAAGTTGCTTTTCGGCTGACCAAGACAGGCCATGGAAGCATAAACCGCACTTGCCAAAGCAAGCAGGCCGATCCCGGAAAGCATTTCAGAAGTGAGGAGGGAATGGATTCCGTTCAATTCTGAAAGTCCGATGGCCAGCCACAAGACTATCCAAAAGCTGGACAGGGTCCCTTTCGCATTCTCAATCACTGCGACGAATGGAAGATGAAATGGGGCCAGCGGCAGGAAGGTCACCGCAAGGAAAAGACCCGCAAACAAACCCAGGGGTTCCCCAATAAAGATAGAACTGATAGCCAGGATGATCGCAACGACAAGGTGGGGAAAGACCAGCTTTTCCCTGATCGAATTGCTTTTCCCACGATTGAACGTGGTGAGGACGTATCCCAAAAGGCCGATCAAAAAAAGCCTGCCCAGCAACCCCTGGTGAAACAGGACACCCAGGCCCAGTCCCAAAACAATCAGGATCGAAGCACTCACGTTGGCAGGCTCGGTCGTGTCACCCTGACCCAGAATGGAACAAAATCCGGAGAGCAGCACCGCGCCTGTCAAAAGGAGAACCGGCCGTTCCAGGCCAAATGCAGACTGCATCATGACCATTCCGCCAGCCAGAAAAACAACCACTGCCAGCCCCAGGGTCTTCAGCCTGACGGGTGAAATTCGCGAAACCTGCCACACCGCCCCCAGAATCACCGGGGCCAGTGCCAGTATAATTGAAATGAAATTTTCTAAAATCATCTTGATTTCCGGTTCTATTTTAAAAACGGTGAGCTACCTTTTGAGCCCATCGCAACAGGTTACTGCCACACCGCACATAGAAAAGGTCCAGATAAAACCGATTGACCAAAAGGATGTACATATGATTGCGGATGGAAACCACCCAGCTCTTCATGAAAACAGACTGGCCCCGGGAATTGGTATAGATGACAACCCAGCCAAAAATGATGAGGAGCGTGGCCAGCAATACGAGCATGTCAAAAACTTTTGGATTGAAAGCCGCTGCCTTGAAAAACCCGGCAGCCACACCCGGCTCATGATAAATAAAATGGGTGAACGCCTCGCCGGCCCAAAGATAAACGAACACAATGAAAAACAGGGAGCCGATCATCGCACTGACAACCGCCCATGAACCCACCGGGTGAAGACGATACAAGCTGAACATTGCCTGGGAGGCCGTCACCCATGCGAAAAAGAGGAAGATGACGGCTCCATTGGCATCCTTTAAAGGAACATCCAAAACGTCGTGGGCCACCATCAGAATGATCAGCGGCATGATCAGGGTAAGGATCAAACCCGTATACCAGGACAACTGGTTGGGGGCCCTCACCGGTTCATGCTCCGATTCATGCGGAAACTCGGGTTCATCCCGCGCGTCATGAATGCCCTGCCCTGCCCGTAAAAACAGGGTCGCTTTAAAGAGCCCATGGGCGATCAAATGAAAGATTGCCAGCGCAAAGGCCCCCAGCCCGCATTCCATGATCATGTAGCCCATTTGCCCCATGGTCGAAAAACCCAGAGTTTTCTTGATATCATTTTGAACCAGCATCATGGAAGCCCCGAGCAACACCGTCAGGACCCCAATCAGAAAAACCACATGAAGCGTTGTTGGCGAGAGAGCGTAAAAAGGAGCAAGCCGGTTCAATAAAAATCCGCCCGCATTGACGATACCCGCATGCATGAGGGCGGAAACCGGTGTGGGTGAATCCATGGTATCCGGCAACCATACATGCAGGGGAAACTGCGCCGACTTCGCCATGGCGCCCACAAAAATGAGCAAACTGATTACAGAGACCGCGTTGACATCGAGAATATTTCCGGGCAGCAGGGAAATCGTTTGGGTCTGCCTGGCGGCCCGGAATAACTCGGAAAACTCAAGAGTCCCGAAATACCTGTAGGCCAGAAAGATGCCGAAAAGAAAGCATACGTCGCCGACTCGATGCACGATAAAAGTCTTAAACGCGTTTTTCCTCGCATCCGGATGAGAATAATTAAATACAAGAATAAGGTAGAGCGCCCAGCTCAACAGAGACCAGAACACAAACAACATGAACAGGTTTGAACTGGAAACAAGGGAAAGGATTACAAAAGTTATAAAACTCAACAGGGCGAAAAACCGGATGTAACCGGAGTCGCCTTCCAGATAACGGATCGAGTAAACATGAATGACAGTGCTGACACTGGTGATCAACACCATCATGACAGCCGTCAGGCGATCGATCAGTAGACCCAACTTAAATACCGAGGCTCCACCGGAATCCAAAGGCCACAACATGATATGAACAGGCCCCTGAGTACTCACCTGATAAAGAGTCGAAACTGAGATAAAGAATGCGCTCGCCGTTGCGACAACCCCCACCCTGGCCACATGCGATTTCATGCGCTCGCCGAAGAAACCGATGAGGACTGCCGCCAGAAGCGGGAAGATAATAATAAATAATGGAATTGTCATTGGGTAATTATTGTCCTTGCCCGGTAAAGCCTTCAAATCATGAAAAGCTTTTCAGGTTCAATAATTAATATTATTTGAGCAGGATCCTGCCCTTGTCGACCTCACTAAAAGGATCAGCTACCGGATTAATAATTCGCGTCATGTCATTTATTAATCAACCGGATCAGGTCCTGGACCTTCCGATGCTTTTCTATTGAATGCCGCAAGGGCTTGCGACTGAAAACCTTGTATACGTTCCTTCTTCCATCTCGACGGTGCTCCAGGTATCCGTCCGCCTCCAGTTCCACAATAATGCGTTGAACTGCACGTTCCGTGATTCCAACTTCATCCGCCAGGTCCCGTATGCGTTCAGACGGGTTTTTGGCAAGGCACAATAGAACATGCGCATGATTCGTTAAGAACGTCCACGACGGGGTAGCTATTTTTCTTGTGCTCATCCACCTTCCTATTAGAAATAATCAAATTTTCTAATATTTTAACCTGCGACCATCCGCTAGAGAGATTTCGATTTTACAATAGAGGAAGTACGATACACGAAATTAAATTCGTTAGTCAACACCTAATTGAAAAAATAATTTTCAATTCGTTTTTTCTGATTTGAGTTGTAGGAGAAAGGAGGAACGCGTTGTGGTTTCACCAACTACATGGATGCATGATCAATGATTTTTCTTTCCAGGTCATACAGGGCAAAAGGAATTCCGAGGAGGGACCACCACAAATAAACAAAAAAAGCCGCTGAACCCGAGCATGATTCTCATGCCGGGTCCAGCGGCACTCCTTGCAGGGGGACGGAATTCATCCCCCGCCTTTCAGAAATAAAAAAGCGGCTGGAACACAACTTTCCTAAACATTGCGTCCAGCCGCAGGCTGGTGGAGCTGAGGGGGATCGAACCCCTGACCTCTTGAATGCCATTCAAGCGCGCTCCCAGCTGCGCCACAGCCCCAAATTCCAGTTTTTGCGTTCTTTTTCCCCGATCTTACCAGAACTTTCCTTTCCTGCAAGCCCAATTTTTTCGGGACCTTGCCCCCTTCTCCTTCCCGCTTGCCAAGCCACTCGCCGCCTCTATATAATGAAGACCGTACCGCCTTCCGGATTCCACCCTCCGGGGGAACGTCATCCCGGCCCGCCGGCCGTCCGATATTTTTCAGGAATTCCGTGATTACCGACTTCAAACGGCGACTTCGCAACATCTTCATCACCGGGCTGCTCGTCACACTGCCCATCGCGTTCACCGTCTTCATCCTGAACTTCCTGTTCAAGACGCTGGACAACTGGCTGTCGCCGATGTTCACCAAACTGCTCATCTTCGCCGGCGCGCCCATTCCGCCGGACTTCCGCCTGCCCGGCCTCGGCGTCATCATGACGCTGTTGTTTATTTTCCTGATCGGCATCTTCACCAAAAACATCTTCGGCGCGAAACTCGTGCAGGTGTGGGAAACCATCGTCGAGAAAATTCCCGTCGTGCGCAGCATCTACACCGGCGCCAAACAGGTGGTGACCACCATCGCGCAGACCGACACCAAAGCCTTCAGCAAGGTGGTGATGGTCGAGTTCCCGCGCAAGGGCATCTATTCGCTGGGCTTCGTCACCAACGAAACCCGCGGCGAGGTGCAGGCGCTCACCGACGAAGACCTCATCAACGTGTTCGTGCCCACCACGCCCAATCCCACCTCCGGCTTCCTCGTCTTCGTGCCGAAGGAGGACGTCACCGTGCTCTCCATGACCGTCGAGGAAGGCCTGAAATTCATCATATCCTGCGGCATCGTCACCCCGCCGTACATTCCGGGTAAGGAAGCGGAAGCAAAACGGAACCTGCCGGTGTGAAGGATTCCGCCACGCCCGGCCTCACCATCCTTTACGTGGACAACCACCTCATCGCCGTGGACAAACCGGCAGGCGTACTGACGCAATCGGATGCCCCCGGCGCGCCCAACCTGCTCGATCAAACCCGCGACTGGATCAAAAACGAATACGGCAAACCGGGTAAGGTGTACCTGGGACTGGTGCACCGGCTGGACCGGCCCGTCTCCGGCGTCGTCCTGTTCGCGCGCACCTCGAAAGGCGCATCGCGCCTGTCGGAACAGTTCCGCAACCACACCGCGCGCAAGTTTTATCTGGCCCGGGTCGAAGGCGCGCCGGAAAAAGAATCCGACCGCCTCGTGCATTATTTAAGGAAAGAGAGATCGATGAAAGCCACGGTGTTCCCGCGCCCCACGCCGGAAGCGAAACAAGCCGAACTCACTTATACCGTGCTGGAGAAACGGGGCGAGACCTCTTTAGTCGAGGTGGAGTTGCACACCGGACGCTTCCACCAGATCCGCGCGCAGTTGGCGTTTCTCGGCCATCCGCTGGTGGGCGACGCCAAGTACCGCGCCCAATCGACTTTGCCGGAAGGCCGCATCGCCCTCCACGCTCACAAACTAATCGTCACCCACCCCACCACCGGCGAAACCATCGCTCTCGAAAGTCCCGCCCCCGAAGACTGGCCGCTCGCCTCTGCCTGAATTGACAACCCCGGCGCAGGCCTTATACTTTTTATAAGCCCTGAAACTTGGAGAGTCACCGGCCATGCATTCCCGAAACGGCACCCCCCAGCCTGACCGCTCAATCCCCCGCTGCCTTTCGCCGCGTCTGTTTTTTAAATCCTTTCTCATTTTCCTTTTGGTTGGCTTTCTTGCGGCCTGCGGCGGCACCATCGACTCCGAACTCACCCATCACAAATACCCGGCTGAAAAAACGCTCCCCGAAACCCGGTACGTTCTCACCGCCCTGCTTCTCATTCCCCCGGAGATGGAGTCCAAGGTGTTCAATGAACTGGAAATCGGCGACGGTCTCACCCACCTGCTCCGGGAAACGCTGGAGGAGGTATTCATGGAAGTGAGCGTGCAGGATGCGGAGCAGGAATTCACGGCTTCGGGTTACGGCATCCTGCTCTATCCCGAATTCGTGGGCGAAACCCAATATTTCAAACTCAAGCTGACGGGCAAGGACCCTTTAACGCAGGAAACCATCTTTCAGGTCGAAACCCATGGGCGCTCGACGCTCAATGAACGCACCCTGAACCCGGCGATGGACGTTGCCGCCGCGCTCCGCACGCTGGGACTTTCCACGCCGTCGAGCATCGACGACTACCGCGAGGCCAAGTACCGCACCAAGATCAGCCTGGAGCGATCCATCATCGCCGCCGCCATCAAGCTCGCCAACGCTGTCTCGACGCACCCCAGCCTGGCGCAAAACACACGCGTCCAACCGGAGGACACGCAGGTCGTGTCCCAACAGAAAAACAAAACGCATATTGCACCCGGAAATCTTTCCCACGCCGGTCGCTTTTCGAACGATCCCCGCGAGCAGATCCCCATCGGCAAATCGGCGGGGCGGGATGACATCGCCCTCCTCATCGGCAACCGGACGTATCTGAAAAAAGGAATCCCGAAGGTGGAGCACGCGCACCGCGACCTGGAGATGGTCAAGACCTATCTCATCCGCACCATGGGGTTTTACCCGGACAACATCATCACCTATGAAGACGCCACCAAGGGCGATTTCGCCACGCTGTTCGGCACGGCGCGCGACCATCGCGGCAAACTGTTCCGCTGGGTGAACCCCGGCGTGAGCCGCGTGTTCATTTACTATACGGGGCATGGCATCCCCGGTGTAACGGGCGAGGAGTTGTACTTCGTGCCGGTGGACGCCGACCTCGACTACATTTCGCAGTCCGGCTTTTCGGTTTCGCTGTTCTACGAGAACCTGAAAAAGATACCGGCGCAGGAAACGGTGATCGTGCTCGACACCTGTTTCTCCGGCAGGACCCCCGGCGGCGTTTTGTTCAGTCGGGCAAGCGCCATCGTCCCCGTTCCGCAATCCCACCCTCTGCCGCTTTCCAACACGGCGGTGCTCACCAGTGCGCAGAACGACCAGGTCAGCACCTGGCTGGACAAGGAAGGCCACAGTCTGTTCACGTATTTTTTTCTGCTGGGATTGAAGGGGCAGGCCGATCTCAATCAGGACCGCATCATCACCACCGGCGAGATGAACGAATACCTCGTTCAGGAAGTGCCGTACATGGCCCGCCGGGTGGCGGACAAGGAACAGCTTCCCAAGCTCGAAGGCCGCAAAGACCTTGTGCTGGCCATTTTGGAAGATTGAAGAGGGGGGTGGACCCTCGCCGCAATCACTGCGCCGGTTGCTGGGCGGTGGGGGGAGTCGAGTCTTCCAGCGAATCTTTGACGAGGTCTTCTTTACGCGTATGGATGCCGAGGTCGGCCATCAGTGAAATGAGCACGGGCACGAGGAACAGCGTGAAGAACGTCGAGAACACCAGCCCGCCGATGAGCGCCGTGCCCATGCCGCGGTAGAGTTCCGTCCCCGCGCCTTCCCCGAACGCCAGCGGCATCATGCCCGACACGGAGGAGATGACCGTCATCATGATGGGCCTGAGGCGCGTCTGGCACGAGGTCGCCAGCGCTTCGCGTTCGTCCATCCCGGCGCGCACGTTGTTCAGCATTTGGTGCACGATGAGAATCGCGTTGTTCACCACGATGCCGGCGAGGATGATCACGCCCAACTGCGTCAGGATGTCAAAGGTGATCCAGTTCCAATCCTCCAGCATGGCCGCCGGGTTTTCCACGTTGAACTCTTTTAAATATTCGCGGATGTTGGTTTTCTGGTATTCGTTGTTCAAGACGATGCCGAAGAACGACCCCGACACCGCCAGCACCACGGTGAGCAGAACGATGAACGGACGGATGAACGATTTGAACAGCGCCACCAGCAGTAAATAAATGAACCCCACCGCGTAATAGAAACTGTTGAGCAGGGAGGACTCCGTCGCCGCGAGGTCGTCCGCCGAACCGCCGACGCGCAGGCCGTAATCCGAAGACAACGTCTGCCGTGTCGGTTTCAGTACTTCGTTTTCGATGCTGTCGATGACCTGTTGCATGGGCGAGGATTTTTTCACCTGCACCATCAGTTTGATGGAACGTTCCTTTTCGATGTGGTCGATGCGTGCAGGTCCTGCGGCGACGTCGATGTCCGCCAGATGCCCGAGATTGGTCATCAGGCCGTTTTTGGTCCACACCGGCAGGGCCTTGTAGTCGTTCAGCCCCAGCGTGCCCTGATCGCGTTGCACCAGGACGAAATCGATGGGCTCGCCCTGGTCGTTGAATTCGCCCAGGTACGTTCCCGCATTCAGCGATTCGATGATATCGCCGATTTCCGGCACGCCCATGTCCAGCCGCGCGTCGTTGGCGCGGCGCGGGATGAAGCGCAACTCCGGGTTGCCGAATTTAAATTCCGGTCGCACCGAATGCACACCGGTCATGCCGGAGATTTTGCCGATCATCTGCAGGGCCACGTCTTTCAGCTTGAACATGTCGGGACCGGTGATTTCCAGATCGAACTGCTTCGACGCCGACTGAAAGATGGGCCGCTGGACGGCGAAGGCGAACCGGTACCCCGGAATGGCGAAGATGCGTTTTCCCATTTCATCCGATTTCACCGCCATCTTCACCTCGCCGCGCTGACCGCGCGCAAGCTCTTCCTTGATGATGGCGCCACCGCCGTTGAATCCGGTGGAAAACACGAGGAAGTTGTTTTCCACGTCGTCCATCTGCACGATTTCCTTTTCGTAGTCGGCGATGTATTTCATGTTTTCATCCACTCGCGTCCCCGCCACCGGTTCAATGAACATGAACACCATGTTGTTGTTGCCGTACGGCATGTAGTCGCGTTGCGGCAGGATGGTGACACTCCAGATGAGAAGCACGACGACCCCGGCCACGACGCCGAACTTCAGCACCGTCTTTCCCGGACCGTAAGCCAGCAGTCGGTGCATGATGCGTCCGTACGACCAGTGCACGCCTTTACCGAACTGCACCACCGGCCACAACACCTTGCGGTGAAAAAATCCCGGTTTGTATTCCTCACCCGGTTTGAGGCGGATGAGGAGCGTGGTCAACGTCGGGATGACGGTGATCGAAACCAGGAGCGACAACGCAATGCTGGCGCTGATGGTGATGGCGATGTCGCGGAACAACTGGCCCGCCTCTTCCTCGATGAACACGATCGGCAGGAACACCGCGAGCGTCGTCAGCGTCGATGACAGCACCGCGCCCCACACCTCCACCGTGCCGTCGTACGCCGCTTTCAACACGCCCTTTTTCATCGTGAGGTGACGGTAGATGTTTTCCAGCACGACGATGGAGTTGTCCACCACCATGCCCACAGCGAACGCCATGCCCGCAAGGGAAATGATGTTGATACTGCGGTCCAGCAGTTTGAGGATGATGAACACGGCCACCAGGCTGGTGGGAATGCTGATGGCGACGATCAGCACCGAGCGGAGCGATCCCAGGAACAGCAGCAGAACCACCACCGCCAGAGTCGCGCCCAATGCGAGATTGGACTTCACCAGGTACATCGCCTCATTGATATAGGTGACGTCCTGGTACACGATTTTGAGCCGCATGGGAATACCGCGGTTGAGCAATTCCTGATTCAGTTCCTCAACCGCCTCGGCGGACAGGTTGCAGGTCTGCACCACATTCGCCCCCGGCTGGCGGATGATTCCGAAGGCGTTGGACAGCCGGCCGTTGATACGCACCAGCGAGGTGGTCCTCTTGAACCCGTCCACCACCGTGGCGAAGTCGCTCACCTTGATGGTTTTGTCGCCGTCGCGCTTGATGACGGTTTTCATGATGTCGTCTGGGCTGGTGAACTCGCCCAGCGTGCGCACCGTGTATTCGCGGTGCGTCTCATCGTGGAACCCGGCGCGGGTGTTCTGGTTTTCGTCGGAGAGACGCTTGATGATGTCGTCGTACGTCAGGTGCAGGCGCGCCACCGCGTAGGGATCGAACTCGACACGCATCTCCCGCTCTTCGCCGCCGAAATGCCACACCTCGGACACCCCGTCCACCCGTTGCAGGAAAGGCACGATGATGTCCTCACCCACTTTGTACATGTAGTTCTGGCTGATGTCCGGCATGGCGGGATCCGGTTTCTCGACGATGATCCACATGATGGGATTGGAATTGTCCGTCGAAACCGATTTCATCACCGGTTTTTCGGCGAGCACCGGCAGGTCTTTCACCTGTTGCAGTTTGTTGTTGACGTCGATGGTCGCGGTGTTTTTGTCCACCCCCCAGTCGAACTCAAGCGTGATGGTGCTCTCGCCGTGCTTGCTGACGGAGGTCATTTTCTTGAGACCTTCGACGTTTTCCAGTTCGTCTTCGATGCGGCGGGTGATGTTGCGTTCCACTTCATTGGGAGACAGGCCGCGGTATTCGGTCGTCACCTCGATCAGCGGCTTGTCCACGGTGGGGGTCAGCTGGCGCGGCAGGATGTTGTAACAGATGGCGCCAATCACCGCCACCAGGGCCACGGCGACGGTCACCGTGTGGTAGTTGCGTATGGAATGGTCGACCAGCTTCATCAGGTTTCCGAGTCCTGGGAAGGTTTCGGCGCCTTGTTGGTCTCCGCAGAATTAAAGGGCGGCTCCGCCTTCGGTTCCGGATTGGTGAGGAACACCTTTGCACCCGGGAACACAGCACCGGAACCGCGCATGATCAAATCCGCCTGCGGCGTCAACTGGTGAGTGAAGTCATCAATTTCGACCAATCCCTCGTGCTCCTTGAAGGCGCGCACGGGAACCAGCTTGGCTTTCCCTTCCTCCACGATGTACACCACCGTCCCCTGCTCTCCGATGACCAGTGAAATGGACGGCACGTGCTTGATGTTTTTGCGCGTATCGAAACGTATCATCGCCTCCAGCGTGAGACCGGGAAACAGCGCGGGGTTGGCATCGGGCAGGTCGATCTGCACCTGGATGTTGCCCGAAAAAATGTTGGCGTCGGGGATCACGCGCACCGTATTGCGAAGGTTGCGATTGAGCTCAAAACGGAGACCGAGGTCCACCACATGAAACTCGGCGGAAGAAATGTTCCGCAATTTGTTGCGGTAGCTTTGCGGCAACTCCAAAACGGCTTTCAACTTGGACGACCCGATCATCTCGATCACAGCCGTGCCAGGCGAGGCGAACGCACCGACCTCGATGCGCTTGGCGATCACCACGCCGTCGAACGGAGCAAGAATTTTCGTTTTCGACAAATCCAGTTTGGCCAGCCGCAACTGCTGGGTGACGCTGTCGAGATTCGACTTCGCCTGCAGGATGTCCTCATCGCGGGAACGCGTACCCGCCTTCAACGCCGCACCGCTGGACCGGAGTTGTTCCCGCGCGCGCTGGACTCGGTCCACCGCCTCGTCCAGAGACGACTGCGGCACCACGCCGTCTTCCACCAGCTTGCGGAAACGCCTTTCTTCTTTAATGGCAAGCTCAAGCGCGCTTTCATCGGCTTTTAACTGCGCTCCCAGCTTTTCTTTATCTTCCGGACGCGCACCCGTGAGCGTCTTTTCGTATTCCTTCTGCGCTGTGCGCTGCTCCGCCTCCAGCCGCTGGACTTCCAGCTCGTACTGGCGGGAATCGATCGACGCGATCAAATTGCCGGCGCGGATGGTCTGCCCTTCTTCAACAGGCAGGCGACGGACCCGTCCCTCCACTTCGGCGGTGATGAGCACCCGCTGCTCGGCGGCGATGTTCCCAACGGTGCGGATTTCATCAACCACATCCTTGATGATCACATGGCCCACCTGCACCGGCAGTTGCAACTCCCGCCGTTGCGGACGGACCTCTTCCGATTGAGGTTGCGGGCAGGCGGAGACAAACAGAACACCCCCAGCACGGCAACCAGAAAAAGAAGGGGAATCCAGCGCTTCGGCTTTTGGTTGTCGTCGTCCAATTCAAATCCTGAACAATAAGTGATTGATTTTATTATTAGCTACTGGAACACCAAATACAAAAATTTCGCCGCAACCGCACCCTGAAATGTTTGTGTTGCCATTCAAAAATGCGGAGTTGATGTGTTAAATCGGGATGGACCGGTAATGAGACGCGGGAAAACCTGGTTCGGGCACCCTGAAATCTTATCGGAGCCACCGCACCTTTCTTTACCGCGCGCCTTTTCCGTTTTTTGGATCGACACCTGGCCACATGAAGGGCGCTCCGATCAGACTATCCTGCTAATAATTTAGCATTCGTTAAAAATATATGCTACCCTTCTCCTGAAGTCAATTCATATATTTCTAATAACCGATCAAGAATCACCATGACACGGGGACGTCCCAGAAATTTCGATAAGACCCAGGCGCTGGACACCGCCCTGCACCTGTTCTGGCGGCACGGCTACGAAGGCACCTCCATTGCCCTGCTGGCGGAGGCCATCGGCGTGAAAGCTCCCAGCCTCTATGCCGCTTTCGGAAACAAGGAGGATTTGTTTCTTCAGGCGATCGAGCGTTACGCGGAGGTCAACGGCCACATTTACCACGACGCTCTTCAAAAAGAGACCGTCCATGAGGTGGTAGAAAGCATTCTGGCGGGAGAAGTGGAATTGATCACCCGCCGCGGGTCGCCAAACGGGTGTCTCATGATCCAGGGAGCCCTGGTGACGAGTCCGGAATCGGAAAAAATCTGCAAGATGATGGCCAAGATGCGCGGCATGGCGGAGGGATGGATTGCAAAACGCTTCGAGCGGGCAAAACAGGAGGGCGACCTCCCGCCCGACTGCGATCCCAAATCGCTGGCGTGTTACCTGATGACCATCAACTCCGGCTTGGCCGTACAGGCAAAAAGCGGCGCAAGCAAGAAACAGCTTTTGAAAGTGGTGGACCTCATATTGAAAAGCTGGCCTGAGCCCGGAAAAAAAATTCCCTCCACCGTTCGGCAGGCGTCCTGATTGACCGCAGTTCCCTTCCCTTTCGTTTGATGTGATATCATTCTCCGCATGAACCGCCTGTCATCCACTCTCCTTTCCTACACGGAACGCTATCCCATTGACGGATTCGATTACCGTCTCCTCGATTCCGGCAACGGGCGCAAGCTGGAACAGTTCGGCGAACACCGCTTCATTCGGCCCGCACCGCAGGCCATCTGGCCCGCCACCCTGCCGAAAGGAGAATGGAACGAAGCCGTCTCCGAGTACACCTATTCCAAGGGAAAGGACTACGGCGGAGAATGGCACAACCGGCCCGGCCTGCCGAAAGACGCGTGGCGGTTGACCTGCCAGGACCTGATCTTCGAAATCAAGCCCACAGGGTTCGGCCACATGGGATTGTTCCCGGAACAGGCGGCGCACTGGTTGTGGATTCGCGATTTTCTCAAATCCCTGCCGGACGACAGCCCCAAAAACGTGCTCAACATTTTCGGTTACACAGGAGCCAGCACACTGGCCGCCGCCGCGGGCGGCGCAAGCGTGGCGCATGTGGATTCGTCCAAAGCCTCCGTCAATTGGGCGCGCAAGAACCTGGAGTTGTCCGGACTGGGCGACCGCACGGTGCGCTGGTACGTGGACGATGTGCTGAAGTTTTTAAAACGGGAACACAACCGCGAACGGTTTTACGAGGGGATCATTCTGGACCCGCCCACATTCGGGCGCGGCGCCAAGGGGGAAGTCTGGAAAATCGAAAAGGACCTGCCGCAACTTTTGCAACGGTGCCGCAACGTGCTGAGCCGCGAACCGCGCTTCATCCTGTTCACCACGCACTCGCCGGGTTTCTCCGCGCTCACGCTCAAGAACATGATGTTGAATTATCTCGTGGAGCCGAACCGGGGACAGTTCGACGCGGGCGAGATGTACCTGCATAACGAAGAGCAGGGCTACCACATCCCGAGCGGATTCTACAGCCTGTGGTGGCGGGACTGAGCCCGCCCCACACCCGGCTTCATTTCATTGGCTTTACACAGCGGAAGCCAACACCCGGATTGCGGAAGTCCGGCAGGAACGCCGCGCGGTTGGAACTGCGCAGGAACCCTGCCGTGGTGTTCCATGCGCCGCCGCGCACCACCTTGTTGTCCAGCGGACGCGGGCCTTTCGGGTTGTCCTTGGGGCTCGACCGGTAGTAGTTTTCGTCCATCCAGTCGGCGGTCCATTCCGCGACGTTGCCCGCCATGTCGTGCAGGCCGTAGGAATTCGGTTTGAACTGGCCGACCGGTGCGGTGGTGCGAAAGCCGTCGTCGATGGCCGCGACCCGGATGTTGAGCTCGCAGGCCTTGTCGCAGAAGTTCGCTTCGTTGCCCTTCACCGTGTCGCCCCAGTAAAAATGCGTCTGCGTGCCGCCGCGCGCGGCGTATTCCCATTCCGCTTCCGTCGGCAGGCGCTTGCCCTGCTTCTCGCAATACTGGCTGGCTTCATTCCAGGTGATGCTCTCCACTGGCAGGTTGGCGCCGATGTGATCTGAAGGATTCCGATCCATCACCGCCTGAAACCGGGCCTGCGTCACCTCATACTTGTCCATCTGGAAGGAATCCACGCACACCTCGTGAACCGGCTGCTCGGCGGGCGTTCCCTGCTTGCTTCCCATCTGGAAACACCCCCCTTTAATGGTCACCATTTCTCCTTCACCGGAAGAACCTGCCTTTGCAATCATGGCTTTCTGGACCTGAGTCTTGAGCAGCGCCACCTGCTGGTACACCGCACGCAGGACCCCTTTGTACTTGAGGGTCACCACCGACTGCGGCACCAGCTCCATGCGGTTCTTTTCCTTGAAGAACAGGCGGTAGTGCGGAATGGGGTCATTGCCCTTGATGTCCACGTAATTACGCATATTGCTGTTGGTGCGTTGCGGGGGAAGCACGATTTCATCCACCAGTTCCGCTTCCTCTCCCTCCGACGATCCCTTGCGGTACACAACCACCGTGCGGCCGCCGGAGATGGGCATGGCCAGCACCTTATTCACCAGTTGGAGCGCCTCGTCGTACTTCTTGAAAATGGTTTTGACCTGGGCCAGCGAGTGCATGACCCGCGGGTTGTCCGGGTCCAGCTCAAGCGCCTGGGTATAGAGCTTTTCCGCCACCGGGTATTCTTTTTTGTCAAAGGCCGCATCGCCCTCCCGGATCAACGCTTCCACGCTATCCGTGGAAGCCTGAGACACAATAGGAAAACCCAGAAGCCACAGCGCGGCTCCAGCTAACATCAGACATCGCAAAAAGGAGAATGAACAGTCTTTCCTGTTGAACCACATGGGAGGCTCCAAAGCTTGTGAATGGATATTCGGTTTTTGAGTTCAGAGAAGTATATACCATCGCCATAACAGCGACAACCAAGACAGGGTAAAAAACAACCGCCAGATGGAACAAAACTCATTGATTCAGCTTGGATTATTTCTCCGGCGGGGAGTCCGGGGTGGCGGGGGGAGGATTTTTTTTCAGACTTTTTTGCGCGCGTCCTGCCGGGCCCGTTTTTTTTTCAACTCGTTCCAGTCGTCTTCCGGCTTTTTCTTTTTCTGAAAACGGTCGCGCTTGGGAAAGTAATTGATTTCGTCGATCATAACAAAGGCCTCCGGGATTCCTTCCCGTTTTAACCACGGTGCGTGGTACAATTTTCGGCTTGAATAACCATTGTGCCATGTCCACGGCACATCCACAAACCCTTTACCAGGCACTTCTCGCCATGCAATTTCTTCTGTTCGACGATTACGTCATTCACGCGGTGCAAAATCAGGACACCCAGGTGCTGGAGCGGTGCAACCGGCGCGACATGCAGGCCTGGGTGATGGCTTCTTCCGTGCCGCTCATCCTGGAACGGCTGTCGGCCACCGGCAAGGCGGATGAATCGCGAAAAGCCCTGGGCGATTTCCTCTCCGCCGTCACCCTGATGCCCGTGACCGGGGAAGAATTGAAGTCCGGCCTGAAATCCGACGCCCCGGCCTATTCCCACGCGCTTGCGTTGGAACTCGCCGCACGTCACAAATTGCAGGGCATCGTCACCACGCAACCGGCGGCGTTCCCAAAATCGGACATTCCCGTAGTCACGCCAGAACAACTGGATGGCGTTCTCGCCCAGGCTCAGCAACCTGAACCGGCGGTGCCGCTCCTCAACATCCTCGCTACCTACCCGCAGATCATGGAAGGCGCGGAGGCGGCATGGATGTCAGTCATCCGGTCGGGATATTTCATCCTCGGCCCGCAGGTGGAACAACTGGAAAAGGAAATGGCGGCCTACTGCGGCGTGACCAATGCGGTGGGAGTGTCTTCAGGAACCGACGCTCTTCTGCTCGCGCTGATGACAGCCGATATCGGCGAAGGCGACGAGGTCATCACCACTCCCTTCACCTTCTTCGCCACGGCGGGGTCGATCTCCCGCACCGGTGCGAAACCGGTGTTCGTGGACATCGAGCCGGACTCGTTCAACATCGATCCGAAAAAAATCGAATCGGCGATCACGCCAAACACGCGCGCCATCATGCCGGTACACCTGTACGGTCAGTGCGCGGACATGGATGCCATCAATGCCATCGCCCAAAAGCACAACCTGCTGGTCTTCGAGGACGCGGCGCAAGCGAGCGGCGCGACGTATAAAGGAAAACAGGCCGGATCGATGGGCGACTTCGGTTGCTACAGCTTCTTCCCGACGAAGAACCTGGGCAGTTTCGGCGACGGCGGCATGGTGACGGTGCGCGATGCGGATTTGTTCGAAAAATGCAAGATCCTGCGCGTCCACGGTGGCGCACCCAAGTACTACCACAAACTGATCGGCGGCAACTTCCGCATCGACGCCCTGCAGGCGGCGGTGCTTCGAGCCAAACTTCCCTTCCTCGACACCTGGCTGGGATTCCGCCGCGCCAACGCCCAGCGTTACACAAAACTGTTCACGGAAGCGGGGCTGGATTCGGTCATCGGCCTCCCGCCGGAAGTGGTGCCGGGCCACACGTTCAACCAGTACTGCATCCGCGTGAAGGACGGCAAACGCGACGCCCTGCGCGCAGCCCTGGCCGAAAAGAAAATCATGACGGAGATTTACTACCCCGTGCCCCTGCACCTGCAGGAATGCTTCGCCGATCTCGGTCACAAGAAAGGCGACTTCCCCGTCTCGGAACAGGCGGCCGACGAGGTGCTGGCGCTCCCCGCCGCCAACGAGGTCACGGAGACCCAGCAGAAACACGTGGTCGCCACCATCCGCGCCTTCTTCAAATAGTCATAATATAAGGAATCAAACTCATTCGCCGGGGCGGTACCGCTGGGCGATGGGCAGGCGGCGTCCACTGCCGAAGGCTTTGGACGTGACGCGCAGGCCCGGTGCGGCCTGCTTGCGTTTGTACTCATTGTTGTCCACCTTGCGGATGATCTCCCGCACCAACTCCGCGTCGAACCCTTTCTTCACCAATTCCTGCAGCGACAGGTAGCCTTCTATGTACCCTTCGAGGATGGGGTCGAGGACCTCGTACGGCGGCAGGCTGTCCTGATCGGTCTGGTTGGGGCGCAGCTCCGCTGTCGGCGGACGCTCCAGAATGTTCGCCGGAATCACCTCGCGGTTGCGGTTGATCCACCGCGCCAGTTGATACACCTTCATCTTGGGCACATCTGAGATCACAGCAAGCCCTCCCGCCATATCGCCGTACAACGTGCAGTAACCGACCGCCATCTCGCTTTTATTGCCGGTGGAAAGCACCATGCTTCCCGTGCGGTTCGACACGGCCATCAGGATGTTGCCGCGAATGCGCGCCTGGATGTTCTCTTCCGTGACGTCCTCCGGACCTTCTCCCAACAACGGCGCGAGGATATTCTTGTAGGTGTCGAACAATTCGCGGATCGGCACCACCGAATACGCGATGCCAAGGTTGGCCGCCAGTTGTTCGGCGTCGGTCACACTCACCGGGGCGGTGTAATGCGACGGCATGCTCACGCCCTGAACGTTGTCCGCACCCAGCGCGTGCACGGCCAGCACGGCGACCACGGCGGAGTCGATGCCGCCAGACAGACCGATCACCGCTTTCGCGTAGCCGCACTTGTTCAGGTAATCGCGCACGCCGAGCACCAGCGCGTGGAACATCTCTTCCTCTTCCGACTCGTACGCCGGATGCACCGTGCCTTCGCCCGTCTTCCAATCCACCGTGACCAGGTCCTCCTCAAAACCCTTGGCCTGCGCGAGGACGTTGCCCCTGTTGTCGAGGGCGAAGCTGTGTCCGTCGAACACCAGGTCGTCGTTGCCGCCGACCTGGTTGACCAGCACCAGCGGCACACCGGTTTCCTTCACAATGTGCCGGGCGAGTTCCCGCCGCGTGTGCCAGCGCCTGGTGCGGTAAGGCGATGCGGAAATGTTGATCAACGCCTGCATGCCCGCATCGGCCAGCTCCTGCACCGGGTTGCGGTGGTAGGGGCCGTGATCGTAGAAGCCCGCGTAGTTCCACATGTCTTCGCACACGGTGATGCCAACCTTCGTACCGTTCCAGTCGAGAAGCTGAACGCACTCGCCGCGCGAGAAGTACCGCGACTCGTCGAACACGTCGTAGTCGGGAAGCAACAGCTTGTCGGTACGCAAAAGTGTTTTTCCATTCTGAAACACCGTGGCGGTGTTGGTCAGGCGTTTACCGACGGCGCCGTTGTTCTCGCCGACGTGACCCAGCACTACGGCAGGTCCGGTGAGCGTCTGCACCAGCGCGTCCAGCGCACGCCGGTTCTGGATGAGGAAATCGGTTTTGTTGAGCAGGTCCTTAGGCGGGTAGCCGGAGAGCACCAGCTCGGAGAACACCACCATCTCCGCTCCTGTTTCCTTCGCCCGTTCGTGCGCCTGGCGGATATTGCGCACGTTTCCCTCGAGGTCGCCAATGGTGGGATTGATTTGCGCCAGCGCGATTTTCAAAAAAGCTTTCCTTATATAGGGGGAGGCCCAGCCATGTCCGGCCTGCCTGATTCAGACCATATATAGCTTTGTTTATCATAACTTGCCCCGTGGTACAATGTGACCGGGAATTCCGGGTTTTGGCTTCACAAATCTAATGTAGAAACCAATATTTTCCGAAAAGAAACATATCGGGTGCACTCACTGGGAATTTCATGAAAACCTACCTCATCACCGGCGGCGCGGGCTTCATCGGCGGCAACTTCGTGCTGGGATTGCTGCGCCGCGACGACGTGAAGGTGGTCAACCTCGACGCGCTGACCTACGCCGGCAACCTGGACACGCTGGTGGAAGTGATGGACCATCCCCGCCATGTATTCGTTCACGGCGACATCCGCGACCGCGCGCTCCTCAATCAACTGTTCGCCGAGCATCGGCCGCAGGCCGTGGTGAACTTTGCCGCCGAGTCACACGTGGACCGCTCCATCGACGCCCCCGGCGATTTCATCCAGACCAACGTCGTCGGCGCCTTCGAACTGCTGGAGGCGGCGCGTGGCTATTGGAACGCACTGTCCGCACCGAATCAGAACGCATTCCGCTTTCTGCACGTCTCCACCGACGAGGTGTACGGATCGCTCGGCCCGACAGGTGCGTTCACCGAAACCACGCCCTACACGCCGAACTCGCCCTACTCGGCATCCAAGGCGGCGGCGGACCACCTGGTGCGCGCATACTGCCATACCTACAACCTGCCGACGCTCACCACCAATTGTTCGAACAACTACGGCCCGTACCAGTTTCCAGAAAAACTGATCCCGCTCGCCATGCAGAAAGCTTTGCGAGGCGAACCAATCCCCGTGTACGGCGACGGCAAACAGGTGCGCGACTGGCTGTACGTGGAGGATCATTGCAAGGCAGTGGAGTGCGTCCTGCAAAAAGGCAAACCCGGCGAGGTGTACAACATCGGCGGCCAAGGCGAAAAAACAAATCTCGAAGTGGTGCAGACGCTCTGCCGTCTGCTGGACGATATGGTTCCCGGTTCACCGCACACACCACACGCGAAGCTCATTACCTTCGTCGAAGACCGGCCGGGTCACGACCGGCGTTACGCCATCGATCCCACGAAGGTTCAAACCGAACTCGGCTGGAAGCCGGACGAGAGTTTCGATTCCGGCCTGCGCAAAACCGTGCAGTGGTACCTGGACCACACCGAATGGGTCGAACGCGTGACCAGCGGTGCTTATCGCGGCGAACGGCTCGGACTCTCCAAATCCTGAGGTTCAAAAGATGATCACCAAAGGCATCATCCTGGCGGGCGGAACGGGATCCCGGCTGTATCCCCTGACCCTCGCAGTCAGCAAACAACTGCTTCCGCTCTACGACAAGCCGATGATCTATTACCCGCTGTCCACCCTCATGCTGGCGGGCATCCGCGACATCCTCGTCATCACCACGCCGCACGACCAGCCCCAGTTTCAGAATCTCCTGAAAGACGGCAGTCAGTGGGGACTCAATCTCCAATACGCGGTGCAACCGGAACCGAAAGGACTGGCGCAGGCGTTCGTCATCGGCAAGGATTTCATCGGCAAAGACGGATGCAGTCTCATCCTCGGCGATAATTTTTATTACGGACATGGTTTCAGCGAGACCGTACGGCAGGCCGCAAGGCAGAAAACCGGGGCGACCATATTCGGCTATTGGGTTCGCAACCCGCAGGATTACGGCGTCGTGGAATTCGACCCAGACGGTTGTGCGGTGAGCCTGGAGGAAAAGCCGAACCAGCCGCGCTCGAATTACGCCGTCACCGGCCTTTATTTTTACGACAACGAAGTGGTGAACATTGCCCAGAACCTCAAACCCTCGGCGCGCGGCGAGTTGGAGATCACCGATATCAACAAACATTACCTAAAACGGCAGGCGCTTCAGGTACAGATCATGGGACGCGGTTTCGCGTGGCTCGACACGGGTTCGCACGACGCTCTCCTCGAAGCCAACACGTTTGTCGAGACCATCGAACGGCGGCAGGGATTGAAAATCGCCTGTCCGGAAGAAATCGCCTACAAAATGAAATACATTGACAAAAGACAACTGGAGACTCTGGCCCGGCAATACAACAACAATGATTACGGAAAATACCTGTTCAACCTTCTCGATGAAAGCAATCTTCCCATATACGTAGACGGTCTGTCCCCTGTTGATCCCTTGATGCCATGACTGCTTCCAGCGCAAATCTCCCGCGACGCATTCTCTTGACCGGGAAAACCGGGCAGATCGGACGCGAGTTGTGGTCCTTTCTGGATACCTTCGGTGACGTGCGTGCCCCTTCTTCCGCGGAACTCGACCTCGCCTTTCCCGATGCCTTGAAGCAATACCTGACGGAGTGGCGGCCGCACCTCATCGTCAACGCCGCCGCCTACACGCAGGTGGACCGTGCCGAGGAGGAGCGCGACCGCGCCATGGCCATCAACGGCACTGGGCCGAAAGTCATGGCCGAATGCGCGGCCGAACTGGGCGCAGCGATGGTGCACTTCTCCACCGACTACGTGTTCGACGGAAGCAAACACGGTTTTTACAAGGAAGCCGACGAACCCAATCCCAAAAACGTATACGGCATCACCAAGGCCGCGGGCGACGCCGCCATCCAGAAGGCTGGCATCCCGCATTTGATTTTCCGCACCAGCTGGGTGTACGGTCTCAATGGCCGCAATTTTCTTCTGACCATGCAGCGCCTCGCCCGCGAGACGGATGAAATCCGCGTCGTGAACGACCAGGTGGGCTCCCCCACATGGAGCCGCCTGATCGCGCAAACCACCGCAAACATCCTCGGCCATGTGTTGAGTGACCGCGAGGCGGAAGACATGAGCGGAATCGAAAAGGCTTCCGGCATTTACAATCTCACCTGCACCGGCTGGACAAGCTGGTACGGTTTTGCCAAAGCCATCTTCGACATTCTTCCCGAGGACGAGCGGCCGCGGCTGAGGCCCATCCCGACCAGCGACTACCCCACCCCCGCCCCGCGCCCGGCCAATTCCGTGCTGTCCGTCGAAAAACTGCGCCAGCAGTTCGGCATCACCCTGCCCGACTGGCAGGGTGCGCTGACCTTTTGCCTGAACAACCAGACCACGCCCGACCCCGCCGCCTGAGCTGCCACTTCAAGAATCATTTGTCAGATGGCCGATCCGCCGTTAACCTGTTTTTATGGAATATCAAACCCGTACACCCGCAACCGCATAAAGAAATATGGCGCGCATCCTTGTGTTCACCGCCACCTACAACGAGGCGGACAACATTGAAGAGTTGATCAAGAGCATTCACCGCTACGTCACCGATGCCGAAATCCTGGTGGTGGACGACGCCTCGCCCGACGGCACCGGCGACCTGCTGGACCGGATCGCTGAACGCGAGAAAGGCCTGCACATCGTACATCGTCCGGGAAAGCTCGGTCTCGGTACGGCGCACTTGTTCGCCATGCAGTTTGCGATCCAGCATAATTACGACATCCTCATCACGATGGACGCCGACTTCTCGCATAATCCGCAATACCTGCCGACGCTGTTGAAGCTGATGGAGGAAAACGACTTCGTCATTGGTTCGCGTTACATGCCGGGCGGCCGGTGCGATTACGGGTTCGTGCGCACCTTTGTAAGCAGAACCGCCAACACGCTGGTGCGCCTGCTTCTCAACATTCCCACGCACGAAACCACCACCTCTTACCGCGGTTTTCATGTGACCCTGCTGAAACGCATGAACCTGAATTCACTGCGATCCGAAGGCTATTCGTTCTTCATGGAAACGATATTCCTCGTCCACCGGGCAACCAAAAAATGACGGAGTTCCCAATTCATTTCGAAGACCGGCGGGCGGGTCAATCCAAGATTTCGAAACGAGAAATCCTGAAAGCCATGTTGAACCTGCTGCGGGTGGCATTCCGCCGGTGTTTCGTTCTGCCGTGGTCCGGGAAATACCGCCAGATCGTGAATCCCCTTGCCGCCGCCGAGTGCAAGCATTGCCAGTCACTCCACTCCATGGAACTGGCACGGAATGACACCCTCACCCGGCGAAAATGTCTGCACTGCGGGTACCAGTTTGACCAAAAGCTGGAGGCGGCATGAAGACGGCGTTCATCACCGGCATTTCCGGCCAGGATGGCAGCTATCTAGCGGAGTACCTGCTGGATAGAGGTTATGCTGTGCAGGGACTGGTACGCCCCGGCCCAGCGGAAGAAGTAGAACCGTCATTGTGGCGATTGCACGCCGTGCGAAACCGCATCACCCTGCACGCCTCCCCCCTTCTCAACACGCAGGCTTTGACCGAAATTTTGAGGGAAGTGAATCCCGATGAGTGTTATCACCTCGCCGCGCAGAGTTTCGCCGGAGACTCACCGCATTCGGAAATGGAAACCATCCAGACCAACGTGGATGGGACGCACAGCGTATTGCTCGCCATCCGCAATGCCGCACCCCATTGCCGCGTTTTTTTCGCCGGGTCGGCGCAGATGTTCGGCGATGCGCCGCACTCGCCGCAGACGGAGGCGACCCCGTTTCGCCCCATCAATCTTTACGGCGTCTCCAAGGTCGCGGCATACGACCTGGTGAAGTATTACATGCGGCATCACAACCTCTTCGTCAGCACCGGGTTGCTGTACAACCACGAATCGCCGCGTCGCAGTTTCGAGTTCGTGACCCGCAAGATCACCGCTTCCGCGGCGCGCATCAAGCTCGGTTTGCAGAAGGAGCTCCGCCTGGGAAACCTGGACAGCGTGCGAGACTGGGGCTACGCTGGCGACTATGTTGTCGCCATGCACGCCGCACTCAATGTGGATGCGCCAGATGATTATGTCATCGCGACCGGCGAGACCCACCGCATCCGCGATTTCCTCGAACGCGTGTTTGCCGAGCTGGAACTGGAAGTCGAGCCCTACGTCGTACAGGATGAAGAGTTTTTCCGCCCCACTGAAAAAGTTCCTCTGGTTGGCAACGCCGCGCTTGCGCGCGAGCGGTTGGGTTGGGAACCGAAGATGCCGTTCGAGGACTGGGTGCGGCAGATGGTGTGGGCGGACATGGACTACTTTCAGAAGCTGGCGGCAGGCGGAAAACTCTCCGAAAAATAAAATTCGCCTTTATACTGAAATCATCAAAAATATTTGGAATGAGACCATGAAACAGGCCCTCATCACCGGCATCACGGGACAGGACGGCAGTTACCTGGCAGAGTTCCTGCTGGAAAAGGGTTACCACGTGCACGGCATCGTGCGCCGCTCCAGCACGTTCAACCGCGGGCGCATCGAACACCTGCGGGAAGGGCGGATCGGTGCAGGTAAACTGTCATTGCATTATGCCGACCTAACCGACTCCTCCAGCCTGAACAAGCTGATGGTGCAGATCCGCCCGGACGAGGTTTACAATCTGGCCGCACAGAGCCACGTCGGTATCAGTTTCCAGATGCCGGAATATACAAGTGAAGTGGTGGGAATCGGCGCCATGCGCCTTCTCGACGCCATTCACGGCACCGGACAAACCGACCGGGTCCGCTTTTACCAGGCCTCGACCAGCGAGCTCTACGGCCACGCACTGGAGACGCCGCAGACGGAGTCCACTCCCTTTTACCCGCGCAGTCCCTACGGATGCGCCAAGCTGTACGCACACTGGATCACCGTCAACTACCGCGAAGCCTACGGCATGTACGCGTGTTGCGGCATCCTGTTCAACCACGAATCCCCGCGGCGCGGCGAGAACTTCGTGACACGCAAGATCACGTTGTCCCTGGCGCAGATGCTGGCGGGCAAACTGGACGTGTTGTCGCTCGGCAACCTGGACGCGAAACGCGACTGGGGGTTTGCAGGCGATTACGTGGAAGGCATGTGGAGGATGCTCCAGCAGGACAAGCCGGACGACTACATCCTTGCCACCGGGCAACAACACAGCGTGCGCGATTTCGTGGAAACGGCGTTCGCGCACTGTGGCATGGAGCTGAAATGGGAGGGAGAGGGAACGGAAGAAGTCGGGCTCGACAAAGCAAGCGGCCGGGTGAAGGTAAAAATCGATCCCAAATTTTACCGCCCCGCGGAAGTGCACTCCCTGATCGGTGACGCCACCAAGGCCAAAACCCGGCTGGGATGGAAAACCAATACTCCGTTCGAGCAGTTGGTGCGGGATATGGTGGAAAGCGATCTCGCTCACTACGGCTTGAAGCGGGCGGATATTCTCAGCCCCACCAAGGCGTGATCCGCATCACCCCAGCCAAGCCCGTTCCACTTTCACCAGAATGCGATTGACCCCGGCGCGGCCGAGTACCCAACCGGCAACCACCCCCAGCACGTTCGCGCCCATGTCCCAGAGATCAAACATGCGGTAACCGATCATCCCCTGCACCACCTCAAGAGCCAAGCCCAACTTGATGAACATTCGCATCCAGAACCCGTAGCGGTCCGGCGGATTGATCTGCACGAACCACAGCATCAGGACAAAATAAGCGGCGAAGTGAAGGAACTTGTCGAGCCAGTCGATACCGAGGTCCGGCAGCTCCGGTGCGGGTATCAACGATACGACCACGATCAGGCCGATTTGCAGATAGCCCAGTCCCCACCAAAGGCGTGATCGTTGCAACGGTTCCATGAAACGGAAACCTCAAGCAGATTGCATGAAGTGGAACCCGGACAGCAAATCGGGCCAACCGGCCCACCGGGGCCCGGAACCACGGGGTTTTGGGGTCGCACCCTTCCCATTGCCCAATTTAACTCAAATCCCATTACAGGAACAGGCCTTAATCCGAATAGACAGCGCTTTCTTTAAGACGCCAAACTCAACTCTTTTTAATCAATCCTTTTGGCATGGTTTTAATCAGAAACCCCTTAAAAATAAGGGATTGCTCCCTTTTTTTGGTTGGCTTCATACTAAAACCTGTTAAACTTTAAAAACACTCAACAATTCTAACGGATGGGATTTCTATGACCCCCAGTGTGCCTGCGTTCCGGGCCGCAGAGGAAAAGAAACTTTTCCTCAAGCGCATTGATTTGATGACCTTCTTTTCGGAGGACACCCTCGATGAGCTGGCCGCCGATTGCAGTGAGATTGTGCTGGACGCCAACACCGTCCTGTTTGAAAAGGGCGACACGGGAAAGTCCATGTACATCCTGCTCGAAGGCGAGGTGTTGATCTATATCGAGAAAAAAAACCTCGCCACGCTGAAACCCGGGGCGTATTTCGGCGAGATGTCGCTGATCGAATCCCAGCCACGCACGGCCAGCGCCAAAACGCTGGTGCCTTCCACCCTGATCGAAATCAATGAAGAGTTGTTCGAACGCTACTTTGCCAACCAGCCTCGCGCGCTGATGGCGATGATGCGGAACCTGTCCGCGCGCTCGCGGAAAATTTCCTCGGACCTGGCGGCGTCCTTGCCGTCGATGGACGAGGAATCCGGCGTGGATCCCATCGCATTCATGAACGACACTTATCTGGATGTGCTGCTGTTCGATCTGGAAACGTTCAAATTCACCCAGGCCAATGCCCCCGCCTGCCGGGAGGTGGGTTACTCACCTGAAGATCTTTTCAAAATGCATTTTCTCGATCTGGCCATCAGCCTGGACCAGGAAGACATCGACCGTCTGTTCGAGCCGCTCATCCAGAACATCCGCCCGATGACGGTCTTCGAAGCCGTGTATCGCAGGAAAAACGGGTCCACCTATCCGGTGGAGTGCCGCTGCCAGCTGGTGAAGAATCTCGGCACCCATCCGCAGGTGATGGTGTGGTCGCAGGACATCACCGAGCGCAAGCAACTGGAGGAACAAATCCGGCAGATGGCCTACTACGACCCCCTGACGGGCCTGTCGAACCGCAACCTGTTGAATGACCGGCTGGAGGTGGCCCTGACCGCGGCGTCCGTAGCGAATGAAAAGGTAGGGATCCTGTTTCTCGACCTGGATCATTTTCAAAACCATCAACGACACACTGGGTCACGACCTGGGGGACCTGCTTCTCAAGCAGGTGGCGGACCGGCTGAAAAAGGTGGTGCGGCAGGAAGACACGGTGGCCCGCATGGGGGGGGACGAGTTCGTCATCGTGGTGCCCAACCTCACAAAAGAAGATGAAATTGTCGACCGCGCACAGAAGGTGCTTGAAGTCCTCGCGCCCATTTACCGTATCCAGAACCACGAGTTGTACATCACATGCAGTATCGGCATCTCCGTGTTTCCGGATGACGGGCAGGAGATCGACACCCTTCTCAAGCACTCCGACCTCGCCATGTACCGCGCCAAGGAACGCGGGCGCAACACGTTCCAGTTCTTCGCGCAGTCCATGAACACCCTCGCCGTCGAACGCATGGTCATCGAGAAAAACATGCGCAAGGCGATGGGCGGCACGGAGTTCCAACTGTATTATCAGCCCAAGGTCTGCCTGCGCTCCGGCAAGGTGGTGGGTATGGAAGCGCTGTTGAGATGGGATAATCCTGAGCTCGGCTTCGTCAACCCGCAAAAAAGCATCCCCATCGCGGAGGAGACACGGCTCATCATTCAGATCGGTCACTGGATCATCGAAAGCGCCTGCCAGCAGATCAAGCGGTTGGAAAAGATCAACCCGGATATCAATATCGCCGTCAACCTGTCGGTCATCCAGTTCAACTCGCCGGACCTCGTTTCCGAGATCAAGGGCGTCATCCGCGACACCGGCATCGACCCGCAGAAGCTCCAGGTGGAGGTGACGGAGTCGATCCTCATTCAGGACAGCACGCTGGCCATCAACATCCTGAAGAATCTCAACGATCTCGGCATCAAAATCTGCATCGACGATTTCGGCACCGGTTACTCGTCATTGAGCTACCTCAAAAACATGCCGATCGATTACCTCAAGGTCGATCAATCCTTCATCCGCGATCTGACCGATCCCACAAACGAGGCCATCACACGGGCGGTGGTCGCGCTGGCACAAAGCCTGGGAATGAAAACCATTGCGGAAGGCGTGGAAACAATAGAACAGAAAAGTTTTCTTGAGACGATCGACTGCGATGAAGGGCAGGGTTACCTGTTCAGCAAACCGCTGGAAGCCCACCGGGCGGAAGAATTGTTGCTGAAGGGATTGCAGGTCACTTGAAGCGGGAAGTCAACTGCTTGATGACTTTGTCCCAATCCGTACTGTCAGCCTCGCTACCGGTAATGGGACCCATGTGCTGAAACTTTTCGCGCTCATCCCCGGTCAACTCCAGATCCTCCTCGAACAACGCCACATCCTCCTCCTGCAACATTTCTTCGGCGTCGTCCATTTCCAGAAGGGACTCGAATTCTTCCTGTGACAGGGTTTCGTGGTTGACCGATTCCATTTCCTCTTTTCGGTGGCGGGCTCCTTCGTGCAGGGCATCCAGGTACTCCCGCCGCACGTTGTAATGCGCGAAGCGATAAGTACTGATTTCACTCGCCTGTACGAAGTCTTCCGAAGCGAGGCGGAACTGCTTTTCGCGCAGGTAAATCCGGCCGCGATACACGCGTGCCAGGAAATGGTCCGGTTTGAGGCTGAGGACCATGTTCAGGTTCATCAGGCCCCCGGCCAGGTTGTGCCGTTCCAGGTTCTTGATGGCCTGCTCGAAGTGCCGGCGGACCTGCGGGCGCAGGTTTTCCATCAGGATGCAGATCGGCTCCACCACCGGAAACACCCACCTTCCCAGGTGAAACCGAACGGCTCTCACGAATTCCAGGGTCCTTTCCATGTGCGACCTCTGCGGACCCTCTGCCTTCCAGAGTCCGGGGGACATACGGGCATTGTCTGCCCTCAAATTTTTCTCAAACGGATACTCAATCATAACCAAATTCCCCCATACCGTCAAACACAAAGCCCGTTCGCGGTTCTCCGTGAAAACCCCGTGCAAATACCAATAATTAAAGGTCTTATCCGAAACGCGTCAAAGCGCCCGGAAGCCCGCTGGCAAACGCCTTTCTTGACCTCTTGAGTGTAAGTCTTTATCGTTAACTTTTTTCAATACTTGAGCCTCAGGCCGCAGGCTTTTACAGGCCCCGGCGGAGGGCTCCTTCAACCGGAGGAAACGAGCGCATGGCCCGATTCATCGACAAACCCACCCTGGTGGAAGCCGCCGGCACCAAGCCGAAAGTCATCAAGGAATACATCGGCAACGTCAATTCGAAGACATCGGATGTGAGCATCGCCTACATGACCAGTCCCGAGGGCTGGGAAGAGCCGGGGCAGACGCCGGAGTTCGACGAATACACCCTCGTCCTGCAGGGCATGCTGAAGGTGGAAACCAAAGAAGAGACATTTGAGGTGAGCGCAGGCCAGGCGGTCATCACCCCGAAAGGCGAATGGGTGCGTTACAGCACGCCGCGTTCCGGCGGAGCCCAGTACATCGCCGTGTGCCTTCCCGCATTTTCTCCGGACACCGTACACCGCGACGAGTGAGGATTTATCTGCCTGCCTTGCGATTCCGGCGGAGAAGGCGGTTCCCACACAAAATAAAAAAGGGCGGGGCGAAACGCCCCACCCTCTTTCGTATCTGAGTCCGGTTCCAGCACTCAACGCTTTTTGGAAAACGCATCCGAAGCCTGATCGAAGGCTTTGCCCAGCCGCGAGGTGGCGTCGGAGAAACCGTCGGTGATGTCTCCCCACGCGTCCTTGGAACTGCGTTTCATCTCACCCAGCCACTTCTGCACCTCGTCGCGTTCGCGTTTCAGCGCCTTCAGCTTTTCATTCAATTCCTTTTTCGCCTCGGCGCTCATCGATCCCATTTTGCGGTCCGCTTTGTTCTGCAGGGCGTCGATGCGGCGGTCGAGATAATCGAGATTGCTCTCCACCTCAGCGACCGCTTCGTCTTTCTCCTGTGCGGAGTAGTTTTTGATCGACTCCGTCAGCGCGTCGAACCTTTTGCCGATGTCCTCGGTGGTGGTTTTGTCTTTCGCTTTGGACTCAGCAAGCGAGGGCGCGGCGACACCCAGCGCAAGAAACAGAACGGAGAGAATGGCTATATAGGAAATGCGGGTTGCAAACAGCTTGGACATGAATTGCTCCTTTCTCTTTTACGGGTTCCGCGTTGCACGAGACAGAACCCTCGATTCAAAAGAAGTCCCCTTCGATATTAAGAATCGCTCTTTATATTGAGACAGGAGAAAAACGGAATCGATTCATTATCCGGCGCATAAAAATCGGGCACTGCCTGTAAGTGGGGAGCTGGGAGGGGTTTTTAAGATGAACGAAAAAATAAGAGGAGGGAGAAAACTTGGCGTCCCCAGGGGGATTCGAACCCCCGTCGCCGGCGTGAAAGGCCGGTGTCCTGGGCCTGGCTAGACGATGGGGACGCCCTGTTTATTCTTTGTGGACAAAAAGTGAGCCGCGAAGGGCTCGAACCTTCGACCCACGGCTTAAAAGGCCGTTGCTCTACCAACTGAGCTAGCGGCTCCCGTTCACAAAGCGTTAAGATGTATCAAATGCATTGTATCATGTCAATTGATTTTATTAGGCTTGATTTTGAACGGGGGCCTACATACAATTACTTCCTTTATTCATCCCCCTTTATCAGGCAGGCAAGACGTGGAAAAATCGGAACAAATCTGGATGGACGGCAGGCTGGTCCCGTGGGCGGAGGCCAATGTTCACGTCCTCACGCACACGCTCCACTACGGCTATGGCGTCTTCGAAGGCATCCGCTGTTACCGTTCGGGCAAAAAAAATCCGCCATCTTCCGTCTGCCGGAACACGTGAAACGGCTGTTTGACGGCGCGAAAATCCTCGGCATCGAAATCCCGTACAGCGAGAAACAGATCACGCAGGCCATTGTCCAGACGGTACAGGCCAACAAGCTCGAGGAATGCTACATCCGCCCCATCGTCTTTCTGGGCGACAACAAGATGGGATTGAACCCGACCGGCGTTCACGTTCGCGTCGCCATCGCCGCCTGGCCGTGGGGCACGTACCTGGGCGACGACGGCCTGGAAAAGGGGATCCGCGTCCGCGTTTCGTCGTTCAACCGCCACCACGTCAATGTCACCATGACCAAGGCCAAGGCCTGCGGCTACTACATCAATTCCATCTTCGCCAAGGCGGAGGCGGTGCGCGACGGTTACGACGAAGCCATCATGCTGGACACCAACGGGTATGTCACCGAAGGTTCCGGCGAGAACATCTTCCTCTACCACAAAGGCACGCTGATGACGCCGCCGCTATCGACGGGCATCCTCGACGGCATCACGCGCAACGCCGTGGTGCAGATCGCGAAACATCTCAAGATCCCCCTGGAGGAGGCCGTCCTCACCCGCGACGAGTTGTACATTGCCGACGAAATCTTCCTCACCGGCACCGCGGCGGAGATCACCCCGGTGCGCGAGGTGGACAACCGCACCATCGGCGACGGCAAACGCGGCAAGATCACCCACCAGATCCAGGACCTGTTCTTCCAGATCGTCGGCGGCAAGCAGGCCAAGTTCCAACACTGGCTCACCGAAGTCTAGCTCACCACGTGAGCAGGGAACTGGGTACTGCTCTCCCGGCGAATCGAGGGTCCCCGGGCCCAATTCCAGAGCCACTCCATTGCTTCCGGTGTATGCCCAGTGAGCGCACGGTGGTCCATGGACCCCATTCTGAATCCACGACATTGCCCCCGGGCTCAACCCGGACCGAAATCGACGAAAAAATCACGGACGAAAACCCATTAAACAAATTGGATTTACCGGAAAAATGCATTAAAATGCGGCATACAACTTGCCAAGCGCAAACGGGCATCTTATTCCTGAACAGGTTTTGCCGCCACGGCGGCGGGGAGGCGGCCTCCCCCATCCGGTCAGGCTTAGATCCCATATATTTCAAGGAGTTAGGATAAATGCCCATTTACGAATACGAATGTGAATCCTGTGGCACCACGTTTGAGTTGATGCAGTCCATAAACGCCAAGGCACCCAAACAGTGCGAGACGCCGAAATGCCAAGGCAAGCCCCGGCGCAAAATTTCCGCTTCGGGCTTCATTTTGAAAGGCAGTGGCTGGTACGCAACAGACTACCCGTCCGAATCCCGCAAAAAGGGTTGGGAAGCGGAAAGCAAACAGGGGAATGGAAACGGCGCGGCGGCTCCGTCCGGCGAAAGCTGTTCGAGTCCCGGTTGCTCCAACCCGGCCACCACCACCGCGCCCAAACCCAAGTCCAACCCGATCGCGGAAGCCAATAAAAATCCGTACTCCGGGAGCAAGAAAAAAGCTAAAAAGTCCGGGGCCAAATCCACAAACTGAGGTCCCGCGTTTTTATGGGGGAAGCAAACCCTGTTTTTAAAAACATCATCGCGTCCATCGTCGACGGCATCATCCTGATATCCCGGGAGGGAACCATCCTCCACGCCAACCTGGCCACGGAGGAGATGTTCCAGCAATCCCGGGATCATTTTTTGAACCGGCCGGCGGGCGACCTGTTTCCCGGCCAGCCGGAATTGCAGAACAAGATTGAAGACACCCTGCAAAACGGGGTGGCCTATCACCAGATTGAAGGACAAGGTCACCGACGCGCCCATTCCACGACGTTTCCCGTGAGCATCACCGTATCGCCTTACATCAACGACCAGAACCAGCCGGAAGGGGCGGTGCTGTACGTTCGCGACTGCACGCTGGCCCAGGAACTGGAGGAGATCAGCCGCCCCTTCGACGCCATCTCCCACCTGGGCACGTTGTCGCTCGGCATGGCGCACGAAATCAAGAACCCGCTCGTGTCCATTTCGGGTTCCGCACAGTTGCTCCGCAGAAAGCTACCGGAAGAACACCACAAGTTTCTCGACGTGGTCATCAAGGAATCGGAGCGCATCAACCGCATGATCGACCGCATGCTGAATTTCGCGCGCCCCCTGGACCTCGATCTCGAGACCATCAACATCCACCAGATTCTGGAAGAAATCCTCCTGCTGGAAAAGCAGTCGCATGAAGCGGCCATCCAGTTCGAGTCCGTCTACGATCCCAGCCTGCCACAGATAGAAGGCGACGGCGACCGGTTGAAGCAGGTGTTCCTGAACCTCATCCAGAATGCCATCGAAGCCATGCCGGACGGCGGCACATTGAAAGTCCTGACGCGTTATCACACGGATTATGCCGTGCGCTCCCAGGTTCACCCCGACCGGCGGAAGACCATCCTGGTCGAGATCGTGGACACGGGTCTGGGGATCACGCCTGAAAACATGAAGCACCTGTTCACGCCCTTTCACACCACCAAAAGTCAGGGAAACGGGTTGGGGCTTCCGCTTTCCCTCAAGATTGTCGAAAACCACCACGGTAAGATAAAAGTCATTTCCCAACCCGGTTCCGGCACCCGGGTGCAGGTGTACCTGCCGGTCAAACAGGAGAATGCATGAACGGTTCGAAAGACATTCTGATCGTGGACGACGAGGAGAACATCCGCTGGCTGTTCACCCAGGCGCTGGAGGATTCGCCTTACAGAGTGGACACGGCCTGCAGTGGCGAGGAAGCACTGCAAAAGATCCGCAGCCAGTCCTACTTCATGGTGTTCACCGACATCTTCATGGAGGGCATCAGTGGCCTCGAACTTTTACAGAAAGTGCGGGACACGGATCACCGCCCGCACATCGTCGTCATGACGGCGCAGGACACGATGAACAACACCATCGAGGCCATGCGCCACGGAGCGTACGATTACATCAGCAAACCGTTTGACTTCGACGAGATATTCAAACTCATCGACCGGGTGGAAAAAAGCCGCGGGGTCGAGGCGCCGGAACCGAGGGCAGAGCAAAAACAGGATGACTTTTCGCTGGAAGCCATCATTGGCAAGAACCGGCGCATGCAGGATATCTTCAAGGTCATCGGCAAGGCCGCATCCACCCAGTTTCCCGTGCTCATCACCGGCGAGAGCGGCACCGGCAAGGAACTTGTCGCACGCGCCCTGCATCACTATTCCGACCGTTCGCACAAGCCGTTCATCTTCATAAACTGCGCTGCCATCTCCCGCGAATTGCTGGAAAGCGAACTGTTCGGCCATGAAAAAGGATCGTTCACCGGCGCGGTGGAATCCAAAAAGGGAAAATTCGAACTCGCCGACGGCGGTACGCTGATGCTCGACGAAATCGGCGATATGGAACTGCCGCTTCAGGCAAAAATCCTGCGGGTCCTGCAGAACAACGAATTTTACCGTGTCGGCGGTAAGGACTCGATCCGGGTGGATGTGCGCATCATCGCCGCCACCAACCAGCGCCTTCCCGACCTCATGAAAGCCGACCGGTTCCGGGAAGACCTGTACCACCGCCTGAACGTCATCAACATCCACCTGCCCCCGCTGCGCGACCGCGCGGAGGACATTCCCCTGCTTGCCGAATTCTTCCTGAAAAAATACGGCAAGGTATCGACGCAGGACCGCATTTACCTCGCGCCGGAGACGGCGGAGCTTCTTATGCTCTACCCGTGGCCGGGCAACATCCGCGAACTGGAAAACATCATAAAGCGCTGCCTGGTGCTGGTGAACCGGGGCCCGGTGTTGCCGGAACATCTGCCCGACCCGCTCCTCACAGAAGCACGCCAAACGCCGAAGTCCAGTAAATCATGGGAAACGCACCTGGACAACGTGGTGCGCGACTTCCTCGCCAAAAACCAGGAAAACGCCGACGGCCAGCTTTATGACCTGCTCATACAGGCGGTGGAAAAGCACCTCTTCGAACAACTCTTGGAAAGCAAGCGCGGAAACCAGGTGGCCACGTCGAAATCGCTGGGGATCAACCGCAATACCCTCAAGCGCAAGATCGACGCCATGGGCATCGAGCCCAAAAAGAAAAACAACGACTCCAACCCACATTCCAACTAGGAAGTCCGCGCCGTGAATACGGAAGCCATCGTATCCATAAAAAATGCCATGGGCGGGCGTCTGGAAATCGTCCGTCAAACCTTCCCGGCGCACAACGGCAAACCCACCCGGCGTATTTCGTTCGTCGCGGGGCTGCACGGTGACGAACTGGCGGGGCTCTACCTGTGTCACCGGCTCATACGCGCGCTCCGCGAATTGCAGGACACGCGGCCGGAGGTGTTTCTCGGCCAGATCAATATTTATCCCGCAGCCAACCCGGCAGGCATCCACAGTTCCAACCGTCTGTGGCCGTATTACGGACTGGACATGAACCGGGTCATCGGCCAGGAAAACGGTCATACCGTGGGGACCCGTGCCGCCTCCCTGCTTTACAAGGACATCCTGAACCACAGCGAGTATGCGGTGGATATTCACGCCAGCAACCTGCACCTTTTGGAGTTGCCGCAGATCCGGGTCATCGAGGAATTCGCAGTCGACCTTTTACCCCTGGCAAGCGAGGCAAACGCCGACCTGGTCTGGGTGCACCCGATGGCGGGATTGTTCGAGTCGACACTCGGTTACAACCTCAACCAGGAAAAAATCCCGACCCTCGTCATTGAAACCGGCATCTGCCAGAGAATCCATGCCCATCTTATCGACCCCCTGTTCGAGGGAATGATGCACTACCTGCTCCACCTGGGGATTCTCGACGCCAACTACCTGTCACCGGAAAAGGTCCGGCCCCCACGCGTGCTGTACCCGAAACAGGTCATGCAGGCGACGGCAAAAAACTCCGGACTGTTCGTCGGTTCGGTACAGCCGGGGGAGACCGTCTGTCGGGGCCAGCGTCTGGGACAGGTGTTGGACGTGGTGGAAGGAGAAGTGCTGGAAGACGTCAACGCTCCCGCCGCGGGGCTGCTGTTCACCCTGCGCGAGCATCCGCTGGTCCACTCCGGCGCTTTGCTGGCGCGCATTGCGCTGGATCCGGAATCGTGAAGCAGGCAATCTATTCCACCACCACGCCGCTCGGCGACACGCTCGCCCTCTACAAAAACATGTGGGAGGGATCGGAGAGCGGACAGAAGCTGTCCATCGTTGCGGGTATCCAGGGCGACCGGTTGAACGGCCTTCTCGCCGCGGGCCGGATTGCGAACTTTCTCCAGAACGTCGCCGACGGCAACGAGCCCGGCCTGAAGCTTTCCGGCACCGTGCAGGTGTTCCCGGTCGTCAACCACCGCGCTCTGGAATCCGGAACCGCTACATGGTGGTACGACAACCTGGACGCCGACCTCGCCTTCCCCGGCAGCGAGGAAGGCGACCTCACCGAAACGTTGTGCAACCGTCTGCTTCACGAGACCGCCGGGTCGGACTTCGGGATCATTCTTCAAACCGGATCGGCCCATTTTGAGGATGCACCGCATGTGAGGGTCTACCGTCCGAGCCTCGCCATGCGCAAGGCCAGCCGCCAGTTCAACCTGTCGGTGATCCGCGAGGTTCCGGATATCCCATCGGTCAACCTGCAACTTAGCCGCCAATGGCACGAAATGGACATCCAGACCTTCACCCTGTCCGCCGGGCGCCCGCAGGTGTGCGATCCCTCTGCCATCGACGCCTTATTCGGAGCGATGATGCATTTCCTGCGCGAGATGGAATTCCTTTCCTGTGATGAACCGGACGGGGAAACGGTCGGGACGGAGGCAATGTTCTACAAATCCAAAAATGAAGTGTGGGTGAATACCGAAGGGGCAGGATTGTATCTGCCCTGCGGCAGAGTGGGAGAAACGGTGGCGGCAGGCCAGAAACTGGGAGAGGTGTTCGAGTTGTATGGAGGACAGTTGCTGGAAACAGTGGTCGCACCGCAGGGGGGGGTTCTCGTAAGCCAGCGTGTTCACCCATTGGCCCATGAAAAAGAGGCGGTGGCGATCCTTCTCACCGGAGGCCATTCCAAGTGGTTCTGGCCTTTCTAAATCGAGGTCACTCCAATGAGGAGAAGTGGATGACCAGAATGACGAATCCCCAAAGTGAAAATCCCGCTCCCGCCAGGGCCATGAGTGTGCCGCGGATCGAGCGCTTTTTCATCTCATCTTTTTTTTGACCATCCAGGAACCCCCATTTTTCGCGGGGATCGGTGCGGGCCATGTATTCCTTGTGTTCAATCCGGTTGCACAAGTTCAACAAGCCGATTCCCAGAAGCATGATGACCGCGCCCATGATCGACTGCTCAGTAATGATGCCGTCCAAGGGTCCCCCTCCTTATATAAAGAGAATCCGTTTTCTTTGATTTACAACAAATGTGTAAATAAAGTATAACAGATTGTACTTTAAAAAACAATAAGATCGATCTGAATTAAGGTCTCGGAACCTTGCCGGGAAGGCCCCTTTGGGATAGACTGGAACCGTTTTAAAAACGACTTGGGTGGCGGAGTCCGATGTCCCATTCCTTATCAATCGAGCAAAACCCAACAGGTTACCGCTATTCGGTGGAACCGTTCCTGCTGGCGCATTTCGTAGAACCTGAACCGGCCCAGCGGGTGCTGGAAGTGGGAACCGGATGCGGCATTCTGCCTCTGCTCCTCACCTCACGCGAACCGAAATTAGACATCTCCGCCGTCGAAATTCAGGAATCCCTGGTCCGTATCGCCATCCGCAATGTGGCGCAGAGCGGCCGGACGGGCATCTGCATTCACCACGCGGATTTTCTGGAAATGGCGCGGGATCTGCCACCGTCTTCGTTCGACTGGATAATCAGCAACCCGCCCTACCGCAAGCGCAAGAGCGGCCGTATCAACCCGGATCCGGAAAAAGCCATCGCACGCCATGAGTTGAAACTCTCTTTGCCCACACTCATCGCCGCCGCCGCGCCGCTATTGAAACCGCATGGCAAACTGGTGCTGGCCTACCCGCCCCTTCGGCGGGAGGAATGGGCGACAGAATTGAAATGCAACGGACTCGCCCCGCGGCGGCGCCTCATCATTCACGGACATCACGACACCGAGCCGCGCATACTTATTATGGAGGCGATGCGGGCGGAACTCTGCGGCCGGTGCGAAGACCAGACACTGGTCATGTACAACCCCGACGGCTCGTACACCGAGCCGATGCAGGCCATTTATGAACGCTTTGATTATTCTGGCCGGTCCCACCGCCTCCGGGAAAAGTGATACGGCGCTCGCTCTGGCCGGTCACATGGATGTGGAAATCGTCAGTGCCGACTCCATGCAGGTGTACCGCCACTTCGACATCGGCACCGCCAAGCCGTCCCATGAAGTCCGCGCCCAAGTGCCGCATCATTTGATCGACATTCTCGACCCGCACGAGCCATTCACCGCATTCGACTTCAAACAGCGGGCGCAGGAAGTCGTGCGGGATATCCTCGCGCGTAACAGAATCCCCGTCATGGTGGGCGGCACCGGGTTGTACCTCAAAACATTCATCGAAAACTACGAGTGCGCCGTGGAGCCGGATCCGGAAATCCGCGAACAGGTTCAACGCGAAATTGAAGAACGCGGCCCGGCGGCCCTGCACGATGAGTTAAAAAAGGTCGATCCCGAATACGCAGCCCAGATCGAACCCAACGACCCCATCCGGATCGAACGCGCACTCACCGTTTTCCGCCAAAGCGGGCGGGGCCTGTCCTCCTTTCACCAGACCGACATGGATAATAGAGAAACCGGATACAATTTCGACATCCACCTGTTTCTTCTCGAACGGGAGAGGCAGGATCTCTACACCCACATCAATCGCCGGGTCGAAAGAATGATCGACGACGGGTTGAAAGAAGAGGTCGAACGGCTCATGGAGCGGGGTTACAAAAAGGAATGGAAACCGTTTTCCTCCATCGGCTACGCGCAGATGGTGCGTCACCTCGAAGGCGAGATTTCTCTCGACCGCGCGTGTTACGAAATCCAACGCGAAACCCGCCACTTCGCCAAAAGGCAGATCACCTGGTTCAAAAAAATGGAGGCCACCCGCCCCGTCCCGGTCCACGCTGCGGACACGGGTTCCACCCTGGCGGAAAAAGTTCTGCGCCTCCTGCCCAGCACCGTGGCCCTGCTCCTGGCTTTCTGTTTGACCCTGTTGCCCGGGAACGTGAAGGCCGGCGAGGTACAGGAGGAGTACCGCCAGGCGGTGGAAATGATGCAATCCGGAAAGTGGGACCAGGCGCTCCAGCTCCTCCAGCCGCTCGAACAGCAAACGCTGGAAACCGCCACCCGCAAACGCCTCACGTATCTCCTCGCCCGCGTTCATTCAAACCGGCAGGACCACAAACAGGCGCTCAAGTTTTTTGATAAAAGCCTCACCCTGTACCCGGAGGTGGAAGACGACATCCGCTACCAACGCGCCCGCTCCCAGACCGCGCTGGGCCAATACGCGGAAGCGCTGGCGGAACTGGACCGCCTGGCGGTGCGTATTCCCTCCTCACTCTTGTTGCCACGCGTGCATCTGTTGAAAGCGGACATCCATCGTTTGCAGAATCATCCGGAGCCCGCGCTGCGCCACCTGAAGGAAGCCTACCGGCTGATCCACTTCCGCGTCAGTATGGAAGATTACATGGAAACCCTTCCGGAAATCGTGACTCAACAGATCGCGTTGTACGAAAAGACCGGTGACCTGCAAGGTGAATACGATGCCTGGCGCACGCTGTATGCGGTCTATCCCGACCACCCCAAAGCCGAGGAGGCCGAGGCTGCGCTGACCCGGCTCGCCTCGCAGGACGGGGTCACACCAAAACCATTGTCGCTCCGTGAACGCTCGCGCCGGCTGCGCAAGCTTCTCGGTCAGGCGCGGTTCGAAACTGTCATTCAGGAAGTGCGGTCCCTGATGAACACTTCCAACCGCATTCTGCCCGGCCGTTTTTACTTCATTCTGGCCGACGCGCACCAGGGACTGCGCGACCGCGCCGCGGCCAACGAAGTATTGAACGAATTCATGCGTCGTTATCCCCTTCACGACAAGGTACCGAAGGCGGCGTTCATTGTCGGGCGCAACCTGTGGAACCTGGGCGACCGCGACAGCGCGCTGGAACATTTCCAAAAAGTGGTGGAGGTTGCCAAGCGGCGGGACCTGAAAACCGAGGCGGCATTCATCGTCGGGAAAATTCATGAAGAAGCAAAAAATGAAGAGGCCGCGTTGACCGCTTACCGCACGCTCGTGAAGGACCACGAAAAAACAGAGTTCGGTCAGCAGGCGGCGTGGCAGATCGGCTGGGTCCATTACCGCGCCGAACGCTGGGATGCGGCGGCAGACCAGTTCCGCACCAACCTCCAGCGGCTGCCGCAAGGAGACTTTGCCGACAAGAATGCCTTCTGGCTGGCAAAATCCCTGGGGAAACAGAACAAAACCGACGAGGTCCGGCAGGTGTACGAGGAACTGGCACGTCAGTATCCCTACACCTATTACGGCCTGCAGGCACAAAACAAGCTGGACGCGGCGGACGATCCCCACACCCTCACTCCCATCGCCACCACTGCCGTCGTCAAAACCAGCCTGCCTTCGGAGACCGAATCTCCCACTGACCCCGGCCGTCCACTGAACGACAGCGAATGGTTTCATTTTTCCCGCGCGGTGGAATTGATCGAACTGGGGCTCCACCGCCGCGCCCGCGAGGAAATGCGCCAGGTCACCGGGACGGTACGCAAGGACTACGACGGGGTGATGTGGTTGTCGCACTGGTTCAACCGCGCGCACGCCTTCTCCGATTCTCAACGCGTGCTGGGTTTGTACCGCAGTTTCAAATCACTCCACGGTGAAAAGGAACTGCCGGAAGCGTTTTGGAAAAATTATTATCCACCGGCGTATTTTCAAAAAGTGCGCAACTGGGCCGAGACGTTTGATGTGGACCCGTTTCTTGTTATCAGCCTCATGCGGCAGGAAAGCCTGTACGACCGGTGGTCAGTTTCCCCGGCTGGGGCACGGGGGCTCATGCAATTGATGCCGAAGACGGCCTCACTCATGCACCGGCAGACGGGGAATGCCGAGGACCTGGACATCGAGGAACTGTTCGATCCCAACCTGAACATTCGCCTCGGCGTGCGTTACTTGAGCCACCTCATGCAGGAACACGCAGGAAACCGCATTCACATCCTCATCGCATACAATGCCGGGCCTCACGTGCTGGATGCCTGGAGGAGACGGTTTGGAAACCTGGACGATCCCGACGCATTCATCGAATCCATTCCCTACCCCGAAACACGCAAATATGTCAAGCGCGTGTCGCGAAACCACGACCTGTACAAACGTCTGTATGCGGGAGCGACCCAAACCGAAACGGAAAGCAACAAGACCTTTTAGGTTTGGCTCATGAGCATGCAGGCGGGTATAATGCGTATTCCTGCTGTAAAAGCGGCAAGGGAATCCTATTCGAAGGTGATCGAACAGCATCCCAGGTCCAGCCCCAATTCATTTTTTTTCAGCATGGAACGGACTTCGGGATCGATGAAATTGATGATGCGGTTGCCTTCCCTGCGGGTGCTCACCAGGCCGCACCCGCGCAGGATGGCAAGGTGATGCGAGACCTGGGGTTGGGCCATGTTGAGCGACTGCACCACCTTCGAAACATTGCATTCTCCCTGCAACAGCAACTGGACGATTTTAAGGCGGGATTCGTCGCCCAGGGATTTCAGAATGCGCGCGCATTCGGCTGTATCGAGGGTCTTGTCCATACCGGCAGTATAGGGAATCCGGCGGAACGAAGTCAACTTGGAGCGTAAACGGAAGCATGGGGTGGCGTGGATAGCAAACCGAATATCGACAGCGAGCAATGGGTGGACAGGTACGGCGATACCATGTACCGATATACCCTTGTCCGGGTAAAAGACCCGATGGTCGCTCATGACATCATCCAGACCACCCTGCTCGCGGCCCTGCAGGCACAACATACTTTTGCCGGAAAATCGTCGGAAAAAGCTGGCTGTTCGGTATTCTCAAGCACAAGATCATGGACCATTTCCGCAGTCAGAAAAGTCAACGGACGTACGAGTTGACCCCCGATGACGATGCCGATCCGTATGAAAATGCATATAATGAAACTGGCCATTGGATTTCCCCGCCGCGAAACTGGGAAATCAACCCGGAAAAAGCGGTGGAGAACACCCAGCTGCTGGAAGCACTCAACCACTGCATGGACGGGCTGTCCGACAAGTTCCGTGACATCTTTGTAATGAAAGAAATTGAGGGGATGTCGTCAGAGGATATCTGCAAGGAAATGGGGATCAAACCGACCAACCTGTGGGTGATTCTGCACCGGGCCCGGAACCAGTTGAAAAAGTGCCTGGAAACCCACTTTGGGCGGTAAACCCGGCAGCAGGATGACGGTCTTTTTTTGGAATGCCATTGAATGAGTACCTTGATGCGATTCATGAAAATTCGGTGTGAAGACACCTCTCCGCTCATTTCGGAGATGATGGACCATACCCTGCCCCTGTCCAAGCGGCTGCGTGTGGCCCTGCACCTGGCTCTTTGCAGGATGTGCCGCGCTTACCAGCGCCAACTGAAAACGGTGCGCGTGCTGGCGCAGGGGTTGGGACGGGAGGACACACCTTTGGGCCCGCAGGTCACGATGTCCGAAGACTGCCGGGAAAGCCTCAAGGCTGCACTACAAAAACACCAGGGACTGTGAGCGAAGGCGAAAACCCCGGCTCAATTTGGAAAGGATGATGCGAATGAACGAACGGCGATCGGAAATGGACACGGAAGCGAAAGTCTCCCACGACGATGTGCGGGAGTTTTACTCCAAAGCCGCGGCGGCCACCCAGGAAAACCTGTGCTGCCCGGTCAAGTACGACCCCGGCGACCTCTCCCACATTCCCGAAGAGGTGCTGGGCATTTCCTACGGGTGCGGCAGCCCGGTGAGCCGCGCCGATATCCAGCCCGGTGAAACCATGGTGGACCTTGGCTGCGGCGGCGGCATCGACTGCTTCATCGCCGCCCGGGGCGTCGGCGAAACGGGCCGCGTCATCGGCGTGGACATGACCGAAGAGATGCTGAACGTCGCCCGCAAAAACGCCGGTCGCGTGGCGGAAAACCTGGGCTACAAAAACCTGGAATTCCACCACGGCTTTCTGGAAGCGATACCGGTGGAGGACGACCGCGCCGACGTGATCACTTCCAACTGCGTGGTCAACCTGTCGCCCAGCAAGCGCGAGGTGTTTCAGGAAATCCGCCGTATCCTCAAACCGGGAGGACGCTTCGTCATCGCCGACATTGTCTCCGACCAGCCGGTCCCGGCCGCCATGCGCGAGAACCGCGAGCTGTGGGGAGAGTGCGTCTCCGGCGCGCTCACCCTCGACGAGTTTCTCGACTATGCCCGCCAGGCGGGGTTCCACGGATTTCGGGTCACCAAGGACTATCTGTGGAAAGAGGTCGAAGGCATCCGGTTTTATTCATACCTGCTCGCCGGCTACAAGCCATTGAACATCGAGGAGTCCTGTTGCAGCGGCAATGTGCTTGCCATTTACGCGGGCCCCTTCAACGAAGTCACCTGCGAAGGCGTCACGTTTCCTGTTGGCCGCGCGGTGGAAATCAAGGAAGAACTGGGTGAGATCTTGAACCACGGGCCCTACCGCGGTCTGTTCAACATCATCGACCCGGAAACCGAACAGGTGGAGGACAGCGGCGACGATTCCTGTTGCGGTTGACCCGGTCCGATTAGAAATCGTCCCGCCGGGACCTTTCCTGCCCCGGTCCCATTTGCAAAGGGGCGCAGGAGTTTTTCTCCTAGGAGGAATCATGCGGAATCCAAGCCCGTCCACCTCATTTCCAGCACGGTTAATGGGAATGAGCCTGTTGCTCCTTATCGCCTTCACGTCCACCGCACAGGCGGAAAACTGGAAGACCTTCAAGCATCCTGCCGGAATCCAGTTCGACTACCCCGGCGACTGGCTGCTGAAAGAAGACGAGTCCGGCATCTACGTCATCCCGCAGCCGGTCCAGTTCAACCAACAGGGCATTCCGGAAGAGTTCCTTCTCTTCCAGAGCGTTGCCGCGGAAGGCATCACCGACCCTAAGGACCCGCGCGTGGCGCAGTTCTTTGACCAGATCTGGACGGCCAATTTCCCCGGCATGAAACGCTCCGGCCAGCCGAAGGCGTTCACCACCAAACTCGGCGCGGCGACGGTGATGACCTTCGAGGGCAAGCTCCCCGCCGGCGTGACGCACAGGCACGTGGTGTTCCTCACCATTCATCAGGACCAGGGCATCTACATGATCCACCTCGCGCCGAAAAACAGCAAACGGGTTCTGGAGAACACAGCGCAGAAGGTGTTCGCCAGCCTCGCCTCCACGCCGCCATCCATCGACTCCGCCCTGCTCCGCAGCTGGTCGAAAAGCACAACCGAAGGCAGTGTGGGCGTTGGAGCCTCGGTGTTTGCCAATTCGACAATCACGTGGACGTTCAAGCAGGACGGTACGGTGTTGTATGGATCGAAAACGCGCGTGGACGGACACACCACAGGACTCGGCGTGAACGCGCATTCGGAAGGAAGCCCGAATGTAACGACCGGACGCTACTCCGCCGCCAACGGCCAGTTGTTCATTTACTGGGAAGGTGGGGCCACCGAGCGATATACGTACAAAGTCTTTCTCGACCACGAAGGCACGCCTTCTCTCAAGCTGGTACCCTTCGGCGAAAAGAAAGCGCAGTACTACCAGTAACCCGCCGGGATGACTTTCGCGCCATGACCCGCAGTGCTTTTTTACGAATCATGTTGGCGTCGCTCACGCTGTGCCTGGTTGCGCCCTTTAGCTCGCTGGCGCGTCCCTGGAAATCCACGCACTCTCAAGCGCGTCGAGGATCGGTCCTGCACGTCTCCGGAATGACGCCGGACATCGCCCGCCCTCCCGGCAAATTGCCGCCCATCACGCCCGTCACACAGTTTTACGTGGAGGACATCTCCGGTCCCCCGGACTCGCTCCCGCGCGAGGCCTCATCGTGGACCCTCCGCATCGCGGGCGACATCGCCAGACCGCAGTCCCTGGATTATGACGATATCGTGAAACGGCCGTCGGTCACGCGCATCATCACGCTCAACTGCATCGGCAATCCCATCGGCGGTTACGCGATAGGAAATGCGAAATGGACGGGATTGCCGCTGGCGCAACTGATTGAAGAAGCCGACCCGGATTTCCTCGCCGACACGATGGTGTTGAAAGGCGCAGACGGTTACCACGACAGCCTTCCCTTGCGTGCGGCCAAACATCCCGGTGCACTTCTGGTGCACGGCATGAACGGAAAACCGCTGACACGCGATCACGGGTTTCCCCTGCGCGTGCTGGTTCCGGGATATTACGGGATCAAACAGGTGAAATGGCTGAAGGAAATCCGCATCCAGAACGGACCGCACAAGGGATACTGGCAGAAACTCAACTGGACCCAAAGCGGCAAGGTAAAGATCTTCAGCCGCATCGACCACCCACAACAGGGGCAGTGGCTGGAAGCCCGGCGCACCACCCTGCGCGGCGTGGCGTTTGCAGGTGACCGCGGCATCCAGTACGTGCAGGTGTCGCTGGACGGAGAAAAAAGCTGGTCGCTGGCGAAACTCGACAAACCGTTGTCGCCTTACTCCTGGGTGTTCTGGTCGTATCCCGTCACCTTTCCGCGCTCCGGACGCTACCGTATTGCCGTGCGCGCGGCGGACCAGTTCAGCGGTATCCAACGCGACGATCACCGCAACCCGTTTCCCGCCGGCGTTTCGGGTATTCACCGGGTCGATGTCAACGTGATGTGATCGGATGCGGCAGGTTCCCCCGTAAAGGATTGCTATCCCACCCCCCTGACGGCAGCGGAATCCACCCACCACTCGACCCGCTCCGGGTCCACACGCGCGGCGGGGTAACGTTCCTTTCGGTCGGGGGCGTGGTGCACCGACGCCAGTCGTTCCGCTTTACTTTCGCCCGTCACCAGAAACGACACGCACGCGGCGGCATTCAACACCGGAAACGTCAACGTGATGCGCGCCTGTTTGCTCTCCG
>NZ_HG422173.1:50423-107460 GCF_000341545.2 Nitrospina gracilis 3/211
TGCCTGGCCACGGCGCACAGCTCGCGGCAATCCAGAACCTCTGTTTGACCGGGAAAGAGCGACGCCGTGTGCCCGTCCGCGCCCATGCCAAGCAAAATCCAGTCGAAGCGCGGCACCGCATCCACAGAAGTCCCGAATGCGCGGCGGAGTTCCTCCGCATAACGAACCACCTCTTTTTGCGGATCGTCCTCGCCGCGCATGCGGTGGATATTGGTATCAGGAAGAGGAACGTGCCGGATCAAGGCTTCCTCTGCCATGAGGTAATTGCTTTCCGGATGGTCCGGCGACACGCACCGTTCATCCCCCCAGAACAGGTGCACGCAGGACCAGTCGATGGCCTGCGCGTTGTCCGGATGCGCGACGATCTCCAGAAGGCGTCGCGGGGTCGAACCGCCGGGAAGTGCAATGCGGAACGGCAACCCGTTGGACTCCGCCACCCCGGCGCGCCGCACCCACTCCTGCGCCAGTGCGTGAGCGGTGGTCTCCGCATCCTTTTGCACGAACCAGTGGATTTGTGATTCTTTCATGAGGGAGGTTACAGCTCGCAGAACAGGCCGTCTTCGACCAGGTTCCGGCAGGGGTAATGCCAGTCCATTCCAGGCTGGGAGAACAAAGCATTGGCCTGGCGCGGACCCCACGTACCGGCGGGATAGCCGTAGATGGCTTCGTCCGGCTTGGAGGCCCAGTGGTCCAGAATGGGATCGACGAACCGCCAGCAGGATTCCACCGCGTCGCCACGCGCAAACAACGTTGGGTCTCCCTGAATGCAGTCCAGCAACAGGCGTTCGTATGCATCCGCCAGGCTCGTGTCGCCCAGGTCGGAGTAATGAAAGTCCATGTTGACTTTCTCCACGTGAAACCCGGCGCCAGGCCGCTTCATTCCGAAGTTGAGCAAAATGCCCTCGTCCGGCTGAATGCGGATGATAAGCTGGTTGGGTACGGAGACATGCTCCCCCTTGTGCTGGAACAGGATATGCGGCGTGCTTTTGAAATGAATCACCACCTCTGTCACGCGCGTGGGCAGCCGTTTTCCGGTGCGGATGAAAAACGGCACCCCGCCCCACCGCCAGTTTTCGATGAACACCTTCATCGCCACGAACGTCTCGGTTCGCGAGAAGGGATCGACGTGCTCCTCTTCCCGGTATCCGGGAATGATCTGTCCGTTGATCTGCGACTTCGTGTACTGGCCCCGCACAACCGACGCCTCCACATTGCTTTCTGTAATGGGTTTCAGGGATTGAAACACTTTCACCGTTTCGTTGCGAACTGAAAACGAGTCAAACGAAGGCGGCGGTTCCATGGCGATGATGCCGAGAATCTGAAGAAGGTGGTTCTGCACCATGTCGCGAAGGGCACCGGAGGCGTCGTAATACCGGCCGCGGGTGCCTATGCCCACGGTTTCCGCGGCGGTGATCTCCACATGGTCGACGAAGTTCCGGTTCCACAACGGCTCGAAGATGCCGTTGGAAAAGCGGAACACGAGGAGGTTCTGCACGGTTTCCTTGCCGAGGTAATGGTCGATGCGGTAAATCTGCGGCTCCCGGAACACCTTCAGGAGTTTTTTGTTGAGCACCTGTCCGGAGGCCAGGTCGTAGCCGAACGGCTTTTCCACGATGATGCGCTTGTAGGCCTGATCGTGTTTCTTCTCCTTTTGCAGGCCCGCCGCACCCAGGTTCTCGATGATGATTTCATACATCGACGGCGCAATGGAAAGGTAGTAGATGAAATTGCCGTTGGTACCCAGGCTCTCGTCCAGTTTCTTCAGACGTTTTGCCAGCTTGGCATAATCGCGGGACTCTCCCGGATCGATGGACTGGTAATACAGGGCTTTGGCGAATTTACGGAAGTCTTCGGGATGGAGTTTTTCTTCGGCATCCTCAACGCCCTCCGCAAGGGATTTGCGAAAGGTGGCATCGGTCATTTTGGTGCGGCTGACACCAAGCACGGCGAATTTTTCCGGAAGCATGTCCTTCTGGTAAAGATTGAACAATCCCGGAACAAGTTTTCGCCGGGTCAGGTCGCCGGAGGCGCCGAAGATGACGAGGATGCAGTTTTCGAGTTTGACCATACCCCCCTACCCGCGAAATAGCATGAACTGAATTTTGTGGGATGACCGGAATCCATTTCATTATAAAACGGAAACCCCGGCCTGAAACAATCCTTCACCCACTATTTGCTTTTCACCGCGTGACCGCCGAACTGGTTTCGAAGAGCTGCAAGGAGCTTCATGGCGAACGAATTCTGCTGACGCGACTGAAACCGCGCGAACAAACTCTGCGTGATCACAGGCGCCGGGGTATCGAAATCGATGGCCGCCTGCACCGCCCAGCGTCCTTCCCCGCTGTCTTCCACGTACGGCTCCAGATTCGACAGGTTCGGGTCGTCTTTCAACGCCCGTGCCGCCAGATCCAGCAACCAGGACCGGACAACGCTTCCCTTCTGCCACACCTCGCTCACCGCATGGAGGTCGATGTCGAAGGGAGAGTTGTTCATGATCTCAAAGCCTTCGGCATACGCCTGCATCATGCCGTACTCGATGCCATTGTGCACCATCTTGACAAAATGGCCGGAACCGCTGGCGCCCACGTGGAGGTGGCCGTTCTCCGGAGCCAGCGCTTCGAAGACGGGTTCCATATAACGGCACGGTTCATCATGGCCGCCGTACATCAGGCAGTAGCCTTCCTTCAATCCCCACACACCGCCGCTGGTCCCGCAGTCGATGTAATGCAGGCCGCGGTCATGCACTTTTTCCGCCACCTTCCCCGTTTCCCGCCAGTTGGAATTTCCGCCGTCGATGATGATGTCATTGGGGTTGAGCAATTCCAACAGGACGTCCACCGTTTCCCAAACCGGGGTCCCGGCGGGCACCATGATCCACACCACCTTTCTCTCCGGCAATCGCTGTACCAGCGTGTTGAGGGAATCGGCGGCCTGCGCCCCCTGCCGGACCGCAAACGCCATTTTCTCTTCGGAACGATCATGCACCACAACTTCGAGTCCTTCGGAAATCAGCCGCTGGACCATGTTCGCGCCCATCTTTCCCAATCCCACAAATCCGATCTTCATATCCCCTCCTTTCGGGTGGTCCGGGTTCTGTGCCTGCATGTGTTCATTATATACCCTGCACGGTCTACATCGGAAAAGCAGGCTTTGAAATTTTTTCGGAATCAGAATACAATTTCGAGACCTGAAATCGTTCTGCCATTTTCGAGTTCGTTTTCAATTTCCAGGTTCATCCGCAAGTTAACAGGTACCCATGGAACTGCCTCCCACAACAGGCCCGGTCTTTACTGAGGACCAGCACACCAATCTCTATCATTTGAATGAACTGTACGGCAACGTCGCCGAAACGGTTTCCGCCGTCATGCAAAGCCGTTACGGAATGGACATTCCCATTTCGTCCGGGATCTGGGGCGGCACGTACCTCATCGCCGAACCCAACGGCAAATCCAAGCGGCGCATCTGGAGGTATTACTGCATCGTCAACCTGCCCTCCAGCGGTCCGCTGGAGGAACACGAAAACCTGGAAAAGCTGGTCGGCGTGTACTCCACCACCCTTCGCCATGCATTCTTGCCGGAGGGGCTGGATCTCAAGCTAAAGATGTGGGGCGGCCGCCTCCCCTACACCAACAAGATCAAACCCAACATCACCATGCACATGGAGGATTCCACCGAAACCGTTCGCTGGGTGAGGCCTATCTTCGTATGGAACACGGCGACGTGGGAGCAGTCCATAATTTACGACACCCTGCGTCTGGTTAAGGAGCTGAAGCAGAACCTGCACCGCGACCGCGAACCGCCGCTCAAAGATCCGCAACAGATCAAATATCTCCTGCAGGACATCATCATTCTCTACAAAACGCTGGAGCAAGCGCACGATCCGGATTTCATAGAACATGCGGAGGGTATCATCAAGGACATGACGCAGGCGTTCCTTCGAGGCCTGTCCGAAGAGGATGAAATTCTGGACTGGTATCACAAGGTTCACCAGTATCTCCTGATCTACGGATACGAGCAGACCCTGGAGATGCATTACCAGCCGTACCGGCTGGACGTGCGTGCAATGGAACAGTGGCCGGTGGAAAAAATCAATTTTGTTCCGGACGAATTGCAGGCGAAACTCATCCCACCCATTCAGGATATCTTCGCCACCTTCCGCCAGAACCTGAACAATCATTCAGGCTAAAACCACGGCCACAAAGAGAAGTTTCTTATCCTACGCGTCGTTGGCGCTTTCGGCTTCCTTCGCTTCCGGCGGCAGATTCTTTTACCTTTGAATTGTTTGTATAGTGTTGGGATGAGGGCGAACAGACCGAGCAGAGCGAACGATCCCAGCACTTCCTGCGAGGCGATGTCGCCCAGCTTGTCGATGGAGGCGAGATTCGCTCCGGCGTTGGCGTACACGAACGAACCGGGCATGATGCCGAACATGGTGCCAAAGAAATACGTGCCGAGCCTGACGCGCGTCAGCCCGGAGACAAGGTTGATGAGGAAAAACGGGAACAGGGGAACCAGCCGCAGAAACAAAATGTACCCAAGTGCATTATTTGAAAATCCATCATTGAAGGTCTTGATGCGGTCGCCGAATTTCTTTTCCACCCAGTCCTGAAGCAGGAACCGCGCCACCAGGAACGCCAGCGTCGCGCCTACCGTGGCACCGACATTGACGATGAGAGTCCCCGTCCACGCGCCGAAGATCGCCCCCGCGGTGAGCGTCAGGATCGTCGCGCCGGGAAGACTCAGCGCCACGGTCACGATGTACACGCCGACGAAGCCCAGAATCATCGACCACGTGTTGGCTTTATAAAATGCATCCAACTGGTCACGATGCGTTTTCAGGCTTTCCAGCGACAGAAACCGGCCGAGGTCGAAAACATAAAACGCCGCAATGGCCAGAACAAATACCAACAGCACTGTGATTTTTTTCTTCATGCGTCTCCTCTGGCCGCACCTATCAAACCGGCCGATGGTTTTCGAGTCAGTATAACAGACATCAGGGTTTGACCGTGAACACCTCGGTCTTCGGATGAAACGCGTACCACGCGAACCAGAATCCCACCACGGACGGCAACTCGCGGCCCGTTGTATTTTCAATCACCGCGGTATTGGTTTCCGCATCGAACCGTACGCGAATGGTTTGTCCACCCACTTCATCTTTCACCGGAAGCCGCGCCTTTTCCAATTCCGAAAAAGGCCAAGCCTTGGCCTGACCGTCGATCACGATGCCGATCACCTGTTCTTTCGGATGATACCGTGCGCTGACTTTGGAGACGCCGAACATCAGTTGGCGGCTTTCGTAATACGCCTCGTACGGATCGCGCGAATAATCCCGGTTGTAGCCTGTGTCTGTCGAGAGCACCAAGGTATCCGGATGCTTTTCTTTCCAATGACTCCAGGTGGTGTGTGTGGAAGGAAGGAGGTTCAGCCGCGTGGCGGTCAGGGAACCCGCCACCGCTTCCTGCTTGATCTGAGACCATAGGCTTTCGGTCTGCCGGTCATACAGCAACACATCGCTCTGGTACAAAAGGCCCGATACTCCGAATGTCATGGCGCGGCCGTTGACTTCCCGCGAAAACACCATGCCGGTGCCGCACAACGGACAGAAGGTGATCACCACGTCTTTCCCTCCAAGACGGTCGTTCACGATTTCATGCCAGTTGAGAATTTTTATGGGGTACGCCTTCGTTTTTCCATGAACCGTAATCCCCAGAACCCGGTCGGAATCTTCCATAAAATCCGCTTCATTCTGATGAGCAAAAACAAAACGCGGTTTGTCGATCGCGGGGATGCCGTCTTTCGGCGGCCCGCCGCTGACAATGTCCTCCACAGGCACGCTGTGTTTGGAAAAATCCCACCCTGCGAACAGGAATAGCATCGCCAGCCAAAGAATTGATTTCGGTAACGCAAGCATGGAATCGTCCTTATGGTGATCCGTTGCGCTCTTAGTCGATGAGGAGAGGGGTTTCCTTACAGCTTTCAGAAAAAGGCAGATTCGTTGTAACAGGCGTTCAACAGTCGTGTTCTTTCGACATGCTCTTCAAACGGTTGTAGAACACGTCCTGAATCTCACGGCGGATTTTGGCGGACTGGTATTCCACCATACTTCCGCCTTTTTCAATGAACCGGATCTGCTGAATGACCCCGGTGCATAGGGGGTTGGGCTTTTTGGCCAGGTTGGCGGTGTGCTCCAGCAACATCAGATCGCAGAACTCGATGCCCGCCTTCACCGTGTCCAGATACTTTGGGTTGACCTTGAAGCCACGGTGATCAATGAGGTGCCGGCTGATATCAAGCGCCATGGTGAAATGCTCTTTTGCCGAAAGATAGTCGCCGTCCAACACCGCCTGGATGGCGCGCATCATCTCAAATCCTTTGTTGCCGGGAAAGCCTTCAATCGGGACATTGGTGAAATAACGCGTTTCATATTCCTTCATCAACTCCAGCGCACGTCGTCGCGCGGTTTTGGGGGACAGCGAATCGCTTTCGGCAAGTCCTTCGTTGGCCGGATTGATCTGTTCGGAAATATAAAACCAGATGAGCGTTTTGAGCGCCAGCGGCCGGGACAGAATTTTATTTTTCAGCGCACGCTCAATGTGTTTGAGTCCCGTCAGGCGCAGGTCCTGCCCCCCCTGCAGAATAAAATTGCCCAATCCCCCCAACCGCGTGTTGCCATAGCGGTATACGCCAAGCCCCACGTGCGCGTCGGCGTGATGCGGATCGAGGCTGAGGGCGTCTTCAAGATGATTGTCTGCACGCAGGCCGTCGATCAAGGCCGAAAGAATATGCCCTTCGCCGTATTCGAGAAGCGCCACGTACCCTTCCGCCACCCCGAGAAAGAAAAACGCATCGGCACGGTCCGACTGCCGCAGGTTTTCGCGTTCCAGCAGTTTATTGGCGATGTCAATGGTCTTCTGCGAATTGGATTGAAACGATTTCCGGATGGATTCTACCTGGTAACTTTCAGTAAAGGACAGGGTGTGCGTGAGTTCCGCATACAACGCGGCGGAATAAAAGTACAACTTCATGAGTTCGAGTTGATTGGGAATACTCTCAGGCTTCGATTCCAATTCACGGATACGGCGTGCGAACCGATCGAACCACGGATCATAACGGTAATAAAGCGTATCGATCACCGCCTTCTCCGCCATCTCGTATGCAGACATTGGCTCAGAAGGCGAATCCTTCCCACTCACCGAAACCGGAATCCCGACAAGGACAACCGCGAGCAGGATCATCAACCAGGAACTTGTGGGTTGTCCTGCTGAATGCAATACAGGGGTCTGGGAAGTTTTCATAAAAGCAGGGTCATTCTGGGGCGGCAACAAGCAGTTGGCGAATCTTTGCGACGCGATCGTGATCCTTCAACTTGAGGTACAACTTTTCGGCTTTTTTCAGATGCGCCACCGCCGGTTCTTCCAGGTGGAATACTTCGCGGTAAAGGTACCCCAGAAGATAATGTGCGTCCGGAAAATCCGGCTTGATGCGCAGGACTTCGACGAACGCGTCGCGCGCCGCATCATGATTTCCGCAGTCCATACAGGCGAGTCCCAGTGAAAACCGGACCTGCAGGGAATCCGGCGCCAATCGCGCGGCCCGCTCGAACATGTCGAGTGCGGTTTCCAACTGGTCCTCAAAGCGATACGCCGTACCGAGATAATAATACACGTTGTAATTGTCCGGATCGACTTCGCGCGCTTTCTCCAGGACATAGATCACATCGCGGTACTCCCCCGCCGCAGATACGCGGCGGCCAGAGCGATGTGAGCGTGGATGAAATCGGGCTTGAGGCGGATCGACTGCTTGAACGCGCCGATGGCGCTGACCAGCGTGTCCATCCCCTGTTCTTCCAGGCTGCCGTATGCGACACCCATATTGTAATAGGCATCGAGAAAGTTCGGTTCAAACGCGATGGCCATCTTGTATGCGTCGATGGCCCGCTGGTAGAGTCCCAGCGTTTGCAACCGAAGACCTTCTTTCATCCATTCTTCTGCGGAGTCTTCTTCCGGCGCTTCTTCGCGCGACTGGTTCAACTGCTGAGCCATTGACGCACGCAATAAATCGCCTTTTTGAGCATAGAGGTGTTCGGCTTCCTTCAGGTATTTTTTCCGTCGTTCCTTGTTTCTCAGTTTCTTGATATGCAGTGCACCCAGTTCGAAATAGGCGTCAGCGAACTTAGGTTGAATGCGCAACGCATTTTTGAAGGCCGTTCGCGCCTCCGCGTTCAATCCGTATTCGATGAATGCGTGCCCCAGCATGTAATACGCCTGCGCCAGGCACCGCACTTTCTCGCCTTCTTCCTTCTCAGCCAGCGTATCGGGATCGATGTACCGCCCCAGGTTGTCCGAGGCGTAGGTCAGCCAGTGGTCGGCCACGTTGAAGTCCTGCACCCGCTGAACGCTGTCCTTCATGGCGGCATAGGCTCGCTGGTCCTTTCCCATCAACCAGCAGGAAATAGCCAGATCATAATAAACCTGCACGGAATCGGGTTTCAGCTTGAGCGCCTTGCGGTAGTAATCCGCTTCCAGTTTGTGCTTGCCCATGCTTCCACACACATAACCCAGCATGTGGTAGACGGGGTAGGCCTCCGGCTCTTTTTCCATTAGGTCGGAGAACACGCCGAGCGCCCCAAGGTAGTTGCCGCGCACACAGTGCATCACCCCGTCCAGAAAATACTCCGGGTCCCGCCAGTCGTACGGAAACAGCTCCAGCACCGGTTCCGCCTTGCGCCGCACGGCCTTGTCGCTCCGGTGAAACCGTTCGACTTTTTCCAGCATGTCGGGGTACTTCTTTAGTAATTCCTCACCCAGTGTGGACAGGGCGTCGTCTCCCGACGTAATGGAAAAACTGGATTTGCGTACGGTGCGCGGCTTTTTCATAATGGACGGAAGATTCCGGTCAGATTGTCAATCTCCCGATTATAAAAGGAAGTGCAGGGCTTTAAAAGCACAACGCGAAAAAGCATGGTTAGAGTGGGAAATCAGGGGGTTTATGATGGGTTAAATGGGTTGCCCGTTGTCCACCCTGAGCGTCCTGTTTTCCATGCGCAGAATACAGTCCGCGGTGCGCCGGGCCTGCTCTACCTGATGCGTCACCCACACAATCGTGTGCCGTGACTTGAGCGACAGGATCAATTCCTCAATGGCTCGGGCGGATTTGGGATCGAGCGCCGAGGTGGGCTCGTCCATCAAAAGAATTTCCGGGTCGACCGCCAGGGTTCGCGCAATGGCGAGGCGTTGCTGTTGTCCCTGCGACAACGTCGGTGCCGGATCGTCCAATCGATCCTTCACTTCATTCCATAGAAATGCTTTTTTGAGCGCCTGTTCAGCTCGTTCGGGGAACTCGCTTTTCTTTTCCGAGAGATGGTGACGCAACCCAAACACCACGTTGTGATAAATACTTTTTGGGAACATGCAAGGCTTCTGAAAAATCAGGCCCACGCGGCGGCGCAAGGTGTACTCATCCACGGGACCGTTATAAATATCCTGACCCAGGACCGAAACGGTTCCTTCCACGACAAAACCGGGCAATGCGTCGTTCATTCGGCAAAACGTTCGAAGCAGCGTGGACTTGCCGCTGCCGGATGCGCCGGTGAGGGCACAAACCGAATTTCGTGGAAACACCCCGTACCCGTTTTCGAGTATCACCCGGTCCCCGTAACGCAGAGTGACCGCTTCCAGCGACAGCACCGGTTGATCGCTCATCGTTGGGCCTCCATTTGAATGCGCGTGCGCCAGAACAACGCAAGTGCGATCAGCCCCATCACCCCCATTAACAGGACAAACGCCGCTCCCCATGCCTGAGATACAGCTTGGGGGTCGAGCGCCTCCTGCGCCAACACCAGGATGTGGGTCTGCAGGGTGGTGACGGGTTCGGAAAACGAGCGCGGCACGGTGACCCCGGAGAACACCGTGGCGGTGAACATGATTGCCGCGGTTTCACCCGCCGCGCGGGCGAGACCCAACAAAGTCCCCGTAACCAGCCCGGACACGCTGTGCGGAAGAATGACGGACCGGATCAATTGCCCCGGGGTCAGTCCCAACGCCAGCCCCGCCTCGCGATAGCGCGTGGGAATCGACTCGACCGTCTCGAGCAGGCTGATATGAAGTGTGGGCAGGATCATGATGGCGAGGATCAATGTGCCTGTGAGCCATGACACCCCCGTGTCCAATAAAACACCGAACACGATATAACCCATGAGGCCGAACAACACCGTCGGCATGGCGTTCAGCGAATAGATGAGGGAACGAAAACTTTTCTTTAAAAGCGGGGAGCGGAGGAACTCTGTTGTGAACAACACCGATCCCAACGCCACCGGCAGACACACCAGGGCCGCGCCTGTCATCAACAGCAACGTTCCCAGAATCTGGTACCGAACGCCCCCGGACTGGCCAAAGCCGGACGCCGGTTCCGTGAGAAAAGCCAAATCCAGAACCGGAGCGCCCCGCACCCACACCGTCACCAGAATGAATCCCAGAATGAGGCAGCCGAAAACAGCAAGCGCGCCGGAGAAGGCGATCCCCAGCTTTTCGAATGCGCGCCGGTTCATGCTTTCACCCTTTTGAGAAGCCGGTTGCCGATCCACGACAGCATCATGACCATGATGAACAGGATCAACCCCAGCCCGATGAGCGCGTGCCATTGCAGACCAAATCCCAGCGACTCCGCCGCTTCGCGGCCGATCTTGGACGGGATGCTCTGCCCCGGAAGAAACACGTCGAACAAGGGGTCGGGGATGCGGTCTAGTCCGCCGATCACCAGCATCACCGCGATGGTTTCGCCCATGGCGCGCCCCATGCCCAGGAACACCGCACCCGAGATGCCGGGCACAGCCTGCGGCAGGACCGCACGCAGAACCGTCTCCCACCGCGTGAGGCCCAGGCCCAGTGCCGTGTCACGCACCTCCCCCGGTACCGCCTGCAGGGCGTCTTCGGCAAGTGTCATCACCGTCGGCAGGATCATCACCGCCAGCAACAATCCCGCCGTGAACAGCGTATTGCCGTCGATCAATCCGAAGACATCGCGCACCCAGACGGCAACCAGTGTGACGCCCATCAGGCCATACACGATGCCCGGCACCCCGGCGAGCAGTTCCATCACCGCCTTGACGGTGAGGCGCGCGCGAGACGGGAGGAATTCCGACGTGAACACCGCCGCACCCAGAGCCACGGGCAACGTGAACGCCAAAGCGATCGCCGTCACCCACAAGGTACCCGCGATCATCGGCAGTGCGCCATACACCTCACCGGGAAACCATTCGGTACCGGTCAGGAAAGAAACACCCTGTTGTGAAAAGATGGGAAGGCTTTCCCATAAAAGGAAGACGAACAACGTCCCAACGGCCCCCAACGCCACCAGCGCCATCGCTCCGGTCAGCCAGAATGCCGGGTCCCGGTATGAAGAAACGACGATGGACGGGGCGCGGAATTGCATGCAGAGGACCTCCTGCAAATGGATAATCAGTTGACGGGCACAGGGCCGTTGACCGGAATGTAGCCGGATTTCTGCACGATGGCCTGCCCCTTCGGCCCCAGCAGGTAATCGATGAATGCTTTCACCTCACCCTGGGGCAGCCCGACGGTGATCAGGTTCAGGTTGCGCGCGATGGGAAACAACCCGTTCCGTACATTTTCCAGCGTAGGTTGGATAACCCGGCCTTCGGTGCGAATGCCCACACCGGAAACGTCCGCATTGATCCACGCCAGGGACAACATTCCAATCGCAGCGTCGCTCTGCGCGATCTTGGCCTGCTCTTCGTTGTTCGATCCGGTCACCAGCCGCGCTCCCGGAGCCCGCGCTTTTTCGTCGCCGAACACGAACCGCATGAACGCATGCCGCGTGCCGCGGTGCGGTTCCTTGTCAATGACGATGATGCTGCGGTCGGGTCCCCCAACCTCTTTCCAGTTGGTGATGCGCCCCTGGTAAATGGCGCGAATCTCATCGCGGCTGAGCGATGTCACCCCGGCCTGGTACACTTCCGACGAGATCACGCAGGCCACAGCATCACGTCCCACCACATGCACCTGCAAGCCCACGTCGCCGTAATGCGCGATTTCTTCCGGCGACACCTGGCGCGAGGCGAGCCCGATGTCCAGCCGTCCGGTCCCGACGCCGTGAATGCCCACGCCACTGCCCCCGGCGTTGACAGTAATGCGCACCTCTGGATGCAATTGCTGATAACGCTCGGCGGCAACCGTGAGGATAGGCAACACCGTGGTCGAACCCCCGACACGGATGATTGTGTTATCCCGCGCCTGCGAAGGGACCACATTCATGAAAAGGACCACCAACACGCCCGCAAGCACACGCAAAATCAATGAGACCTCCCTTTTGGCTCCCCCTTCAGATTGCATGACCCTCCTCCAAGTATATCTGTATATTCATATATTTATATATATGGGGCAATCGGTTTTTTCGTCGCAGGACAGGGGTGCGGCCTTACGCGTTTTTTTGAATACGGACTGGTCCTGAAACCGCCTTCCTCCCCTACGCCCGTCCGGCTTGCAAAATTTTCCGTTACGACTATGATGAAAGGCCGTTGCCCTCAACCCTTTTTGAATCGTCAGCCGTGGCCGCATCCTTCCAGCTCTTCGCACCCGACTCCGAATTCCTGACCACCGACACCCGCGCCACGCGCTGGGCCATTCCCTACAACCACGCCTGCCTCAACGCGCGCGTGGATGTCCTTTTGAACCGGAACCGGGATAACGTGGCAGGTGCGCGAGTGCTCGACCTCGCCTCGCACATCGGAACGTTCTCGTATGCGGCACTCCAGATGGACGCGGCCTCCGTGCACGGCGTCGATACCGAAGCAGATACGATCCGCCGCGCGGGAATCCTGTTTGCCAATCGCTCGGTACCGCAGGCTCGATACCGGTTTGAAGTGCGGGACGCCTTCGATCTGCTGGAAACCTGCGACGAAGATGCGTACGACACGATTTTCTGTTTCGGCATGCTCTACTACACGGCGGAGCCGTACCGCCTGCTCACCCTGATGAAACGCGCCGCGCGTGGTACGATCCTGCTCGACACCTTCACCGCCGCGTATGCGGCTTTGCAGGGCAAGGACGCGCTCAGCATCCATCCCCATGTGACCGATGAAGTGCTGAATCTCCCCATCCAGTTCACCACGCTCACCCAGGCGGAGAAAAAGGATTACACGTTGCCCGAATCGTTTCCGCACAAGGACCGAAACCTGAGCCTCACGACGTTTCCCAGCATCCCGCTTCTCGAAACGTGGTTCCAGTCATTGAACCTGAAATCAACGGCGATGGACTGGTCGGCCTACATCGAAAGGCCGTGTCACTGGAAAGAACTGTGGACGCCGGAGCAGAAGAAAGCATCGCACTGGGCGGATGTATATTCGGCGGGGTGCGCGCGGCTTACCGGCTGGACGTGGCGTGAGCCGGTTCTTCGGTTTGGAAAGGTGAGGACGCGGCAGGCGCTGCGGCCCGGTTCCGGTAAATCCAATGCACCTGCACAGCCAGTTTGCCGTGCAGGTACACCATGAGCCACCGCTTCAACCCTTCCTGCGCAATCGTGAAAGCAAAATCTCGGAACAGGATACCCGGGTGCCCGCGCCGGAACGCCTTGTAGATGAGGGTCGAATATTTCACCGCCGTACCCACCTTGTATTTACGCAGAAGATTGAATATCTGGCTCTCCAGAATCCAGTCGCTGGTGTCTTTCATTCTCAGCATGTGCGACAGGCGCAGGTCCAGGAGTTTGCTCAGCACCGGCTGTTCCCGCAAGGCGGCCACCTGCTCGGCGAACCGGGCCAGCCCCAGCAGGAGATCGTACGGGCTGGCTTCCCAAAGGGGATCGTCGGAATGCGGGTGATGGTGCCGCGCGATGTCCGCTGCCATTTGCTGATACACGGCGCGGGTTTCGCTCCACTTGAGGGGCCGCGTGTGAAATAAAATCTGTTTGCGCGAGGCGCGCACCAGTTCCTTCATATCGGGAGGCAGGACGCTTTCCGCCACCGGTTCGGGTTCCGGCAGGTCATCCAGATCCTTCAGCACGTCTTCATCCGGCGCCGTCGCGTCGGGGTCGCGATCGCGGTACACCTGGACGGCGAGCTCCCCCACCGACAGGTACCAGCGCAGAAGCAGGACCCGGAAGGCGATGTCGTACACGAAATAAAACCCCAACTTCACCGACCAGTACGCGAGGTCGAGAAGCCGTGCCGCCATGACCGCCCAACGGGTGATCGAAAAAAATCTGAAGCGTCGGGCAGCGCGGCCCACCTTCGATTCATCCCACCGGGTTTTCTGTTTCCAAACACGAAGGAAGGACCGTAGATGGCGCAGGCGGAACCGGGTTAAAGGACGCACCCCGCGCTGGCGGGCGAGCGATTCCGCTTGGTCGCGGATTTCGAGGAAGGCGTCCAACAGTCTGCCGAGCCGCGCTTCACGCAAGGGGGAATGCGATTTGGGATGAAACGGCGCGGCCACCGATTCCAGCAGCGCGCGGGTGTGGTCCCACACACGTAATTCGGATTCATCCAGCACCCAGCGTGCGCGCAAGGTGTCGCACCGATTCAGCACGGCTTCAAGCGCCGTCTTCTCCGCCGTGTCGGTGCTGGCATCCATGCGTTCGCGCAAACGTTTCAGGCGCGACAGGTTCAGCCAGCCGATGCGCGCGACGCCGTACCCTTTCAACGTCAACACGGCCAGCAGAACGAGCAGAAGCGCCGTGCCGCCCACGCTCAGCCCTGTCACCCAGTCCGCCATCGTGTTTCCTCCACCCCACCCTCTCGCAAACCGCCTGAAACCGGGCCGGTTGGACCCAGCGGGTATGGCGGTTCACATCGGACAATGTTATGATTGAATCGAACTGTTCGGTTAAGAAACCGGTGCGGACGCAGGGGCCGGCTTCTTCTTATCCTCTTCTTTCAAAAGGAAAGCTCGATGCGTACCGTGACCCGGATCTGCCAGCTTTCGGCATTGCTCCTTCTGCTTGCGATTCTACCCCAATGCACGGACAAAAAAAGCAATGAATACGTGAAGGAAGGCCTCAACCACATTGAGGCCCAGGACTTCGGACGTGCGGAGTTGTCGTTCAAACAGGCACTGGAAAAAAATCCGAAAAACGCCGAAGCGCATTATGGTCTGGGGGGTGTATACAATTTTCAGGGCCGGTATGAGGAAGCCAAAGAATCCTTTCAACTCGCACTGCGCTACGACCCGGCACATATGGACGCGCACTACAGCCTGGGATACACCTATGAACAGATGGGAGACCTGGACAAGGCGCAAAAAGAATTCACCACCTACAAACGGCTCAAAAAGAGGTACGACCAATTCATGAAAGACGAGCAGGCAAAACGTTGAATTCCCTTTTATCCAGAGTCCTGATCGTATTCCTGATGGGCGGCTGCGCCTCCGCGGACCTGCAACCGGCGCACAACCCGCATGTCAAAAAGAAAAACAACACACCGGTTCTCCCCGCAAACGGCAACTCCCAACCCGTCCCTCCGACACCCACCAATCCAAACACCCACCCCCCCAAGCCCCAATCCGAACCGATTAAGAAAAGCGTGAAACAATTGAAACCCGCACCGGTTTTGGAAACGAAACTGTTTCCTCCAACCCGTATCAACCGCAAGGACGGATCCATCATGGTGCATGTTCCTGCGGGGGAGTACCTGGTGCCGCTCGATCCCCCGGGGCAGCATCGCCTCACCGACAACTCGCGCGGCCTCGCAAAAAAACTGCTCCCCGGTTTTTACATGGACCTGACAGAAGTAAAGGTGAAACAGTTCAAGCTCTTCAAACCTCAGTACGACGAGACCGTGCACACGGGCGGCGATGATTGCCCGGAGTGCCCGGCGATGGGCATCGACTGGACGAGCGCACGCAATTACTGCATGTGGGCGGGAAAACGTCTGCCGACAGAAGAGGAATGGGAGGCGGCGGCACGCGGGCAAACCCAACGGCTCGTGCCGTGGGAGGGCAAATCCGGTTCCAAACGCGCCAACCTGCTGGGTGAAGAAGACGGGTTTCTCGGCGTGGCCCCGGCCGGATCGTTCCCATTGGGGGCAAGTCCCACGGGGGCTCTGGACATGGCGGGCAACGTGTGGGAATGGGTAGCGACACCCGTGCCGAATCCCACGGGCCTCCCCCAAACGGTCTCCCGTCCCGGAGGCGCGGACCCGACCCAGGCCTCGTCCGCTCCGTCACAGTCCTACCTGTTGAAAGGCGGAAGCTGGAGAAGTCAGCCCCTGCTCGGCGCCATCTCCATCCGCAATCCCGTCAACGGCAGCACCATCAACTCCACCTTCGGCTTTCGTTGCGCCAAATCGGCGAATTGATCCGTTAAATAGTTTCAGACAAAAAAAGAAAGGCCGGAGCCCCCATCCTGGCAGGGTGGATGAGAACTCCGGCCTTACGCAATACGGTGACCCGGGGCGTTTTGGCGGGCGAGGATTAGGAACACCCCGAAGTGGCACCGCAGGAAATACATTTGAGACACGTGCCGTTGCGGACCAGAGTCAACTGACCGCACTCGCCGCAGGGATCGCCTTCATACCCTTTCATCTTGGCGATGGCGGCGGAGTTTTTTGCTTCCTTGCTGAGTTGGAGCACCACCGTGCCCAACTCCTTCGTCGTTGTTCCGGTTTTTTGCGGCGCGCTGTGGCCGTTGCCGCCGTTCCCGCCGTTGCCGTGAGTGAGGGGCGTATCTCCTGCCTCACCCGGCTCTTCCGTGCGGGGGGCTTTGGTTTCGGCGGTGGGCCTGGTTTCCTCTTCATCACCTTCCGCATCCGGAGACACTTCCGTTTCCTTTTGCAGGGCGTCCGCGCGCAGGTCTTCCGGCGTCACGTGCGCGAGGTCGTAGCGGTCGAGGTAACTGATCGCCAGTTCGCGGAAGATGTAATCGATGGTGGACGTGGCCATTGTGATGGTGTCGTTGCCGGTCACCATGCCGTTCGGCTCGAACCGCGTGAACACGAAAGCATCGACGAACTCCTCGAGCGGCACGCCATGTTGCAGACCGAGCGAGATGGAGATGGCGAAGCAGTTCATCAGACTCCGGTAGGCCGCGCCTTCCTTGTGCATGTCGATGAAGATCTCGCCCAGTGAACCGTCTTCGTACTCTCCGGTGCGCAGGTACACCTTGTGTCCGCCGACCACCGCCTTCTGGGTGTAGCCTTTTCTGCGGAACGGAAGCGGCATGCGTTTCTTCTGCTGATCAACGAAGACGCGCGTCAGTTTCTCCGCCACCTTCAGGGTGTCGCGTTCGGTTTCGTCTTCCAGGTCTTCGAGGTTGAACTCGGCGGCGACGACGCTGTTGAGCGGCTGGCTCAGTTTCGATCCGTCGCGGTACACGGCGGTGCCCTTCACCATCAGTTTCCACGACAGCATGTGCGCCTTGTCCACGTCTTCGATGGTGGAGCTGTTGGGCATGTTGATGGTCTTGGAAATCGCTCCGGAGATGAACGGCTGTGCCGCCGCCATCTTGCGGATATGCGCTTCATGGCGGATGTACCGTTGTCCGTACTTGCCGCACTTGTTGGCGCAGTCGAACACCGGGTAGTGCTCTTCCTTGAGATGCGGGGCGCCCTCGATGGTCATGGTGCCGCAGATGTGGTCGTTCGCCTTGGTGATCTGCTCTTCGGTGAACCCGATGTGTTTGAGCAGGTTGAAGTCTGCCGCGTCCAGCTGGTCGCTGTCGATGCCCAAAACTTCCGTGCAGAAGTTCTCGCCCAGCACGTACTTGTTGAAGGCGAAGGTGATGTCGAACACGCGCGGCAGCTCTTTTTCCACCGCACCCAGCACGTGGTCGGTGAATCCTTTCGCTTTCAACGCTTCGTAATTGATGTACGGTGCGCCTTTCAGGCTGGCCGCGCCGACGCAGTGATCGACGATGGCCTGGATCTGCTCCTGCGAGTAACCGAGGTTCTTGAGCGCCAAAGGCACCGCGCGGTTGATGATCTTGAAATACCCGCCGCCGGCGAGTTTCTTGTACTTGACCAGCGCGTAGTCGGGTTCGATGCCCGTCGTGTCGCAGTCCATCACCAGCCCGATGGTGCCGGTGGGCGCGATGCAGGTGGTCTGGGCGTTGCGGTAGCCGTGCTTCTGGCCCAGTTCCAGCGCCTGCTTCCACGCATCGAGCGCCGCCTCGTGCAGGTACACCGGGCAGTGCATGGGATCGATTCCCTGCGGGTACACCGTGAGGCCTTCGTATTCGCGCGCGTCGGCGTTGTGCGCGGCGCGCTGATGGTTCCGCATGACACGCAACATGTCTTCGGCGTTCTCCTTGTATTGCGGGAACGGCCCGACCTCGCCCGCGATCTCCGCCGACATGGCGTAGCTGATACCCGTCATGATGGCGGTGATGGCGCCGGTGATGGCCTGCGCCTGCTTGGAGTCGTAAGGAATGCCGGACACCATGAGGAGCGTGCCGAGGTTGGCGTAACCGAGACCCAGCGTGCGGTACTCGTAACTTTTCTGCGCGATGGCCTTGTTCGGGAACTGCGCCATGGTGACGGAAATTTCGAGCGTCAAGGTCCACAAGCGGCAGGCGGCAATGAATTTATCGACGTCGAACTGTCCGGTCTCCGCGTCATGGAATTTCATCAGGTTGATCGACGCCAGGTTGCACGCCGTGTCGTCGAGGAACATGTATTCCGAGCAGGGGTTGGAAGCGTTGATGCGGCCGCCCTGCGGACAGGTGTGCCATTCGTTGATGGTGGTGTCGAACTGCACGCCGGGGTCGGCGGAGGCCCACGTCGATTCGTTGACCAGCCGCCAGATATCGCGCGCTTTCACCGTCTTGATCACTTTGCCCGTCGTGCGGGCGACCAGGTTCCAGTCGCCGTCGCACTCCACCGCATGCAGGAATTCGTTGGTCAGGCGCACCGAGTTGTTTGAATTCTGGCCGGAAACGGTCTGATAGGCTTCCGACGTCCAGTTGGTGTCGTATTCCTCGAACTCCGTGTCCTGCACGCCCTGCTCGGCCAACTGGATGACGCGGTAGATGTAGTTCTGCGGAATGAAGACCGCCAGCGCATCGCGCACGGCTTTTTTCAGTTTCTTGTTCTGTTTGACGTCGAAGCGCGTGCTGGCCTGATCCCAGTCCCAGCAGGCGTCGAGTACGGCTTTCAGGTGCTTGCGGCACAACTTGCTCCCCGCCGCCAGCGCCGCCACCTTGCGTTCTTCTTTCACCTTCCACTGGATGTATTCCTCGATGTCCGGGTGATCGACGTCGAGCGTCACCATCTTCGCCGCCCGGCGCGTGGTGCCGCCGGATTTGATCGCGCCCGCGGCGCGGTCGCCGATCTTCAAAAAGCTCATCAGGCCGGAGGACTGGCCGCCTCCGGAAAGCGACTCGCCGCCGCTTCGCAGTTTGGAGAAGTTGGTGCCGGTGCCGGAACCGTACTTGAACAGCCGCGCTTCCTGTTGCCACAGGTCCATGATGCCGCCTTCATTGACGAGGTCGTCCTCGATGGACAGGATGAAGCAGGCGTGCGGTTGCGGGCGCTCGTAGGCGCTCTGCGATTTTTCGGTCTGGCCAGTCTTTTCGTTGAAGAAGTAATGTCCCTGCGGCGGGCCCTCGATGCCGTACGCCCAGTTGAGGCCGGTGTTGAACCACTGCGGCGAGTTGGGCGCGCCGCTCTGCCTGGCCAGCATGCAGCACATCTCATCGTAATAATTGAGTGCCGCTTCCTCGTTGCTGAAGTAACCGCTCTTCCAGCCCCAGTAGGTCCAGCATCCCGCCAGGCGGTTGAACACCTGCCGCGCGTCGGTCTCGCGTCCGAAACGCTCGTCTTCGGGCAGGTTTTCGAGCGCGTCGTGATCGGGCTCCGACGGGCACAGCCATTCGGGGACGTCGTGCTCGTAACGTTTTTTGGTGACGGCCGGAATGCCCGCCTTGCGGAAGTATTTCTGCGCGATGATGTCCGCGGCAACCTGCGACCACGAGTCCGGAACCATGACCCCCGTTATCTCAGAGACTACTGACCCGTTTGCGTTGGTGATCTTGGAAGACCGCTCGACAAAATTCAGGCCTTCGTACGGGTCCTTGCGACTCTTGGTAAATATGCGGGGGATATCCATAAGCTTCTCTCCAGACTCAATATAGGTGGGTGACTGTCTTCCCCAATTCTCAATGTAATGCCAATGGACCAAGTTTCAATGCCTTTGGCCCATTTTCCACTATATTTAGTAGTGGAGGCTCTAACTTAGCACTATATATTGTGATGTCAACGGAAAATTGGAACGCCCTTGTCAGAGTTTTCCGAACTGCCCAAGAAATCGGGATTTAGCGAAACAAGGTTTTTAAAATCTGATAGATAGGAAGCCCTCCCCCATCCGGACTGAGGCCATTACCAACGCGGAAAACCGCGTGTTTGCGTGTTGTACCGGGGCCTCACGCAGGCGGGGCTTGGGTTTGCGGAATTGAAAGGCGAAATCACAGCATGAATATTGGCAAACCGGCTGTCTTGGGTTGTTAAACCCTCAATGGGAGCGGATTTCCGGCAAGGGCCGGGTTCTCCACAGGGGCTAGTTTTCGAGGACGTCGATGTCGAGGCGGCCGACGAACTCCATCAACTTGAGCGAGCCGTCGGTGTTGCCCTCGGAGAGCTTGATGTGCGTGGCGTCCACCCCTTCCTGCCCGAGGGTGGGATCCAGGGCCCGCCATTCCCCCACATACACTTCCGGCCAGGCGTGATAGACAAAACCCCGGAAGTCCTCCGAATACACAATGCCGTTGACAACGCGCGTCGGGATGCCCGCGGCGCGCGCCAGCGCGGTGTACAGGTTGGTGTGCGACTGGCATTCGCCGCGCCGGGAGTTCAGCGCGTCCACGGCGGTGAAAGCGTCCACCAGAACCTTCTCAAGGTTGGAATACACCCATTTGTTGATAGCCAGCGCCACCCGCCAGGGATCGGTGCTCTGCCCTTTCAGTTCCCGGGCCAGCGCGCGGATCATGGGGTGCTCGGACTGGATCTGCGAGGTGTCTTCGAGGTAAGGCTGCGTCGCCTCGTCATTGAAGGGAAACGACACCGGTTTCGCCGGAGCCGGGGACTCCTGCTCGATCACCAGGGTCGCCTGGTAATCGCCGCCTTTCATCTTCGCGGTGTCCAGCACCTTCTGCCGGTGGTCGCTGGGGATGGAGCCGGGTCCGGTGAGGTTGCGGAGCGTCAGCTTGAGCGCCTTCACCATGCGCGGATGTTCGATAGGCTTGTTCGCCTTGACCAGGCTCAGCGTGATGAAATTGCTGACCGACATCGCCTCCGGCGGCAGTTCGCGCGCCACCGAGGCGGGTTCCTTGATCGACTCAAACCCCTGCACCGTGCGCTCGCGCAGGACCGTGCCGTCCGCCGTCGCCCAGGTGAACGTCTTGATGCCGGAGTACTCCTGCTTGACGACGACGGTCTCCACCGGCTTGCCGCGGTGGTCGATGGTCTCCTGCCGCAGCACTTCGTACTTGAGCGGCGCGGTCATCTGGAACGGCTCGATCAACAGCGTCATCGTGCCCTTTTTGCCCACTTCCAGCCCGGCATGGACGAGGTTCAGCCACGCGGTGGACGCAGGGATGGCGTTGGCCGGCAGGTCCAGTTCCTTGTCCTTGCTGTAGCCCTCGGTGGTGATGTGGAACAGGAGTTTGCTACCCTCCACCCGCGCTTCGATGCGCTGGCGGCTACCCATGATTTCCTGGAGCAGGCTGAAGGTCTTGAGCTTGAGGTCCGGGGTGAGGCGCGTGTCCTGCGAGACGGAAGTGACCTGCTCGATGCCACCCGCTTCCAGCCGCAGGAACATCTGCGTGTGGACGCGGATCTCATCCTCCTTCACCTCCACCACGGCGCGGTTGAAGCCCAGCTTCTGGCCGTTGAAGTAGGTGCCGGACCAGTCGTCGCGGTCCACAATGGGGGCAGACGCCGCGGGCCCGGCCATCAGGATAGCCACCAGCCAAACCGCAAACAATGTGCCTCGTTTCAACATGGGACAAGAGTAACACAGGCAATCCGAACCGGACACAAAATCACGGACAGGACCAACCCGACCGCCCTCTTCTCAATGCATTCCATTTTTCCTGTGAAAACCCGATTCGCGCCGTGCTAAGATACCCTCTTTACACACGGCGCGCGGCATCGGGCCGCCCGATTTGGACTGTTCGGCAACCACACTCTCCCCCCGATTTCATGGCCAGAAAACAGAAAGACATCGAAACCTATCTCACTTTTGACGACGTCCTGCTCCTGCCCGCTTACTCGAAGGTGATGCCTTCCGAGGTGAGCCTGAAGACGCAGTTGACGCAGACCATCACCCTCAACTGCCCGCTGGTGAGCGCGCCGATGGACACGGTGACGGAGGCCGACCTCGCCATTGCACTGGCGCAGGAGGGCGGCATCGGCATCATCCACCGCAATCTGCCGCCGGAGTTGCAACGCAAGATGGTGGACAAGGTCAAGCGTTCGGTCAGCTACATCATCCCGGACCCCATCACCATGGAGCCGGAGCAGAAACTGCACGAGGCGCTGGAGGTGATGGACAAGTTCCGCATCACCGGCATCCCCATCGTCAAAAACAAAAAGCTGGTCGGCATGCTGACCAACCGCGACATCCGCTTCGAAACCAAGACGGACAAGGCCATCTCGCAGTTGATGACGAAGGACAACCTCGTCACCATCCAGGAAAAGACGCCGCTCGACAAATCGAAAAAACTCCTGCACGACAACCGCATCGAGAAACTGCCGGTGGTGGACAAGAAAGGCAACCTCAAGGGCCTGCTCACGCTGAAAGACATCCTGAAAGTCACCGAGTTCCCCAACGCGGCAAAAGACAAGAAAGGCCGCCTGCTGGTCGGCGCGGCCTTGGGCGCCTCCACCGATTACATGGACCACATCGCCGACATGGTGAAGGTGGGGTTGGATGTCCTCACTATCGACAGCGCGCACGGCCATTCGGAAAAAGTGCTCCGCACCATCCGCGAGATCAAGAAGTCGTTCCCGAATTTGCAGGTCATCGGCGGCAACGTGGCGACGGTGGAAGGCACCGAGGCGCTCATCAAGGCCGGGGTGGATGCGGTGAAGGTCGGCATCGGGCCGGGTTCCATCTGCACCACGCGCGTGGTCACCGGCGTCGGCGTGCCGCAGATCACCGCCGTTCGCAAATGCTCGGCAGTCGCGGCGAAGAAGAACATCCCCATCATCTCCGACGGCGGCATCCGCCACTCCGGCGACATCACCAAGGCCATCGCCGCGGGCGCGCATTCGGTGATGATCGGTTCGCTGTTCGCGGGCACGGAGGAAAGCCCCGGCGAAAAAATTCTGTACCAGGGGCGCAGTTACAAGGAATACCGCGGCATGGGATCGATCGGCGCCATGCAGAAGGGATCGAGCGACCGCTACTTCCAGGAACTCGGCCTCAACGAAAGCAAGCTGGTGCCGGAGGGCGTGGAGGCGCGCATTCCGTACCGCGGCCTGCTGGCGTTCAGCGTGCACCAGCTGATGGGCGGCCTGCGCGCGGGCATGGGCTATTGCGGATGCAAAACCATCGACGCGCTCCGCAACGATTCGCAGTTCATCAAGATCACCATGGCGGGCCTGAAGGAAAGCCACGTGCACGACGTCATCGTCACCAAGGAATCGCCCAACTACCATATCGAGTGAACACCCCGGGGCTGCGGCGCAAGCATTGGGCGACGGCGCTCCGCTTTCATCAATCCATCATCGAACACACGCAATGACCATCGGCGAAGACATTCACGCACAACGCATCCTGATCCTCGATTTCGGATCGCAATACACGCAGAACATCGCACGCAAGGTGCGCGAGTGCCAGGTGTACTGCGAAATCCACCCGTGCACCATCGGTATCCAGAAAATCCGCGAGTTCAAGCCGAAGGGCATCATCCTCTCCGGTGGACCCGGAAGCGTGCTGGCGGAAGACGCACCCCTGCTCGACCCTGTGCTGTTCGATTTCAAAATTCCGGTGCTCGGCATCTGCTACGGCATGCAGTTGATCACCTACTTGAACGACGGCGAGGTGAACCCGGCGAAGGAACGCGAGTTCGGCCGCGCCGAGCTGGTGCTCAAAACCTTTTCGCACCTGTTCAACGGCGTCAAGAACAACTCGATCGCGTGGATGAGCCACGGCGACCGCATCACGCGCCTGCCCAACGGATTCAAAATCACTGCGTTCACCAGCAATTCACCCGTGGCGGCGATGGAAGACCCCGTCCGGAAAATCTACGGACTCCAGTTCCACCCGGAAGTCGTGCACACGCAGGAAGGCGGCAAGATTTTCGAAAACTTCCTGTACAAGATCTGCGGCTGCGATCCCGTCTGGAAAGTCGATTCGTTCGCCGAGTACGCCATCCAGAAAATTCATGACCAGGTGCAGAACGGCAAGGTGCTGTGCGCGCTGAGTGGCGGCGTGGACTCGTCCGTTGTCGCGGCGTTGCTGCATAAGGCCTTGGGCGACCGGCTGATCTGCATCTTCATCGACAACGGCCTGTTGCGCATGAACGAACGCGCGCGCGTGGTCGATACCTTCCGCGAACATTTCAAAATGAACCTGTACGTGGTGGACGCGTCGAAAACCTTTCTCGACCGGCTGAAGGGCGTCACCGACCCCGAACAGAAACGCAAGATCATCGGCAACACCTTCATCGAAGTGTTCGAAGAGGAAGCGCAGAAGGCGGGCGACTTCACCTTCCTCGCGCAGGGCACGCTGTACCCGGACGTCATCGAGTCGGTGTCGTTCAAGGGCGGCCCGTCGGCGGTGATCAAATCGCACCACAACGTGGGCGGCCTGCCGGAGAACATGAAGATGGAACTGGTCGAGCCGCTGCGCGAACTGTTCAAGGACGAAGTGCGCAAACTCGGACGCGAGCTGGGTCTGCCCGACGAGATCATCAACCGCCAGCCGTTCCCCGGACCGGGTCTCGCCATCCGTATTATCGACGAGATCACGCGCGACCGCATCCGCATGGTGCAGGAGGCGGACAAAATCATCCTGGAAGAGATCAAGGGCGCCGGGCTGTACAACGAAATCTGGCAGTCGTTCGGCGTGCTGTTGCCGGTGAAGACGGTGGGCGTGATGGGCGACTCACGTACTTATGAAAACGTCGTGGCCCTGCGCGCCGTGACCAGCACCGACGGCATGACCGCCGACTGGGTGCACCTGCCTTACGACCTGCTCGGTAAAATCTCCAACCGCATCATCAACGAAGTCCAGGGCGTCAACCGCGTCGTCTATGATATCAGCTCCAAACCCCCCGGCACGATTGAGTGGGAATAAAAACCACTTTTTCGTCCTCCCCTGCTTTCTATTCCTTTTACTTGTACTTTCTCCTCCTGCGATTGCAGGCACCATGATCGAAATCCCTGGAGGGGAGGTTGTGGTGGGTGACGAGGGGAAGGAGCGCACGGTTCACGTTGATGCGTTTTTCATCGATGAGCATGAGGTGACGAATGCGGAGTATGGGGAGGTGGTGGCGACGCACGAATACCGCGAGGGGGCGGCGGGGCACCCGGTGACGCACGTCACCTTCCACGAGGCGCAGGCGTACTGCGAAAAACGTAAGGCGCGTCTGCCGACGGGCGACGAATGGGAGAAGGCGGCGCGCGGCACCGACGGCAGACTCTACCCGTGGGGCAACACCTTGGCCCGGCGCAAGCCGCACCCGTTTTACTCCGGCGTGGTCAAAAAAACCGCGGGCAGTAACCGCAAGGACGTCTCGCCCTACGGCGTGCGCGACATGGCGGGGTCGGTGTGGGAGTGGACCGACGCGGGCGACGGCGATCAACGCGAAACGCGCGGCGGGTTGTGGAACCTGCACCTCGATTTCGAATACAGCAAAACCTTGGACCGCAACCGCCTGCCGGCGGATTCGCGGTTTCTATTTTTAGGATTCCGATGCGCGCGCTCGGCAAATTGACACGCAGACGTTTTTTCCGGATCACCGGCGGGCTCGCCGCCCTGGCAACGGCGGCGCTGCGTCCAACCAAAACCCTCGCCAACGAACCCAACTATTTCGAGGGGACCGACTTCGTCGGCAAGACGCGCGCTGGACGCTACCGCGATTTCTACATCAACTACTGGCAGCCGATGCGCCGCATCGACCCGGCCCAGTGGTCGCTCACCATCAACGGCCTGACGGAACGACCGGCCACCCTCACCTTTGACGACCTGAAACATTTTCCGATGCAGTCCATGAACTCGCGCCTCAAGTGCGTCGAGTGCTGGTCTGCGCGCGCGACGTGGACGGGCTTCCCGTTTTCCGAGATCGAAAAACTCGCGCCGCCCAAACTGGAGACAGTCGGCGTGCTGTTCCACTGCGCCGACGAATATAAAGAATACCTTTCGCTCGACGCCCTGCGCCACGCACGCACGCTTATGGTGACGCACATGAACAACGCGCCGCTCACCGACGAGCACGGCTTTCCTCTGCGCGTCATCTGCCCGTTCAAGTACGGCTACAAAAATCCCAAGGCCATCCTGCGAATGGAGTACGTGGATCGCGTGACCTACGGCACGTGGAGCAAGATCGGGCCGTACTCCCCGGACGGCACCATCCTGCCGGGCACGGATCACCCGCTCGAGTTCGGCAAACAGCCCAGACGCATCCCCGGCGGCGAGATTTTCGATTACTGATTTTTGCGGCCGAACAGCAGGCACGTTCCCTGCACCTCCTTAAAAGCATGACAAGCGGCAACCCGGCGCTTACACTGAAAAGGCCGTTAAATAACAAAAGGATCGCCGACGCGTGCCCACCACATCCGAGACCCCAGTCCCCGTGACTCCATCCCCGGCGTCCCCGCCTGCCGCAGCGGCACCCGCTGTCGCCCGTTTCTGGGCGCTGGATGTATTGCGCGGTCTCGCCGCCCTGGGCGTGGTGGTGTGGCATTATCGTCATTTCACGCCGTTCGCGCCGTCGCTCGAAACCGAACGCCCCTTCAACGCCCCTCTCCTGTTCTTTTACAACTCCGGCTTCGTGATGGTCGACCTGTTCTTCTGCCTTTCCGGCTTCATCTTTTTCTGGAAATACGCGGAGAGCATCCAAAGGCGCGAGATCGATTTTAAAAAGTTCCTCTACCTGCGCTGGACGCGGTTGTATCCCCTGCACCTCACCACGCTGCTGTTCGTCGCCATCGCGCAATTCCTTATCCACTCCAACCACAACGCCGCCTTTGTGTATCAGTTCAACGACGTGCGGCATTTCGTTTTGAACCTGTTCATGGTGTCGCAGTGGGGATTGGAAGAAGGACTGTCGTTCAACGGCCCGGCGTGGTCGATTTCCGTCGAGATGTTTCTCTATATCGCATTCTTCGGCGTGGTGTTCGCCTTCGGACGGCGCAACGCATTGGCGGCGGTTCTGCTGGCGGCGCTCGGCTGGTTCCTGTACGCCAACTATTACGACTGGATTATATTGAAAGCGACGATCGGCGAGGGGCTGGTGTCGTTTTTCATGGGAGGGTTCGCGTACAAAGTTTACAACGCCGTAACGCGGGACAACGGACCACGCGTCCCAGCCGCGCTGGCTCTATCGGCGACCGGCATGCTGGCATTCTGGGGAATCGTGTATTTTCTCACCTACCATCCCGGACCGTGGGCGGCCGCCCTCGGCAACTGGTTTTTCTGGACGGTGGTCCTGGGATTTCCGGTGACCGTGCTGTTCCTGGGACTGGTGGACTACTCGAAGCGTGCCGAGGCCGTGTTTCGCAAACTTGCGTTTCTGGGCGACATCTCGTACGCCGTGTACCTGTTGCATTTTCCGGTTCAGCTTCTGTTCTTCTTCGCCGGGCAAAAGGGAGCGATCGATTTCACCTCCCCCGCCATTTTCCTGCTGTACGTCGGTGGCACCGTGGGCATCGCCTGGCTCGTGTACCACGGATTCGAGGTCCCCGCCCGCCGGTTCCTGCGCAAACGGTTTTCCAAACCATAATTGCATCCAACCATCTGCCCCAGAAACGCTCTCGCAAAGACCCAACTATTTCCCATTCCCGGCCGGATTCTGCTAGAATTCGATATCGGTAAGCCAAACAAGAGAGGCTTTGGACATGTCCTCCCCGAAGATGCCGCAAAACGATCCTGAAAGCCATTTGGACCCTGTTCCGGCTGAAGTTCCGAAAGGACTGGAGGGCACGTACGAGGCCATCAAGGCGCGGCACGACGAAATCTCGCGCAACATCCGTTCCGTGGCGCTGGCGCTCATGTCCTACGCACTGTTCTGTTTCCTCACGCTCGGCCAGTCGGACAACATCGTGTTCAAGGAAACCGGCCAGATCCAGATTCCGTTCTCCGGCGGCATCGTCGTCAATTTCAGCACGTTTTTCATTGTGGGCCCGATCATCCTGATCGTGCTCACCTTCTATCTGCACATCTTCATTCACGAACTCCAACGCTGCGAGCTGGAAGCTTCGCGCAAATTACCGTTCGTGTTCAACCTCGACAACTGGTTCGCCAAGGCCATCACGTTTTTCGTATTTTATTTTCTGACTCCGCTGGTTTTCCTTTCCTTCATCTGGTCGATCCGCGCATCGGAGCGCGTGACCCTGTGGTCGCTGGTGGCGCTGGGGGTGTGCCTGGCCCTGGTGTGGCTGTTTCATTGCGCCACGCAGGTGCAAGGGGGATCGCTCCGCCGTCAACCCTTTCCGCTGATGGTCCTGGTTGCGGTGTTCATTGTTTCAGCGGTGCCGGGCAACCTCACGTTTTTCGGCCCCATCAAGCTGGTTAAAAGCGACCTTAAAAACACCGATTTCCGGAATTTCATGCTGAACCGGATGAATGCCGATTTTGCGAACCTGGAACATTCCGATTTCACCCGCAACCAGAACGTGAAAGACGCCCTGTTCAACAACGCCTTTCTGACCAACACCCGGTTTTCCGGAGCCAACCTGTCCAAGTCCAGTTTTCGCAAAAGCGACCTCACCGGAACCCGTTTTCGGGGAGCCAACCTGAACGGTTCCATGTTCCAGGAAGCCAAATTGACGGGAAGCGATTTCTCTCCGTTCATCGCACCGGCGGAATTCGACCAGGGGGGATTTTCCCTGTTGAACCTGTTTCGCCAGGACTCCCGCAAATCGAAAGCCCGGGGAGAGGTGGCATCCGGCCTTCAATATGGCGCCACCACACCCTCCTCTTCTTCCTCAGGTGCTGAAAATGAAACGGGCACACCCAAACCACCGGACAGCACCAGCAACCAGCCGGAAAAGCTGGCATCCAAATCAGGTGTTTCTCATCGCGCCCTGTTGAAGAATGCAGATTTTACAAAGGCACAGCTGGACCAGGTTGATTTCAGCTCCGCAGACCTTGAAGGAACGCGGTTCAATATTTCAAAAATCAACAACTCCATTTTTTCCAACGCTTCTCTGCTTCGTGCCGATTTTTCCGAATCCATGATCAGCAACTCGATCTTCCAGAAAGCACAGATGGATTCGACCCAGTTTGTGCGGGCGGAAATCAAGAACAGCCGTTTCAACGACGCGCATCTCACCCAGGCCCTGTTTCAAAACGCCTATATCACCGACGTCCAATTCAGGGGGGCCGACCTCAGCCACTCCAGTTTTTCAGAAACCGATTTCGACAACGTGGATTTCAGCGGCGCCATTCTGGAAGGCACGGATCTTTCCGGAAACAATTTTTACGGTGTCACATTCGAAAGCACCAGCATGGCCTATGTTCTCCTCAATCTGGCGGACCTGACGGAGGTCACCGCGCTGGATACCGATTTCAGCGGAGCGGATCTTTCCGGAACGCTGTTTTACCGGGCCAACCTGACCGGCTCCCGTTTTCAGAATTCGGACCTCGATTCGGTCGACTTCACCGGAGCCAACCTCAAGTTCGCCGACTTCCGTAACGCCCGTAACCTGCGCGACCCCCGAGGCCATCTGCAGCCAACGATCACCAAAGCGGAGAACTGGAAGAAGGCCCTGTGGGATGATGACATCCGAAAGGAACTCGGCATCGATGACAGGACGCTGAACCGGTCGATCATGCTCTATGTCGATCATCATTTCGGAAACGAATCGCAGGAAGAAAGAAGCCGGGTCACCCGAAACATCCAGGAGTTTTACAGACTCGTCCAGGCACCGGTTCAACAAAAAGTCCTCACCATCAAGGCATTGGGGCGCAATCCGGACGCCACCAGCCGGAACCGCTCTCTTCCCTAAACCACCCACCATTGATTACGGTTACTCCCTGTTCCTTTGTAAGGGATTCGGCCCTTCTTCCGACATGGCCTGCGATTCACTGAAAAGTATGCTTTAATGAAACGGGGGACATGCATGGCGAAAAAAGATTTCAACCTCATTGTGATTGGCGGCGGCTCCGCGGGCCTGGTTTCGGCGTATATCGGGTCGGTGCTCAAAGCCAAAGTGGCGCTCATCGAAAAGCACAAGATGGGTGGCGACTGCCTGAATACCGGTTGTGTGCCTAGCAAGGCGCTCATTCGAAGCGGCAAGATCCTTTCCTATATCCAGCGTCATGAAAAATTCGGTTTGAAGTCCGCCACCGCGGATTTTAATTTCGCCGACATCATGGAGCGCGTGCAGGCGATCATCAGCAAAGTCGAGCCGCACGACAGCATCGAGCGCTACACGCGACTGGGAGTCGACTGCTTCACCGGCGAGGCCCGGATTCGGTCCCCCCACGAAGTGGAAGTGAACGGCCAAGTCCTCACCACGAAGAACATCATCATCGCCACCGGTGCACGGCCTGCGGTGCCGCCCATCCCCGGCCTCGACCAGGTGGAGGCGCTCACCTCCGACACCCTGTGGAATCTGCGCGAGTTGCCGAAACGCCTGCTGGTGGCGGGCGGCGGGCCCATCGGTTCCGAACTGGCGCAGGCCTTGGCCCGTGTCGGCAGCAAGGTGACGCAGGTGGAAATGTTGCCGGACATCCTGAGCCGTGAAGACGAGGAAGTCAGCCGAACCGTGCGGGAAAAATTTCTGGCGGAGGGCATCGATGTGCGCACCAACACCCGCTGCAAGGAAGTGGTCAAGGAGGGCGGGCGCACCTTCATGCGCCTCGAAACGCAGAACGGTACGGAAGACATCGAATTCGACCGGGTGCTGGTGGCGGTCGGCCGGGCGGCGAATGCGAAGGGGTTCGGGCTGGAAGAGATCGGTGTGAAACTCGGTCCGCGCGGCACGGTGGAAGTGGACGATTACCTGCGCACCACGATGCACAAGAACATCTATGCCTGCGGCGACGTGGCGGGGCCGTACCAGTTCACCCACACCGCCGCGCACCAGGCGTGGTACTGCGCCGTCAACGCACTGTTCAGTCCGTTCAAAAAATTCAGGGTCGATTACCGCGTCATCCCGTGGTGCACGTTCACCGATCCGGAAGTGGCGCGGGTCGGCCTGAACGAGAGAGAAGCGAAGGAGAAAAACATTCCGTATGAAGTGACGACCTACGGAATCGACGATCTCGACCGCGCCATCGCCGACAGCGAGGACCACGGTTTCGTGAAGGTGCTGACCGTGCCCGGAAAAGACAAAATTCTAGGCGTGACCATCGTCGGCTACCACGCGGGGGACCTCATCGCCGAATATGTTCTCGCCATGAAGCACGGTCTCGGCCTCAACAAAATCCTCGGCACCATACACATCTACCCCACCATGGCAGAGGCCAACAAGTTCGCTGCCGGCGTCTGGAAACAGGCGCACGCCCCTCAGGGTCTTCTCAAGTGGGTGCAGAAATTTCACGCATGGCGGCGCGGGTAACCCGCCCTTGCCGCCTCAACGATTTCGGTTTCAGATTTCGATGTAGAGTCCATCGTCCCGTAACTGCACGCGGTAGGTGGGTTGGGACTGCGTGCGGTCGAACTTGCACAACCCGGTCTTGATGTGCCAGGGGTGACCTTCCCTCGCGCAGGCGGCGTACATGCCTTTCAGGGTGCCGCGTCCCAGGCTCGATCCGCACATTTTACAGGCATCGGTGATGACGAAAAAGCGACCCCCACTCTGGTAAAGCGCAAGGGTGTAGGGGTATTCCGTGAATGGATGGTTGAACTGGATGATGCGGCCTTCGTTTTCGGGGGGAGCGTCGTCCAGCCCGGAGATTTTGACGTCGGACATGGATTCGGTTATTCCTTGGGAAGATAGGGACCGAAATGGTCGCGGAAGTATTTCTCCAGGTCCCAGCGGAACCGGCCTTTGAGGTGCGGCAGTTTCTCGGCCACCTCGTGGTCGAATTTCACATATTCTTCAGAAAGGGTTTGGACCTCTTCATCGCGCTTTACGTTGGGGTCCAGGTAGGAGTCGCCCAATGCGGAGGAGGCGACGATCAGGTCCTGTCCTTTGCGGATCCAGCGACCGAGCAACAGGCGTTCTTCTTCGGAACCGGGTTCAATACTCATGCTTCTCCTAACTTCCTCTATTCTTACGGTTTATCGGATAAAATCAGGGCGTAACGATTTGAAAAGAGACGACCGGAAACCCCGTGGGGGAATTGCGGGTACGGGTGTTGAAAATTGGTTGGGTAATAAGTTAGCATAGGGTCCTCAGAATATCAACGACTTGCAATCCTGCAATCCCGATCCACTAATAAGGGAATTCGAATGACGACGGAAAGTGAAACTCCGCGGTCTGCGGAGCAATGGTTTCAAATCGGCCTCGAACGCGGCCGCGCCGGGGACAACGACGGCGCGATCGAAGCCTATGACAAATGCACGGATCAGGACCCGGCTCATTTCAAAGCCTGGTTCAACAAGGGCATCCGCTACGGCAAGATTCCGAAAAACGTGAAGGCGATGGAATGTTTTCAGAAAGCCGTGGAGCTGAAGCCTGAAGACGTGATGGCGCATTACAGCCTGGGCCTCATCCTCAACCTGCTCGGCATGATCGACGAGTCGGTCAAGCATTACGAAGAGGCACTCAAGATCAATCCCAACTTCGCGCGCGCCCACAGCAACCTGGCGACCGTGCATTACTCGGTCAAACGCGGACGCGAGGCCATCCACCACCTGCGCATCGCCAAGGACCTGTTCAAGGAACAGGGCGACACGGTGATGACGGAAACGGCGGAAGACCTTTTGCGTGAGTGCTACCACGAGTTCAAAATGTCGCCGGAAGACTTCGAGTGACGCTCCTTTCCGACCCTTCCACACCGATTCGCATCCATCATGGATTATGACATCATCGTGATCGGCGGCGGTTCCGCGGGATATGCCGCGGCCAGCGCCGCCGAACACGCCGGTGCCAAAGTCGCCATATTCGATCCGGGGCCGCTGGGCGGACTCTGCATCCTGCGCGGGTGCATGCCGACCAAAACCATCCTGCGCTCGTCGGACGTGATGGGGCTGATGCAGAGGGCCGGGGAGTTCGGCCTCGCCACCGACAACCCGCGCGCCGACCTCGCCGCCATCATCGACCGTAAAACGAAACTCATCGACGACTTCACCCGTTACCGCGTCGAGCAGTTGAAAAGTCCACGGTTCACATTGATCGAACAACCCGTGCGTTTTGTCTCCTCCACAGCCGTCGAAGCCGGCGGCAAACGCTACAGCGCACACGCCTTCATCATCGCCACCGGCTCCGTGATCGCCGACATCCCCGTGCCGGGTCTCGCCGAGGCCGGGTTCATGACCAGCGACGACGTCTTGGAATTGCGCGAGCAACCGGACTCCATGATGGTATTGGGAGCGGGTTTCGTCGGCGTGGAGTTGGCGCAGTTTTTCCAGCGTATCGGCACGCAGGTGACCGTGGTGCAGAGAAGCGGTCATATCCTGTCGGCGCAGGACGAAGACATGGCCCGCCCGGTGGAAGCGCGTTTCCGCGAGGAAGGCATGGCCGTGTACACCGGCACGCGCGACCTGAAAATCAGCGTCCAGGATGGAAAACGCTGTGCCCACTTTCTGCACGAGGGAAAAGAAACCACCGTGTCCGCGTCCACCATCTTGAATGCACTCGGAAGAACGCCGAATGTTGCGGGACTGAATCTGGAAGCGGCGGGGGTGAAAATGGGCGACTGGGGCATCGCGGTGGACGCCACCATGCGCACCAGCAAACGCAACATCTTCGCCGTGGGCGACGTCAACGGCCTGCACGAGGTGGTGCACATCGCCATCCAGCAGGGCGAGATCGCCGCGCACAACGCGCTGAATCCCGACGGGGCGCAACAGCGGTTTGAGGAACGGATGAAAACCAGCGTGGTGTTCACCGACCCGGCGGTGGCCAGCGTCGGTTACTCCGAGAAAGAATGCCTGCACAACAACTGGCCGTACCTCGCCGCGTCGTACCCCTTCGACGACCACGGCAAGTCGCTGTGCCTCGGCGAGACGCACGGCCTGGTGAAACTGCTGTGCCATCCGGAAACCGGCACCCTCATCGGCGGGCACATCACCGGTCCGGAAGCAGGCGAGTTGATCCACCACCTCACCGCCGTCATGTACTACCACGGCACCGTGCACGATATGCTCAAGATGCCCTACTACCACCCCACCCTGTCCGAAATCCTCACCTACCCCGCCGAAGAGTTGGCTGAAAAAATCGGGTGACCACACGGGCACATTCATTTTTAGTTGATTTTTTCGTCTTTCCGAACCATTCTTAACCCATCTTTACCATTCACCCGCCTTGTTCCGGAACTTCCCCGCCCGGGAACCGTTTCGGAAAAAAATTTAGGAGTCAGTCATGAAACGCCGAACGATCGTCCTGTTCCTTCTGGTTTCCACCGTGGGGTGTGCGCATTTCGTGGACCCGGCTCGCGACCACGAACTGGAAACCAACAAACAATACTGGCTGGATTACGATGCCAGCCGCCGCGGCACGTTCTTTTTCAAGGACAATGCAGGCAATTACAAAACCTGCGCCGAACCCTCGCCGGACGTGGCGTACAAGCTGGCCGAAAAACTGGAAGCCATGGGCACCTACGCCGGGGTGGAAGGCAAGGGCAAAGCGGATTTCAACCAGGATGTTGTCAACCTGGCTGAACGCACGCAGATGATCATGTTCCTGAGAGAGGCCCTGTTCCGCCTGTGCGAACTGAGCATGAACTCCAACCTGAAACCGGACGACCACGTGAAACTGTACAAGGATGTCCTGAAAGCCGCTCTGAATCTGGCCGAGTCCGAAGCCAGCAAAAGTCAGGCGCGTTTGAAGGAGGCGGAGACCAAACGGTTGGAAACCCTGCAAAAAATCAAAAAGAGCACCGGTTCCCTGCTTGAAGGCATGGAAAACCCCACCAGTCCCTGACCGGCGGCTTATGAAAAACGAAAGGAGGTCGCGATGAGTGCATTCTTGGATGTATTGAAGAAACTCAAGGAACAGGATCAGGAATTCGTCACCGTGCTGGGGGGCCGGGAAGTTCCGGTCAAAATCAAAACCATTCAGGACGACTGGATCGTTTTGGTCGATGATACAAACAACCAACGGTACGACCTGCACACCACCAGCGTGATCATCGTCAGCACGGTTCAATAACCCATCCAACGCGCCCCGGGCGGGCGGCAAGACGGTTCACCCCATCCGGGACGCACATTCTCGGGGAGGGATCGTTATGGACAAGAAAATAGCGGTGTTCATCGTTCATGGAATCGGTTCTCAGAAAAAAGGATTCAGCGAGGCCATAGAGAAGAACCTGCGTTCCAATTTCAGAAATGCGCTCCGGCACATGGGGGAGGATCACCGCACCGGAATCGAAGACGCACTGCTCTTTAAGGAAGGATTGTGGGCGGACATTGTTCAAGAGGGCGAGGATGAACTGCAGAAACGGTTGTTCCGCGACCCGGACACGGACGTCGACTGGCTTTGCTGTCGCCGGTTTTCTATCGACAACTTCGGGGATGCCATTTCTTACTGCAAGGGACCCAACGAAGGCCCTTACTCCCAGTACCGCAAAATCCATGAACGAATCGGCCAGCTCATTAAAGAGATTTCCGATCAAACCCATCCCAGCGAGAACACCCTGCTCACCGTTGTCTCGCACAGCCTGGGAACGGTCATTCTTTCCGACTACTTTTACGATACCCGCAATACATTGAAACCCGACCGGCAGTTGGTCTTCACCAATTTTTTCACTCTGGGCAGTCCCATCTCCATTTACGCCAACCGGTTTTACAATTGCGAAAGCGACTCCGATCCCTTCGCGGGATTCCTACCGCAAAAAGTGGAAGACGAACAGGGTGTCTGGGTGAATATTTTTGATGAAGACGACATCGTCGGTTATCCCATCCGTCCGATCAACGCCCATTGCAGAGAAGCCGTCACGGCGGATATCAACATCGATGTAGGCTCATTTCTCTTGGGGTGGACTCCTTTTTGCCACCGGGGATACTGGAAAAATAAAAAGATCGGCAAGGTCATAGCTGAAAAACTGGCGATCGACTGGTTGCGCGTGCACGGGGAGGCTGCGGAAACGACAATGAAGCGAATCGGCGATTACAAAAAACGGTACAAAATGCCGGAGAGTTAAACGCGGACCAGTTGGTCGGCCAGACGGTCGATGTGGTCCTGCGGGGTGAGTTCGGTGGCGCAGATCAGAAGGCAGTTGGCGAGGTTTTCATAATGCTGACCGAGCGGCAGGCCGGCGACGATCTTCTCCTGCAACAGTTGATCGCGCACTTGCTCTGCGGGCTTCGGGCATTCCAGTACGAATTCGTTGTACGTTTCACCTGAAAAACGAATCTTGAAACCCTTCAGCTTCGACAGTTTGTTCTTCATGTAATCGGCGTGGAGCAGGTTGCGTTTCGCCACCTCGTGCATGCCGTCCTTGCCCATCGCCGCCATGTACACCGTCGTCGCCAGCGCGCACAGGCCCTGGTTGGTGCAGATGTTGGACGTCGCCTTTTCGCGGCGGATGTGCTGTTCGCGCGTGGCCAGGGTCAACGCATACGCACGATGGCCTTCGCGGTCCATCGTTTCGCCGACAATGCGGCCCGGCAGTTGGCGGAAAAATCCTTCCTTCGTCGCAAAGAAGCCGACGTACGGCCCGCCGTACGACACCGGCAAACCCAGCGCCTGGCCTTCGCCGACGCAGATGTCCGCGCCGCGCTCGCCGGGCGGTTTCAATATTCCCAAAGACGTCGCCTCCGCCACTGCCACCACCAGGCGGGTGTTCTTCTCTTTCAGGAATTCGCTCAACTCCGCATACTGTTCAACCACGCCAAAAAAGTTCGGGCTCTGTATCACAACGCAACTGGTGTTGTCGGTGAGGTTCTTCTTGATGAATTCGAGATCGAAGCGCCCGTCGTCGCCGAACGGGATTTCCTTGTAAGTGATGCCGAGTCCCTGCGTGTAGGTGCGGGCCACGTGCCGGTACTCCGGATGCACGCTCTTCGCCATCAACACTTCCGTCCCGCCGTTGATGCGGTACGCCATCAGCACCGCCTCTGCCAAGGCGGTCGAGCCGTCGTACATCGACGCGTTGGCGATCTCCATTCCCGTCAGCATGCAAATCATGCTCTGGAATTCGAAGATGGCCTGCAGGGTGCCCTGGCTGACTTCCGGCTGGTACGGCGTGTAACAGGTGGCAAACTCGCCGCGCAGGATCATGTGGTTCACGATCGACGGCGTGAAATGCCGGTACGCCCCCGCGCCGAGGAACACCGAGTACTCGTCCGGGTTCAGGTTGCGCGCTTCCAGCCGCCGCATGGCCTGCACCATATCCGCCTCGGAGAGTGCGGCGGGCAGATTCAGCGGCTCCACCAGCCGCAGGCTTTCGGGGATGGATTGGAACAGCTCGGCCACCTCACCAATGCCGATGGCGGCGAGCATTTCCTGGATGTCGGTTTCGGTGTGCGGGATATAACGCATTTTTAGAGCAGAGGGGGTTTGAGGATTACTGGTTTTGTTCTTTCAGAAAATTTTCGTAGTCTTCAGCGGAGAGCAGGCCGTTCTTCACTTTGGCGTCTTTCAGCTCGACCTCAACAATCCAGCCCTTGCCGTAAGGCTCCTGGTTGATGAGCTCCGGATGCGCTTCGAGTTCCTTGTTGACCTTGGACACCTTGCCGCTGGCGGGAGCGTAGAGATCGGACACGGTTTTGACCGACTCCACCACGCCGAACGTGCTCTCCTGTTGCAGATCGGAGCCTTCCTTCGGCAGTTCGACGAACACCACATCGCCCAGTTGGTCCTGCGCGAACGCCGTGATGCCGATCACTCCTTTATTGCCGTCGATGCGGAGCCATTCGTGCTCGCGCGTGTACATCAGGTCCTTCGGGACTTCCATTGTCGCCTCCTGTAATTGATTCCACCGGGTACCGCGTTCGCGCGGTCCGCATTCAGTTTTTCTTGACGTTGCTGGGCACCATGGGGAGGGATATGATTTCCGCCGCCACCGCCTGGTTGCGGATTTCCACTGAAACCTCGTTGCCCACCTGGGCCATCTCTGTGGGTACATAACACAGAGCCACCCCGGTATTCAAGGACGGGGAAAACGTGCCGCTGGTGACCTCTCCCACCGCCCGGCCGTCCTGCAGAATTTTGTAGTGCGAGCGGGGTACGCCGCGTTCCTTCATCTTGATTGCGACCAGTTTCCGTGACAACCCCGCTTCCTTTTGTTTTTTAAGCGCTTGCTTGCCAACGAAGTCGGTTTCCTTTTTCAGTTTGATGACAAACCCGAGCCGCGCTTCAAGCGGGTTGTGCTCGGCATCAATCTCCTGCCCGTAAAGCGGGTACCCCATTTCGATACGCAGGGTATCGCGCGCGCCCAGGCCGATGGGTTGCAAATCGTACTGTTTTCCCGCCTCCATAATTTTTTCGTACACCGCCGCCGCGTCGTCCACCGACAGGTAAATCTCGAATCCATCTTCTCCGGTGTAGCCGGTGCGGGAAATGATGCAGTCGGCGCCTTCAATCCTGCCGCGCTGAAACGTGTAATAGGCGATGTCGGCCACCGGGATGTCGAGCATCGGTTTCAGCAACGCTTCAGCGTGCTTGCCCTGCACCGCCAACTGGGCTGTCTGGTCGCTCGTGTTCTCTACCGTGACGTCGAATCCCTTCGTCTGCTGTTCGATCCAGTCGAAATCCTTGTCCGTGTTGGCGGCGTTGACACACAGAAAATAATGATCGTCGTCGAAGCGGTGGATCAAAAGGTCGTCCACCACGCCGCCGTTCTCATAACACATCAGGCTGTAGAGGATGCCGCCGTCGGTCATCTTCTCCACATCGTTGGTGACCAGGTGTTGCAGGAAGGCCTTCGCCTGCGGGCCCTTCACCTCCACCTCGCCCATGTGGCTGACGTCGAAAATGCCGACGCCGTCGCGCACGGTGCGGTGTTCGTCCATGACCCCCTTGTACTGAATGGGCATATCCCATCCGGCAAACGGCACCATTTTGGCGCCCAGGCGGACATGGATTGCGTGAAGAGGGGTGGTTTTTAAAGGTGTGTTGACTGACATGTGTTTTTATAATGACAAAAAATTCACGGCATGTAAAACGACTTGTATAATGAAAATAAGGCGGGAGATCAACCCGGAATTGGATTTATCCTTAATTCATAGTATATTAGGCACTTTTTTCCGGCGGGAACACATTGACTCCATGTTTTCCGGTTTCATATTTATAATGGTATCACCAATCGCCTGACAAAAGCCATGGACGTTCCGTACCAATACAAACAATTCGATGCGGTTGTGGTGGCCGGGGAAGGTCTGCACAGTTACCAGGTCCTGCACCAGCACAAGGCGTTTCTCGAAATTGAGAGCCGCTCGGTGGTGAGCTATGTCATTGACGCCCTGCTGAAGGCGCAGTCAGTACGCAACATCTACGTGGTCGGCAAGAAAAAAGAACTGCGCGAGTACCTGCGGAGGGACGGGATCGACCTCAATCACCCGAAACCGATCACCCTGCTCGAGCAGAAGCAGTCGCTGTACGAGAACGTCTGGTTCGCCTACATGCAAAGCCTGCCGGAACCGGTGCCGGAATCGCACCTCGAAAACTCCATTCACAAGGACAAGGCGATCCTGGTGGTTCCGTGCGACTCACCGTTGATCACGCCGCATGAAATCGACTACTTCATCGCGCATGCGGATACGGAACATTACGATTACGTGCTGGGACTGACGCCGGCGAAAGCCATGCATCCGTTTTATCCGAAGAAGGGCGAACCCGGCATCAAGATGGCTTACCTGCATTTGAGGGAAGACAAGTACCGCATCAACAACATGCACCTGGTGAAGCCGGGGCGCATCGAGAACCGGCATTACATCCAGACCATGTACCGGTACCGCTACCAGCGTAACATCAAGAACGTGGTCCGGTTCGGCATCGAATTGTTCAAAAAGGATCGCTACCGCGGGTACCGGTTTTACCTGTGCCTGCTCGTGTGCCTGATGTGCGCGCGTTTGAAACTGGACCGGGTCGCGGACTGGGTTCGCCGCTGGGTGCCGAAACGGCGTCTCGAAACCTGGGTGTCACAGGGCCTCAAGACCCGGTTCATGGGTCTGGTCACCCCGTTTCCGGGAGCCACGCTGGACATCGACAACAACCGCGATTTCGAGGTGATGAAACTCCGGTTTCAGGACTGGAAGCAGTACCTTCGTGGACTGGTCGAGCGGTACCCCCTGCCTGAGGACCTGTCCGCCCACACGGCCATGACCCGGGTTCCGGTTCCCTCCCGGATGGAGGCCTCCGAAAAAGACACCGAAACGGTCCGTTGACAGCTACCGGCCGGACCCGTCCTTTCCGTAAAAAGGAATACGGCGCTTCCCAGAACTTGCTACAATAACAGGTCTGCCTCAGGCACACCCGAATCCTATTTCCGAAATGAATCAACAGAACGTACGCAACTTTTCAATCATTGCCCACATCGATCACGGCAAGTCCACCCTCGCCGACAAACTGATCCTGAAGACCGGTGCGCTCGAACAGCGCGTGTTCAAGGACCAGTACCTCGACAACATGGACCTGGAGCGGGAACGCGGCATCACCATCAAAGCGCAGACCGTGCGCCTGCCGTACCGGTCGCAAAAAGGCGACGCTTACACCTTCAACATGATCGACACCCCGGGCCACGTGGACTTCTCCTATGAAGTGTCGCGCAGCCTTGCCGCCTGCGAGGGCGTCCTGCTGTTGATCGACGCGTCGCAGGGCATCCAGGCCCAGACCATCGCCAACGTCAACCTCGCCATGGCGGGCAACCTGACCATCATCCCCGTCATCAACAAGGTGGACCTGCCGAGCGCCGATCCCGACATGGTGCGCGAGCAGTTGGAGGACATCCTGCAGATCGATTCCACCGAAGCCATCCTGGCCAGCGCCAAGCAGGGCATCGGCGTGGAGGAGATCATGGAAGCCATCGTCGAACGCATCCCGCCCCCGGAGGGAGACCCGGACCAGCCGCTCAAGGCGCTCCTGTTCGACGCCTGGTACGATTTGTACAAAGGCGTGATGATCCTCGTGCGCGTGGTGGACGGCCACCTGAAAGAAGGCATGACCATCCAGATGATGGCCACCGGCCACACCTTCGAAGTGGAAGAACTGGGTGCGTTCACCCCGGTGCCGAAACGCATCGACCGCCTGAGCGCGGGCGAGGTCGGTTTCGTCATCGCCGGTATCAAGAAACTGGACGAAACGAAAATCGGCGATACCGTCACCGAATTCAAGAACAACTGCGACAAACCCCTGCCCGGTTACAAGGACGTCAAGCCGATGGTGTTCAGCGGGCTGTACCCGATCGACGGCGACCAGTATGAAAACCTGCGCGACGCCCTCAAGAAGCTGCGCCTCAACGACGCATCGTTCACCTACGAGCCGGAGACCTCCGCCGCGCTCGGGTTCGGCTTCCGCTGCGGTTTTCTGGGCCTCCTCCACATGGAGATCGTGCGCGAACGCCTCGAGCGCGAATACAACGTGGACCTGTTGACCACCGCGCCCACGGTGGTGTTTCATCTGAAACCGGAGCACGGCGATATGGTGGTCATCGACAACCCGTCGAACCTGAAAAAGCAAGACCGCACCGACACCATCCTCGAACCGTATCTGAGGGGCACCATCATCGTACCCGACGAATACGTCGGCGTTGTCATGAACCTGGCGCGCGACCGCCGCGGCATTCAATTGAAGATGGAGTATCTGACGCCGAAGACCGTCATGCTCCAGTACGCTCTTCCATTTAGTGAAATCGTGTTCGATTTCTTTGACCATCTGAAATCATCGACCAAGGGCTACGCATCGTTCGATTATGAATTTTTGGATTTTCGGGCATCGGATTTGGTAAAGTTGGACATCCTGTTCAACGGAGAGACGGTCGATGCCCTGTCCATGATCGTTCACCGTGACAAGGCCTATTACCGTGGCCGCGAACTGGTTAAAAAACTGAAAGAGCAGATTCCCCGGCAAATGTTCGAGGTCGCCATCCAGGCCTCCATCGGCGGCAAGGTCATCGCCCGCGAATCCGTCAAAGCCCTGCGCAAGAATGTGCTGGCCAAGTGTTACGGAGGCGACATCACCCGCAAACGTAAACTTCTGGAAAAGCAGAAAGCCGGAAAAAAACGAATGAAGCAGATCGGCAAGGTGGAAATTCCGCAGGAAGCCTTTCTGGCGGTGCTGAGGACTGATGTCAAATAATACGGAACAGAACGCACGCGGCTCCACTTCGCCCCCGGTCTCCAATCCCAAACCCCGGAAAAGCACGCTGAGGGAATACACGGAGGCGATCGTCATCGCCCTGGTACTGGCCCTTCTCATCCGCACCTTCGTGGTGCAGGCCTTTAAAATTCCTTCCGGCTCAATGGAGGACACCCTTCTGATCGGAGACCACCTGCTGGTCACCAAGTTCAGTTACGGCATCCACATACCGAACGAAATCCCGTTCGTCGGCATCCGGTTCTTTCCGGACATCCTGCTGTTTCAGGAAGTGCCGGAACGCGGGGACATCATCGTTTTCAAATATCCCCTCGACGAGACCAAGGATTTCATCAAACGTGTCATCGCTCTTCCGGGTGAAAAGCTGGAGCTGCGCCACCAGCAGGTGTACATCAACGGCCAGCGCATGGAGGAATCCTACGTGCACCACACGGAACCGCCCAGCCTGGAACCGGTCCCGGAACGCGACGACCTCGGCCCCCTGCTGATACCGGACGGCCACGTGTTCGTTATGGGCGACAACCGCGAGAACAGCCACGACAGCAGGAAGTGGGGCTTCCTCGACCTCGACAAGGTACGCGGCAAGGCACAGTGGATCTACTGGTCCTGGAACGGAGACCGCGGCAGCGTGCGGTTCGACCGCATCGGCCTTTCCGTTTACGATCATGAACACACCGGCCCCGAGCTGGCCCAACCGTAACGAATAATTACCGTGAGCACCGACCTGAAAACCCGCATCACCGAATTGGCCCGGAACAGCGAAGGCGTCATCCTCGACTTCGACGGCCTGATCGCCGATTCGGAACCGTTCCACTACAAGGCCTACAACGCCGTGTTCGAGCGCTACGGGCACAGCATCGACCCGGATGAATACTGGGTGGAATTCACATCCAAGGGAAAAGGGCTCAAGGGGGAGATCGAGCGGTACAACCTGAAACTCGATGTCACTCCCGAAGCCATGCGAGAAGAGAAATTCGAGATCTATTCGCGATTCTGCCAGGGGGGCGATATCAAGCTGTTCCCCGACGCAATGCGGTTCATGGAAGTGGTGACCGCACGCTTCAGGGTGGCCATTGCCTCAGGATCGTGGGAACATGACATCCGTGCCATTCTCGAGAATGCCGGTGCCGGGCACATGGTGAAGACGATTCTCGGAAAATCCCCGGGCACCCGGCGGGAGAAACCGGCTCCGGATATCTTCCTGCAGGCGGCGGAACAACTGGGGTTGCAGCCTGGACGCTGCTTCGTGGTGGAGGATGCCCTCAAAGGATTGCAGGCGGCGAAGGACGCGGGCATGGCCTGCGTCATCGTGCGCAACCCGCTCAACCAGAACATCGACTTTTCGGAAGCCGATGTGGTGGTATCCGGCCTGGCGGAGTTTCTCGACCACCTTTAAACCTGAATTCGCGCACAAAAAAACGCGGAGGCGTTTGCCTCCGCGTTTTGTTTTTTTGGAAAGAACGGGTGCAATCAGTCCCGGTTGGTTTCCTTGATCCCCAGCCGTTCGTAATCCTCTGAGGTCAACTGCTTGACATCCGAGTACGAAGAAGACGAGGAGGAGGACGAAGAGCTGCCGGCTCCACCGTTCGAAGCACAGCCGATGAGCATCAAAATGGCCATGATTGCAAAAATCCGTGTGAGAATTTTCATATTCAGACTCCCAGAATTAACGTTTTTTCAAAAGTTATTACTGAACAAACACAACTATGGAATCGGTAACCGGCGGATCATAAGGAACGTGGTTTCCCTTGGCGAACAGCGCCTGAATCCGGTGCATGCCATCTGACAATTCGAGGGTTTTGCAGGTGGAGCCGTCACCCATGTGGACGTGATTGCTGTCCTTCGGAATGGGTTGTCCGGCCGGCGGCAGATCGACATCAATAATCAAATGATGGTGGCCCTTGCCCTCATTGACTCCGTTCTTGGCGGGTTCCACGGTATAGCCGTCGGCCTCAATGCAGACCTCCACCTTGTTGTCCACACTCTCAGCGGTCCTCGGCTTTACGATTTTAATGCCCTTTCCGCTACTGGAAACCCGGTCCATGCCGCCCGTATCGCCTCCTCCGGAGCCTCCCTGCGCCGCACAACCTATCGAGAATACCAATATGGCCAAAACCCCTAAACGAACCGTTTTATTCATGATAGAGCGCCCTTTCTTATATTGGATAAGATTATTATTCTGGGAGCCTGCCTGAAAAACGAGGCTCGATCATATCGATTTTTAGAAGCGAATTCGAATTCTTACGAAGTCAGGTCATTATAAACAAAAACCATTCAAAATCAACTCACAGAGACAAATAAATCCTTGAATTATCTAGATTACCGCTATATCAAAGATACCTGTTCGGCTTAAAACACTCAAAAGGGGCCAGTTGAAAGAATTCAGTCCGGGATGAGGATCGAATGGGAAATTTGTTATAATTCAACAAGCTGTTGGCCACCCCACACCGGTTTCCCGATTGGAACAAGGTTGCAACCCAGAGTTGGCGGAATCATGAAGTTCGGCTTCCATACCCAGATCATCGGCGCGCTTCTGGTCTTCCTGACTTTGGGAACCACAACCGCCACCCCCTCCGGAGAAAAACCCGGCGAGGCCCCCTGGGTGGAGTTGGAGCCGGGCCTGCAACTGGGCACCTTTCTCTCTTCCCAGAAGTCCCCCGTCGGGGATTCGCTGGTTCGCGTATTACGCATCAGCCCGTCCCATTTTCGTTTTCGCCTGCTCAACGCGTCCGCGGACCGGAACAAACGCCGCTCCGCCCGCGAATGGGCGGAGGAGCATCGGCTGGTCGCCGCCATCAATGCCAGCATGTACCAGATCGACAACCTGACCAGCGTGTCGCTCATGAAAACCATCGGGCACATCAATAACACCTGGTACTCGAAAGACCGTGCCCTGCTCGCCTTCCACCCCAAAGGAGAGTCCCTGCCCCCGGTTCAGATTCTGGACCGGGACTGCCAGGATGTGGAATCACTCCGCGCCCGGTACCGGACCCTGATCCAGAGCATCCGCATGATTTCCTGCGATGGAGAAAACGTATGGAAGCAGCAGGAGCGTATCTGGAGCACGGCGGCGATCGGCATGGATGAAGACGGCCACATCCTTTTCATTCACGTTCGTTCGCCCTACAGCACCCATGACCTCATCAACATTTTACTGGAGTTGCCGATTCAACTGAAACGCGCCATGTACGTGGAAGGCGGACCGGAAGCGCAGTTGTTCATTGCCTCCGGTGGAAAACAAATGGAATTTTTGGGCAGCTATTCCACCGGTTCCAACGAGAACGATGCCAACCGGATCGCCTGGCCCATACCCAACGTGGTGGGGGTCGAACGCCTCCCCGCCCCCGACTCACAGTGAGACCCCATGTCGAAAGCATCATCCAAAACCGCACAGTTGAAACCGCGCTTCCGAATCACCCTCCACGGAGAAATCGCCCTCGGTCCGGGCAAGGTGGACCTGCTGGAGGCCATCGGACGCACCGGGTCGATTTCCGCAGCGGCCAGGGAAATCGGCCTGAGCTACCGCCGCGCCTGGGGGATGGTCGATACCATGAATCAGTGCTTCAAAAGCCCGCTGGTGGCGCGCAGTAAAGGCGGGGCGGGCGGGGGCGGAGCGGAACTCACCGTACTTGGCCAGGGCGTTATCGACCGGTACCGCACCATGGAAACCAAGGCCCTCAAAACCGTGCAGGCGGAGTGGAAGTCTCTCAGCAAACACCTCAATACAAAATGATGCCGAATTTCGCCCCCCTCCGTCAGCCAACCTTTTCGGCGACGATCTCGAAACCCAGGAACTGAAGGGACAGGTTGTCACCGGGATAATAGCTGTACGCATCCGTTTCGTCGAAGAATTCGTGGTATTCGAAGTCCTCCACCACGAACCCCACCTCGCGCACGTCTTCAACCAGGTTGTGGCAAAACTTGTCCTCGATGTCCACCAGCGTCTCCAGGTAACCCGGCATCAGCTTGTCGCGGTACTCCGGTTTCTCCGCCTCTTTCAGGATGCGGTATTCAAGATCGGTGTCCACGATCATCATGCGGCCGCCCGGTTTCAGTTGCCGCAGTGCCCACTTGAGAAACGCACGGCGGTCCTCCCTTTGCAGATGGTGCAGGAACTTACTCACCTGCACCCAGCCCAACGGTTGCGTCACATTATCTCCATCGGGGAACCGCACGTCCACGATCTCCACGTTCTTTTTGCCGATGCAGTCGCGGTAATGCGTGAGCGCCTCGATGATGAACGGCATGGAATCGCTGAGATACAGCGGCGGGCGGTCCTCCGGCCAGTCGTGCAAAATGCTGAACCCCGTCAGCCCCGTCGCCACGTCCAGTACGGGTTCGTTGATCGGCGGGATGAGGTCGGCGAGCCCCTGGTCCCAGGGAAAGTTTTCCGTAATCACAAGGTAAGTGCTGTAACTTTCCGCCAGCAGGCGCACCACCACCGGGTCTTCCGCCAGATCCCGGTTGTGCCGGATGGCATGCGCCAGCGAGCGGAACAGAAACTCCATCTCGTGGTTCATGTCCTCGTCCGAAAGGTTGCGAAGAGGCGCATTGCGGTCGGCGCGGCGGTTGCCGTCGATGTGGTCCAGGTTCAGAAACACCATCGGTCGCTCGTGCTGAACATACACAAGGTCGGCGAGATCGATCATGATTTCCGGGTAGGCGTATCGCAGGATCAGGTTGAAACACTGCTGCTGGTGGCGGCTCGATTCGTTGTTGCGGAAACCGATGTGCTGGTTGAGGTATTCGAACAACTCAACCACGCGGCGATTGAGGTCAGGCGCGGACGAACGCTGCAGGCCGAAGTAACCGCGGCCGGTGTCGGTCACCAAAGGGAGCCGGTCGGGGCCGGTTTCAAACACGGGTGTTTCCATTCGGGCAAGTCCTTAACAAATCACGGGAGCCATCAGAGCAAGGGACCGGTCACTTTTTCCACCGCACCCAGAATGTCATCATTGTCGATCAGGCGCGCGACGGTTTCAATGTCCGGATTCAGTTCGCGGTCGGCGTCCATGTGCGACACAAAATTGCGCAGTACCTGGTAAGCCGCGAGCGTGCCCTGCCCCGGCTTGAGGTTGGTGAACAGGTCCATCGCCTGCGCGCCGCACAGCAGTTCGATGGCCGCGACGTATTTCAGGTTCTCCACCACGTGCCGTGCCTTGCGCGCACCGATGGTGCCCATGCTGACATGGTCCTCCTTGTTGGCGGAGGTGGGGATGGAGTCCACCGACGCGGGATGCGCCCACGCCTTGTTCTCCGACACCAGCGCCGCCGCGGTGTACTGCGCGATCATGAAACCGGAGTGAAGCCCGCCACCCTCAATCAGAAACGACGGCAGGCCGCTCAGGTTCGGGTTGACCATGCGCTCGATGCGTCGCTCGGAAATGTTCGCCAGTTCCGCCAGCGCGATGGTCATGAAGTCCATCGCCAGCGCCACCGGCTGACCGTGGAAGTTGCCGCCGGAGAGCACTTGGCCGTTCTCGAACACCAGCGGGTTTTCCGTCGCCGAATTCATCTCCGTCTCCAGCACCCGGCGCACATGCGCCAGCGTGTCGCGCGTTGCCCCGTGCACCTGCGGCACGCACCGGAGCGAGTACGCATCCTGCACGCGGTCGCAGTCCTTGTGCGAGGAGATGATCTCACTGCCGTCGGTGATCTTGCGCATATTGGAGGCCGTGTCGATCTGTCCCGGATGCGGCCGGATATGATGAATGCGTTTGTGGAACTGCGTGTTGGTGCCGAGCAGAACTTCAAGGCTCATGGCAGCGGCGATGTCCAGAACCTTCGCCAGCCTCAATCCCCGGCACAGGGTGAGCGCGCCCAGCGCCGTCATCACCTGCGTGCCGTTGATGAGCGCGAGCCCTTCCCCTTCCGCCAGCGTGACCGGCTCGATGCCCGCGCGTTTCAGCGCCTCCGCGCCCTCCATCTCTTCACCCTGATAACGCGCCCGGCCGCGTCCGATGAGCACCAGCGACAGATGCGCCATGGGTGCCAGATCGCCACTCGCGCCCACCGACCCCTGTGCGGGCACCACTGGAACCACGCCTTTGTTGAACAGGGCTATCAACGTCTCCAGCGTGGACAAGCATATACCGGAATAGCCTTTGGACATGCTGTTGACCATGAGGAGCGTGGTCATGCGCACGACTTCATCTTCGAACGGCGGCCCCACGCCCGCGGCGTGGCTTCGCAACACATTATTCTGCAGGGCGCGCGCGTCTTCCGGCGGGATCACCACGTTGCTCAACGCACCAAAGCCGGTGGTGACGCCATAGACCACCCTGCGTTCGCGCACGGCGGTATCGATCTGTTCACGGGAATGGTTGACCCGGTCGCGGGCTTCTGCGGTGAGGGATAAAGGTGTGTTGTTTTTGACGGCGCGGACGGCCTGTTCCAGAGTCAGGTTGTTGCCGTCCAGTTGCAGAGGTTCCATGGGCGCTCCCGTTTGGGCGTCAACGCCAGTTGAAGAACGCCCGGCACAGCATGTATAAGGCGGCGACGGTGGACGGCAGAACGTAGGGCACCGCCTCGAACGCGTCGCCGGTGGCCAGCGTGTAGATGGACCCGGAAACGCGCACGGTATAAATGAAAATAAGGATGCCAGCGAGGATCCGTCCACCCTTGTATATAAAATACGACAGCGTGCCGAACAAAGCCAGCGCCAACGCCGTGTACCCCGCGCCCTCGGCGACGCTCAGGTTGAACGGCGGCAGAAACACGTACACCATGCCGACGTAATACAGGTTGAGCAGTAAAAACGCCCAGCCTGCCTGCCGGTATTTTTTCTGGTGGGATTCCGAGATCGGTTTTGTGGTCATGCGGATGGCATCGGTAACGGGTTGAACTCCGGGCTCCGGACAGGAACGCAGGCCGTCCAAAGGCGTTGCAGTGAAACCGGGGGTGTGCTAGCTTGCAGCATTCCGGTTCCGTCCCGGGCCGGTCCCTTCCCATCCGTTAAACAATAGACCATCATGTTGCCAGTCGAAGAACAGTTGAAAGTCATCAAGCGGGGCGCGGTCGAGATCATCGACGAAAAAGAACTCGCCCGCATTCTGGAACGATCCATTAAATCAGGCAAGCCTTTGCGCGTCAAGGCCGGGTTCGATCCCACCGCCCCCGACCTCCACCTCGGCCACACGGTGCTCCTTCAGAAGATGAAACACTTCCAGGAACTCGGCCACGAGGCGGTGTTCCTGATCGGCGATTTCACCGGCATGATCGGCGACCCGACGGGCAAATCCGAAACGCGCAAGAGCCTGACCGCCGAAGAGGTTGCGCAAAACGCCAGGACCTACCTCGAGCAGGTGTATAAAATCCTCGACCGCGAACGCACCACCGTCATGTTCAACAGCGAATGGATGGGTCCGTTCACCGCGACCGACATGATCAACCTCGCCGCCAAATACACCGTGGCGCGCATGCTGGAACGCGACGATTTCACCAAGCGGATGAATCAAAACCTGCCGATCTCGTTGCACGAGTTGATGTACCCGCTGGTGCAGGGTTACGACTCGGTCGCCATGAAGGCGGATGTGGAACTGGGTGGCACGGACCAGAAATTCAACCTGCTGGTGGGACGCGACCTGCAACGCGCATTCGGACAGGAACCGCAGGTGGTGCTGACCATGCCGCTCCTCGAAGGCACCGACGGCGTGCAGAAGATGAGCAAAAGCCTCAACAACGCCATCGGCATCCTGGAGCCGCCGGGCGACATCTTCGGCAAGGTCATGTCCATCTCCGACGACCTCATGTGGCGCTACTACGAATTGCTGAGCGATTTGAGCGTGCAGGAATTGGAGGCGTTGAAGAAAAGGGGCCAGAAGGAAAACCCGCGCGACATCAAAATTGAACTGGCGCACGAGCTGGTGGCGAAATACCACACGAAAGAAGACGCGGACCGGGCGGTGGAAGAATTCAGGAACGTGTTCAGCAACAAAAACCTGCCGACGGACATCCCCACCGTACCGGGCTGGGGCGACGAAACACGGGAGATCGCAGGTGTCCTGGCCGGCTTCGAACTGTGCAAAAGCACATCCGAGGCCAGGCGCCTGATCAAGCAGGGAGCCGTCACCGTGGACGGGGAACGTGTCTCCGATGAAAAAATGCAGTTGGCGGGCAACCGCGAAACCCTGATCAAGGTCGGCAAGAAACGGTTTCTGAAGATCGCCGCACCCTGACTTGACTCAGCGTTTCGAGCGGATCTTGTGTCCCGGCAGAAGCGGCTCGGTCTGGTTCACCACCATCGCGGTGGCGGTGTGCTCCTGAGTGGACAGCACTACCAGTTCCCCGATCACGTGCGGGGTCAGGTCATCGACAAACCAGCCCTTGCGTTCCGGCACGATGTACACCTCAAAGTGGTCGCCGACGGCCACGTTGTCCACCGCTCCCTTGTCGATATACACCTCATCTCCATAAGAACTGAATATGCTGCTGGTGCGGTCATTGGCCACCAGGAAACCCTGAATGTCCTTGGCCTGAGGCTGGTGATTGAGTTTGACCATTTCCGGCTTTTCGCGCGGCATGGGAACCAGCCAGTTCCCAACCTGAATGGCGTGGAATCCTTCAATGATTTTCAGTTTGGCAATCCGTCCCTGGGAATTGAGGTCCACTACCTCCACCACACCGTTGATGATGAATTTCTGGCCCACGGCATCGGTACGGAACTCCACGGAGTAAGCGAACTCGCCGTTGTAACCGAAATCCAGCGAATTGACTTCACTGGTGTCGGTGATGCCGAATGTGGTTTTGGGATGACGCACGGTTTCATTGTTCATTACCACGCGAAAGCGTTCGCCGATCTTTACGTTCACGCCCCCGTCTTCCACCTCTTCAAACTCGGCGAAAATGAATTGAATCGGACTGAAAGCGATGTGATGCCGCATGCCCTGAATCACCTCGCCCACCGGCTCGACCTCCTGCCCGACATGCCCCATGCGGAAAAAGGTGGGGTAGGTAACCCAGGTGTCCGTCTTCTTGCCTGGAGTGACCCGGATTACGCGTTTCTTCTTTTCTTTTGCCTTCTGCTGGGATCCCGTCTGCCCGACCAGCCCCCTGGACAACACCACAGGATACACAGGGTTCATCTTGGCAACCTGCACGCCTCCGCCAGAGCCAGAGGATTCCGAATCGGAACCTGCCGCCCATGCGGGCGATCCGTTCAGCATCAACCCTGCAGCCAGCAGAGCACTCCACAGAAATCGGGGTTTGTAACACATGGGCGATCCCTTTCCAGAAAATTGATCCGGTGCAAACGGTAATTTTGAAACCCTTTGATATAATTCGGGTTCTTTGTTTTTTGGGGTGAAAACAGGATAGCAGAAATCTGCTATTTGTAAACAAAATAGTTGGTACAACCATCCTGTTTTCAAACATATATAATCCAGTCCCGCGTCAGGTTGGGGTTTTCCCGGAGGCGTGGCGGTAAAAACCTTGGTTTCATTTGGATTTCGCTTGACAAACTCGGCAAGCCAATGGAATAATCATTGCCGACTCCCGAGTGCCTCGCAGAACATCATAATTAATTAAAAAATAAGGGATTACGCAGGAAATACTGTCCTGCCGAACTGCTGTCATGAAACGAACCTATCAACCGAAAAATCTCAGAAGAAAGCGCACCCACGGCTTCCGGGCCCGGATGGCCACGGTGGGCGGGCGACGGGTGCTGGCCAACCGCCGCCGTAAAGGACGCAAGCGCCTGACCGTGTAAGGCATGCCGGACCAATCCTTTCGCAAGCACGAAAGACTTTTGCACCGACCCCAGTTCAAGAAAATCATGGCCGAAGGCCGCAAGCAAAGAGTGGAGGATCTCTGCACTCTTTTTTATTTGCCCAACGGTTTGGGCCATCATCGGCTGGGCATCATTGCATCGAGGAAAATCGGCAATGCGGTTGCACGCAACCGGGCCAAGCGCAAGATCCGGGAAGTTTTCCGTCATCACAAACAGGCGGGGCCGGCAGGCATGGACGTTGTGGTGGTCTCCGGCAGAAACCTGGTCCCCCTGCCTTGCACGAAATTGGAAAGCAAGCTGTCCAAACCCTTGCGCAGAATGAAATAACCAAACGGCGTTCCGGCTGTTTCCTTCCCGGCCCCAAATAACCATCATGATTCGATACCTTTTCAAACAGTGCATCCGCGGATACCAGATCGGCATCGCGCCGTTTCTGCCGCCGGCCTGCCGATTTCATCCCACCTGCTCGGAATACGCCTGCCAGGCGCTTGACCGCCTGCCACTGTATACAGCCGCGTGGCGCATCGTCACCCGTCTCTCAAAATGTCACCCGTTCCATCAGGGCGGGCACGACCCGGTTCGTTAAGCGGAGGTTGAATCTTGGAAAACCGATTGCTTCTCGCTTTTGTTCTGTCGCTGGGGGTGTTCATCGTCTGGGGATGGATCATGGCGCAATTCCAGCCGCCGCCTGAACAACAGGCAAAACAGAACCAGAAAATGCAGCAGCAGAAAATCCAGCCGCCGCAAACCGAAACGCAAACGCCGGACACAGTCAAACCTCCTGCAGACACGCAGGAAAGCGGAACAATGGAGACGCCGTTTGGCCAGGGGACGGAAGCCTTTCCCGACTCCGGCACGTCCACTCAACTCACTTCCCAGCCGGGTGAAACCATCGAGGTGAAAACCCAGTCGGTCACTTACCGTTTTTCAACCAGAGGCGGGGTGCTGACGCACGCGCTCCTGCATAAAAACATGAACCCGGACGGAGAACCGCTCAACCTGGTGCGACACCCGGAAGGATCGCTCTACCCGCTCACCGTCATCACCGGCGAGCCGAAGCTGGACCCGATTTTGATGAACGGTCATTTCGAGCCATCTAAAAAATCGCTGGTGCTGACCAAGGACCAGCCGCAGGGCGAGATCACGCTCCACCTCAAACACGAGTCGGGACTGGAGGTGGTGCGGCACCTCACTTTCGAGTACGGCAAGCCCCTGTTCCGGGTGCGCACACAACTGCGTGCGCCGCCCTTCGCCGACAGCAATTTAAAATACGCCGTGATCTGGGGACCCGGCATTGGCGGCGCGGACACCGCGGGTCCCAACTACATCTCCTTTTCCGGTCCGACCACCTTCGTCAACAACAACCGCGTCGAAAACCCCGCCGAAGACATGACGCACACCGTCACCCACAAGGGCGACCTGGTGTGGACCTCGTTCCAGAACAAATATTTCGCCGCCGCACTCATTCCCGAAAACGGAGTGAAGTCGGCTTTCGTGCAGAAAATTGACGACAGCACTCAGTACGTCGGATTGAATTTCGAGACGGTACAGGCCGCCTCCACCGCCACCTACCAGGTGTACGTCGGCACCAAGGAACTGGAACTGCTGGAGAGTCTCGGCCACAAGCTGGTGCGTTTGATCGACTACGGCTGGTTCGGCAACAAGTTCGCGTTCCTCGTCAAACCGATCCTGAAATGCCTCAACTATTTCTATGACCTGATCGGAAACTACGGTTGGGCGATCATTCTGCTCACTTTCGTCATCAAGCTGATTTTCTTCCCGCTCACGCACAAGAGCTTCAAGTCCATGAAGGGCATGCAGAAGATCCAGCCCTACGTGAAGGTCCTGCAGGAACGGTACAAGGACGACCGGCAGAAAATGAACGAGGAGATGATCGGTCTCTACCGCAAACACAAGGTGAACCCGCTGGGCGGCTGTCTGCCCATGCTGTTGCAGATTCCGGTGTTCATCGCGCTCTACCACGCATTGTTTTTCTCCATCGAGTTGCGCGGCGCGCCGTTCATCTTGTGGATCGAGGACCTGTCGCAGAGCGATCCGTACTTCGTGACGCCGGTGCTCATGGGCGCGACCATGTACCTGCAACAGAAACTGACGCCGACGGTGGCCGATCCCGTTCAGCAGAAAATCTTTCTGATGATGCCCATTCTCTTCACGTTCCTGTTCATCACGTTCCCGGCGGGACTGGTTGTTTACTGGACCGTGAACAACCTCCTCACCATCTCCCAGCAGTACTACATCTACCACGTCGCCAAAGACTGACCGTTTTTGGAGGGCCGTAATGGACGACACCATCGCCGCCATCGCCACACCGCTGGGAGAGGGAGGCATCCACATCGTCCGCATCAGCGGCAAAAACGCGTGGCCCATCGCCTCCAAACTGTTCCGCGCCGCACCGCCTCAGGCGACCGATTCCATCCCACCGCTCAAGGCGACCTTCGGCCACATCGTCGATCCCGAAACACAACGCGTGCTCGATGAAGTCCTCTTGATCCGCTTCGAAGCGCCGCGCAGTTACACCTGCGAGGACGTGGTGGAGATTCACGGCCACGGCGGCGCGTTCGTCGCCGCGCGCATCCTGCAAAGCGTGCTCGATGCCGGGGCGCGGCTCGCCCAACCCGGTGAATTCACACGCCGCGCATTTCTGAACGGCCGCCTCGACCTCACCCAAGCCGAAGCGGTGGCCGACCTCATCCACGCCGCCTCGGACAAGGCTCTCGCATCCGCCGTCTCGCAACTGCAAGGCAAGCTGTCCGAGACGTTGAACGGGTTGTACGACCGACTGCTGGCAGTGCTGTCTCAACTGGAGGCGGCGATCGATTTTCCGGAAGAAGGTTTGGAGTTCGAACGCAAGCAGGCCATGGCCGGGCAGGTGCGCGCCGTGCAGAAAGAAATCGACCAACTCATCGCCACCTTCCGCGCCGGACGCATCTACCGCGAAGGCTGGAACGTCGCGCTGGTGGGCAAACCCAACGTCGGCAAATCGAGTTTGCTGAACGCCCTGCTGAAAGAGGACCGGGCGATTGTCACGCCGCATCCCGGCACCACCCGCGATGTGCTGGAAGAACGGGTGCGCATCAGGGACCTGCATCTGAACATCGTCGACACGGCGGGTATCCGGCATCAGCCTGAAGAAATCGAGGAGGAGGGCATCCGCCGGACGCGACGCGCTTTGGAGAAAGCCGATCTCGCGCTGGTGGTGCTCGATGCCTCCTCGCCGCTTGACGGCAACGACACCCTGCTTTTGGACGAAGTGAAAGGCAAACCGTGCTTCCTTCTGCTCAACAAAAGCGACCGGCCCGCACAACTCGACATCCAGACGCTGGCGCAAAAATTTCCCGGCGAGGCGCCGCTCAACATTTCCGCCACTACGGGCGCGGGATTGGACACCTTGGTCGACCGCCTTTACACGCGCATGCTGGAGGGGGTGCCTTCCGGCGAGGGTGCGGTCATCACCCGCGAGCGTCACCGCGCCGCGCTGGCCAACGCGACCGAAGCACTCGCCAACGTGGTGAACTCGCTGGACGGCGACCTGTCGGAAGATCTCGTCGCCGTCGACCTCAACACCGCGCTCGAACACCTGGGCGGCCTGCTCGGCAAAACCTTCGTCGAAGACCTCCTCGACCAGATTTTCGACGATTTCTGCATCGGCAAATGAACAACAATATTTTTATTTAAAAATCAATTGGTTACGGAAATTTCGTTAAAAAACCAACATTTTTCGACAAATTTTTGACAAAGCCAAAATTTTGTATAAAATATTGGATTTATGGGGCTTGAACTAAAAAACGATTCCTACCACCTGATCGACAACAGCGACGCTATTTCCACGGTTTACGACCTGATTGAGCGTGCCGCCGACTCCAATTCCACCGTCATCATCACCGGCGAAAGCGGCACCGGCAAGGAATTGATCGCGCGCGCCCTGCACCACAACAGCAACCGCAAGAGCAAACCCTTCGTGCCGGTCAACTGCGGTGCCATTCCCAGCGAACTTCTGGAAACGGAACTGTTCGGCCACGAGAAGGGTGCGTTCACCGGAGCCGTCAATCACCGCATCGGGCGCATGGAACTGGCGCAGGACGGCACGGTGTTCCTCGATGAAATCGGCGACATGCCGCAGTTGCTTCAGGTGAAACTCCTGCGCGTTTTGGCAGAGAGTGAAATCGACCGCGTCGGCGGCAGCAAGCCGATCAAGATCGACGTGCGCGTCATCGCCGCCACCCACCGCAACCTGGAAGAGGCCATCGGGCAGGGCAAGTTCCGCGAGGACCTGTTCTACCGGCTGAACGTCATCCCCATCTCCCTGCCACCGCTACGCGAACGCAAGGAGGACATCCCCTTGCTGGTCAATCATTACCTGAAACGGTTCAACGAGGAAAAATGCAAAAGCGTCACCGGCATCAGCGACGCGGCGATGGAAATCCTCTGCCGCTACCCGTGGCCGGGCAACATCCGCGAGCTCGCCAACTTCATGGAACGCATGGTGGTGCTGAGTACGGCCAGCACGTTGACGCCGCGGGATCTGCCGGAAAAGGTATTGGGAGATGTGCCGCGCGAACAGTGGGAACCGCTGGTGCAGACCGAACCCAACGAAACCCCCGCCGAATTCCTGCGTAATACCATGAACTCGTCCTACTTCGTCGGCATCCCGGACGAGGGCATCAACCTGAAAAAGATGGTGGAGGAGTTCGAGAAGGAACTGATCCTGGAAGCTCTGGAGAAAACCAACTGGGTGAAGAACAAAGCCGCCGCCCTGCTTGGCCTCAACCGCACCACCCTGGTCGAAAAACTCAAAAAGATGAACATCC
>NZ_HG422173.1:107560-110584 GCF_000341545.2 Nitrospina gracilis 3/211
AGAGCGAAGACTAACCGGCCCCACAACGTGAGGAGGAAACAGGGTAATCCCCCTCGAGCGAACGATGGCCGATGGGTCCGCTCCAAACGAACCCATTGCCACGAATAGACTCACACCGTAAAACCCAACGGGCAATACAGCCTGCCTTCACACCGGGATTCCCGGCATGCCCCGAACAGAAAATCGAGTGAAGCAGAAAGGATGAAGGTGCGCGGCAGTGCGCACGGTTGCGGGCTCGCCGCGGGAGGGAAAAACCGCGTCAGCCTTCGATGCGGGCGTAGGCCAGTTCCTTGGCGATGCGGATGGCCTCTTCCACGAATTGCTTGTAGGCCCGGTCGGTGTCCTTGTGCTGGGTCTGTTTGACGATCTTCTCGCCGTTGGCGTCGATCACCAGGTCGAGCACGTTGACGCCGGGGGTGACGTGGTGTTTGCGGATTTCAATCTTGATGGTGTTGACTTCCATTGCTGGTCTCCGGAAATGGACTGAGTTTCTTTGGAATCAAGGGATTTAAGTACCATTTCAGGGGGCAGGAATCAAGCGCAAATTCCGGGCAATGCCTGGTGTGGTGCGGCAGGGATGGAAATGGCCTCGCAAATCAACATTCCCCGTATAACACGCACCTGCAGGAAAAGGGGGAGCTTATTGGAACGGGGCCTCGGACCATCCCACGCCTTCAACGCATTACCCCATCCCCCGCACGTCGTGGGGCCGCGTCAGGTGTTGATGTTGAGCAGGCGGCCCACCCGGTTCTCGTTGGACCGGTTCTGGATGCCGAGGGAACGAATGGACGTCTCCACCCGGGTGAGTTCCTCAGTCAGTTGAGAAATCGACCGGGCGAGGTCCGTGCCCGCAATTTCCTCTTCAGCCGCAGCCAGGTTGACAATGATGTCGCGCGTCGTGGCGGCGGTGGTAGCCAGCCGGTTCGAAACCGACCCCACGTTGGCCCGGGTCTGGTTGATGGTCCCCAATGCCGTGTCGATGCTGTCGATCGCCGTGAGCGCGTTGTTCACGGTGGTGATGTCCAACCCCGCGAGGCCCAGCGTCGTGGTGTCTGTGGCTTCGACCACGTTCAGGTTGATCTGGTTTTCCGCTCCACTCCCGGAACCCACCTGAATATTGACCTGGTTGGGCGAACCCGGGGCGAGGTCCCCATTCAGGATATTCTGGCCGTTGAATTCGAGGGACTGCGAGATGCGGTCGATTTCCCCCAGCACCTGTTGAAACTCCGTATTCAGGATGCCGCGCTCGGTGTCTCCCAGCGTGCCGTTGCTGGCCTGCACCGCAAGCTCCCGTCCCCGTGCGGCCAGTTCGTTGATGGTGGCGAGTCCACCTTCGGCCACATTGATGAAGTTGGACCCGGTCTCGATGTTCCGGCTGGTCTGGGAGAGCGCGCGGATCTCCGCATTCAGCCGTTCGGACAGGCCCAGTCCCGCCGGGTCGATACCCGGGTTGACGATGCGGTTTCCCGAGGCCACCTGCGCCAGCGTGGTGCGCAGCCCGGACTGGTTGCGTTGAATCAGGGTCAACAACCGACTGGTGGTATTCGGATCGATGGAGCTGGCCATGCTCATTCTCCTTAGGGGGTCCGTGGTCAGACCCCTCAAAAATTTTTGACTTTATAATCAAAGTTAATAATATTGGGACAGGATGTCAAATCGGTCGCCCGAATGCGGCGCCTTCCGCCCCCCTGGGTCATCCAACACCGCCCTCTCCGGTGGCGGCGGTCTTCTTCCACTTCCAACACTCTCATCAGGTCTCCCTATGAAAATCTTTATCAACGGCAACGAAGACAAAAGCTCCTACACTCAAACCATGCTGGGTGACCTGCTGGAACATATCCAGAAAGAAACGTTAAACGACGACCAGTTTTTATTTAAAGTCCGGGTCAATGACCAAAACGTGGAATTTGGCTCCAACGAGTTCAAGGAAACCTCCCTGGCCGAGGTGCAAAAGCTGGAGATTGAAACCTCGACCATGAACAACATGGTCAACGAAAACATCCAGAACGCCATCGGCTACCTGGAGCGCCTGATTCCCGGTCTGCAACAGGTGGCCCAGATGTTCCGCGAAGGCAAACAACAACAGGCCAACCAGTTGTTCATGGACGTCGTCGACGGAATCGACTGGTTTTCCCAACTCGTGGAGCTGGTGGTGCAGGCACGACAACTGGACGTGAACAACACTCAGTACAGCGGCAAAACCCTGTCCGACCGCAAGGAAAAGTTACTGAAAATGACCCAGGCGGTGCTGGAGGTCCATAAGAAACAGGACTGGATTCGCCTGGCCGACCTGCTGGAATACGAATTCCTGCCCTATTACCAGGACTGGCTTGAGGTCCTGCCCCAACTCAAAAATTGACTTTTTCTGGCTCCCGCCCTCCCCACCCCCTGACTCGGCCCTTTCAACCTTTCTGTTTTCAATAAGTTAAAAAATATTCAATCTTTTTTTATTTTTCCCTAAAGTCTCATGTGCGAACGCCGTTAAGGAAATAGGGTTTGTTTTGCCCGGGGCTTGGTTACCCGATGGCAGACCCAGTCATATTCATTAAAAAACAATAAGTTGCTTGAATTGACGCATCATGGAACGGTACATAAGGATTGACGGGGTGAGCTCTGAGGATTGATTTCCTTATTATTTTTTTGAAGGAATCCGGGTCAGGAAAGTTCAGTTCGCCTGTACTTCTTAACGGATTAAAAAGATAAGACTTGAGCAATTGGGATCACCGGCACCCAAAAAAGCCGGAAAGCAGGTCACCATGGCAGAAATAGACAGCAATTTCCCATTCAATCGCATTGGTCTCCCCCGCCTGGGGGAGGACAACAACGATGAGGGCCCGGTCAGTCGGTTGCGCCGCGCGCAAGAGGAGCGCGAGGAGAGGAGAGAACAAACCCTCCGTACCGGCCAGCCGACCGACCGGGTGAATCTCGGACCCCGCCCTCAGCGGGAGGTCCGCCCGGTTGAGGACGTGGTCCGCCGCCAGGTGGAGACGACCCCGGTTCCGCTCCGGGACCTTGGCGTGAACC
>NZ_HG422173.1:110684-119421 GCF_000341545.2 Nitrospina gracilis 3/211
GACCCGGCGCGCCTGCAACAGCAACCGGTATTGGAAGAAGGACCGGAAACAGAACAACCCCTGGATCGGGAAACACCGCCTCCCGCCAACACACCGCCCCGGATTCTGGAGCAGGAGGAACCGGAGACCAACATACAGCAATTGACGGAAAACCGCGGCGCGCTGCGCTCGAATTTCCTGGAAACGGACCCGGCCCTGCGCGCCAACCGGGAATTGCGCAACCTCATCCGCGAAAGGGATGACAACGACGACGCCCCCATTGAACGGGGCAACAACAACCTGTTGTTGAACGAGCAAGAAGCATTCGTGCCTCCGGGGGCGGTGGAGGAACCGGACGCCGCCCCGGTGGCGCAGTCCATCGTCGCGGGACGGGCAGAGCAGGCCCGCATTGAGCAGGTGGAAGAACAGGCTGAGGCACGGCGCATCCGCCGGGAAGAAGAGGAAGAACAACGCACGCGGCCTTTGGATCTGGATCCGGAATCCCGGGTGGCCCAGCGCGGGCTCAACATCAACCGGTTCATTTAAGCAGGACCCTGTCGAGCATCGACCATGGCACTTTTGAGCAATAACATTCTTGGCAATTTCAACCTTTCCCTGACGGGAACGTTGAATCTGCGCTCACTCCTGTCGCCTCTGAATCTGGGCGGGACCCTGGGTGGATTGGGCCAGGTGCTGTCCGGGATCACGGACAGCATTGTGGACCAGGTGGACCTGTCTCCGGAAGCCGCAGAAGGCGTTCTGGGTCTCGGACGCACCATCGGATCGCCCCTTCCCAATCGCGGTGCCATTCTGGCGAGTTCCTTCAGCTTCGTGCAACGGGGATTCCCGGTGATCAGCGATCTGCGCGGGCCCCTGTCGGCATTGCGGGTTGCCCAGAGTGGCCGCTTTTTGACTGAGAATTTTAGGGATACGGGCCTCCCCTTGCTCGATGAGTTCACCAAACGCGACTCGGTGGTGCAGTTGCAGGACGATGCCCTGGGCGACCTGCGCTCGCGGCTGGAGAAACTGCAGCGCTCGGTGGAGACCCTGCGCCAGACCGGAGCGCTCAACCTGCTGACGGGCTTTTCCTCCGATCGCAACATCGTTCAGGTAACCGCAAACGAGACAGCCCCGATATCCCGCTTTCAAGTGAATGTGGTGCAACAGGCCACCCGCGAGTTGCGCGTGTCCGACGCCCAGGCTCTTGGAGCATTGGGCTTGAGCGGCAGTTTTTCCATCAACGGAGTGGAGGTGACCGTCGCCGCCAGCGACACGCTTCTCGACATCGCCAACAAGATCAACCGCGGCGAAGACGTGAACGGCAACGGCGTGCTGGACGGTCCGGAAGATTTCAACGGCAACGGCCTGATCGATATCATAGAAATCCCGGCCACCCCGTTTTTTGAGGGCCTGTTCATCATCGAGGACGCCAACAACAATGGCGTGCTGGACCCGGCGGAAGATGCCAACGGCAACGGCATCCTGGACGGCGGCACGGCCCAAACCGGTGTCACCGCCACCCTGTCAGCGGACAACCGCCTGGAGCTGACCGCGGCGGAAGGAGAACGCATCAATCTGGACGACCCCGACGGTCTCCTTCTCCAACTCGGATTCTTCACGCTCAACAGCCAGAACGTTTCCGTGCTCAAGGACAAACAGCTTGTCACCGTCAACAACCAGGTGACGGACCTGAACCGGCTGGCGCAGAATGCGGTGATCGAAATTGGCGGAAAACAGTTTCAAAGCGCGACCAACACGTTTGGCGACATCCTGAACGGAGTCACGATCAGACTCAGGGGCACCTCCAGCCAGGCTGTTGAGGTGGGGGTGCGGGTCGATGCCAAAAGTGCGGCAGAACAGATTGAAACGCTTGTGGACCGGTTCAACGACGCAATCCAGGCATTCAACAAAATTCTGGGCGGCGACAAGGTGTTTGCCCGCGACCTCGATATTCAAACCCTGCGCAACAACCTGGTCCGGAATTCGCAGGGGATCCTTGAACAGATCAACGAAAGAGATGCACGCACGCAGGAACAGGCCCGGTTCCAGAAAAACACCCGGTCCCTCGGCATCAACAGCGTCAACACCCAAAAGACCGAGTTTCAGGAAATCGGCCTCACCAACGCGGTGCGCAACCTGAAAGACTATTCGACAGATTTATTCCAACACGTTGGCAGCAAACTGTTCCGGGAACTGTCGGCCATAGGCATCCAGACGGAGTCGGACGATACGCTGAAAATCAATCGCCCCCAGCTGGAACGGTCCCTGAACCAGAACCCTGGAAAGGTTTTTAATATCCTGACTCGCGAAGAAGGTGGTATCCTTTCCAGAATCGAACCGATACTCGAACTGGCACTCAGCGACAATCTGGGTATCCTGAATTTCAAACAGGAACAAATCCGTGAACTTTCGCAGGTGCCTTCCAAGGTGGCCGAGCTGTTCCAGGAAAATGCCAGCAATGACCTGTTGCGCAACCTGATCGCGGTGGTATGACGATGACTTCCAAACTGGCAGAACAGATCATGAACGGCCTCGAGTCCCAGAAAACGGGGTACAACAAGCTTCTGGAACTGGCCGGTCAGCAGAAAGAGGCCATCGATGCCGGAGACGATGAAAAGCTGGTGCGGGTGATCCAGCACAAGGAACAGCATCTTCGCTCGATGCAGGAACTGGAGCAGGCCCTGAAGGAAAGCGCCAACACGCTGACCGATCAGGACCGTCAGGATCTTCAGGAACGGGCCCGCCCGTTACAGAATCAAGTGCTCGACGTGATGGAAAAACTGATCGAGCTGGAAAACACGTGTACGGAAACCCTGAAGGCGAAAGCTGTGAACACGCGGGAAGAGTTGACGGAACTGAAAACCCGCAAGAACAACATCAAGCAGTACGGTATGTTTGGCGTCAAGGGAACGGAATTTTCCGGTGATGCCTGAATAAGGAGATCGTGGACTCATGGATTTCAGCGTAAGCAGAGTATCCCGTGCGTTCCAGGTTTACCAGAGCCAGACCCGCATAGCGGATCTGAACAAGCAGAGCAACCTGAGAACCGTGCAGGGGCAGGCCGACCGCGTCAGCCTGTCCACGGAAGCTCTGCGCCTGTTCGAGCAGAACCAGGTGCGGGCGTCAAACCCGTCCGAATCCACGTTCGAATCCAGGCAGGCCACACAGCAAAACACCACCACGGCCGCAAGCCAGGCGGCATCGACGACCTCCGCCCAAGCCGCATCCACGCCCACGGCCCAGACAGCTTCCGCGGCCGGTCCACAGGCGGCGATACCGATCCAACCGGCGCCCACCACGACACGGCCACAAACCGGTTCCACCCGCGGCGTGGAGCCGGCCAAAGAGAAACCGTCCGATGAGGAACTCCTCGATTTCCTGAACATCGCCAATTCTCAGGAAGAGGAAGAAGATTTCAACGTTCCGTTTTCTTTCCGCCGGGGCAGTCGTCTGGGCTGACCGCTCGGCTCGTTACCGGATTTCTCCTTACTGATCACCCCCATCCGTCGTTCCTCCTCACTGGATTTTCCCCACCGCATCGGGCATAATCGGGCTTCGCCGCTTTCGCGCACCGAATTTTTCCGCCCATCATCCAACGAGGTTTCATGATTTGCGTTCCCATCGTCGGTCCCACCATGGACCGCGCGCTTGAAGACATCGACGCCTGCAGGAAGGTCGCCGACTTCATCGAATTTCGTCTCGACCTGATCCCCGGTCACGACCTTCCCCGCCTGATTGAAGCCGCAGGCGACACGCCGTACATCGTCACCAACCGCGCGAAGATGGACGGCGGCCAGTTTCCCGGCACGGAGGAAGAACGCGTCGCCGTCATCAAGCAGGCCATCGAGCTGGGCGCGATGTACATCGACATCGAAACCTCCACGCCGCCGGAACTCCTGCGCTCGGTGCTGGAAAACAAGGGCAAATCCAAAGCCATCCTGTCACACCACGATTTCACGCGCACCGACGACAAGGTCGATGCGCTCTACGAGTTGATGACGCAGATGCCCGCCGACGTGCTCAAGATCATCACCTACGCGCAGGATCTGAGCGACAACCTCCGCCTTCTACAACTGCTCAGCCGCGCGCGCCGCGACGAGGTGAAACTGATCGCGTTCTGCATGGGCGAGAAAGGCGAGGTCAGCCGCATCCTGTCTCCCATGTACGGCGGCTGGCTGACGTTCGGTTCTCTGGACCGCGGCAAGGAAAGCGCGCCGGGGCAGATCCCCGCCACCACGCTGAAGCACATCTACCGCGTCAACGAACTCAACCTGGACAGCAAAATCTTCGGCGTCATCGGCGACCCCGTGAACAAAAGCATGGGTTACCTCATCCACAACCGCGCTTTTTCGGAACTGAACCTGCCGAACGTGTACGTGCCTTTCTGGGTGAAAAGCCTGACGCGCTTCTTCAACACCTACCAGGCGTACTTCACCGGACTCAGCGTCACCATGCCGTTCAAGGAAGACATCATGAAACACATGAACCGCATCGACCCGCTGGCCCAGAAGATCGGTGCGGTCAACACGGTGGTGCGCGAGGGCAACGACTGGGTGGGCTACAACACGGATGTCACCGGCGCGCTGTCGGCGCTCACCGCAGTGACGGAACTGAAAGGCACGCGGGTGCTCATTATCGGTGCGGGCGGCACGGCGAAGGCCATCGGTCACGGCGTCACCGAACAGGGCGCGGCGCTCACGCTCACCTACAACCGCAATAAAGAGAAAGCCGAGGCGCTGGCGCAGGAATTGAACGCGAAACTCATCAGCATCCGCGACATCGATGCGCACGAGACCGACATCGTCATCAACTGCTCGCCCGCCGGCATGACGCCCAATACCAAAGACACGCCCTACCCCGCGCGCCTCTTAAAACCGGGCATGGTGGTGTTCGACTCGGTGTACAACCCGATGGAGACGCGCCTGATCAAGGACGCCAGGGAAAAAGGATGCACGGTGATTCCCGGCATCGAGCTGTTCGTCAACCAGGCCATCGAGCAGTTGAAACTGTGGACCGGCACCACCCCGCCGCGAGATCCCCTGCACGAAGTCGTGGAAACCCGCCTGCGCGAGCTCGCGGCAAAAGGCGTTTGATTCGCCCCCGGATGCGTTATACTTTCTAAAGTGAAGTCGTTTTCCGGAGGCGCCGCCCATGGGCCTGGACATCCCGCATTCCCAGTTTTGCGACGCGGACTTTGAAGAGTTCAAACGACGCCTCCACCGCGAGACGGACCACCTTTCCGCCTGGTTCCGCGACGGCGCGTTCGACAACCAGCCGGGAGCCTGCGGGTTCGAACTGGAAGCGTGGCTGGTGAACTCGCAGTTCCAGCCCGCGCCGATGAACGACGTCATCCTGCCCACCATCAACCACGGTCTCGTGGTGCCGGAACTCGCCCGCTTCAATTTCGAAATCAACAGCACGCCGCAAACCCTGTCCCCGCACATGTTCCGCGACATGGACAACGAACTCGCCGCCATCTGGGAGTTGTGCGAGCACCGCGCGCGGGACCACGACTGCGGCGTGATGACCATCGGCATCCTGCCGACCATCACCGACGACGCGCTGACCGTCGCCAACATGTCGTCCAACTGCCGCTACCGGGCGCTCAACGAGCAGGTGCTGCGCCTGCGCAACGGCCGCAACCTGATTCTTGAAATCGACGGCAACGACCGCCTGTACGTGGAGCACGACGACGTCATGCTGGAATCGGTGACGACGTCGCTGCAGATCCACATCCAGTGCCCGCCGCAGAACGCGGCGCGGCATTACAACCTGTCGCAGATACTGGCGGCGCCGATGGCCGCCGTCACCGCCAACTCGCCGTACCTGTTCGGCCGGGACTTGTGGGACGAGACGCGCATCCCGGCGTTCGAGCAGTCGATCGCTGTCGCCAGTTTCCGCGCTGCGGACGGACGCACCATCGGCCGCGCCACCTTCGGCACCGGTTACGCGCACAGCTCCATCCTCGAACCGTTCCTCGAAAACCTGTACGCCTACCCCGTCCTGCTCCCCATCCACTTCGAGGACCGCGAGGAAGACCTGAGCCACCTGCGCCTGCACAACGGCACCATCTGGCGCTGGACCCGGCCGCTCGTCGGGGTGAACGCCCACGGCGTGCCGCACCTGCGCATCGAACACCGTGTGCCCGCCGCCGGACCGAGCCGGCCCGACATCATCGCCAATATCGCCTTCCTGCTCGGCCTCATGGTGCATTTCGTCAACGAAGACACACGTCTGGAGGAAAAAATCCCGTTCATGCAGGCGCGCGACAATTTTTACCGCGCCGCCAAAAACGGCCTGTGCGCGGAGATCAAGTGGGCGGGCGACCGCACCGTGCGCATGCAGGAGTTGATCCTGGAACACCTTGTACCCGCGGCGCGGAAAGGACTTCAACGCGCCGGAGTGGACCGCGCGGACATCGATCATTACATTCACGGCATCATCGCCGAGCGGGTGCGGTCGGGGCAGAACGGCGCGCGCTGGCAGAGGGACTTTGTGGCTAGGTACGGACGCGACATGGCCGCGCTGACCGCCGCCTACTACCACAAACAACACTCGCACCGGCCGGTGCACACGTGGAGCGTGTGACGATGGACCTCCACCTGCTCGATGCCGTACCGGCGGACCTGCTCACCACCTCCGTCGAAGAGTTGGGAAACGTCCTGCCCGGCCCGACGCTGTTGCGCCTTCCCGGCCGCACCGAGCCGCCGTTGTTCATCTCGACGCTCCTGCACGGCGACGAGCCGACGGGATTCCAGTCCATGCAGAAACTGCTGGCGCATTACCTCGCCACGCCGGAAGGATTGCCGCGCAGTGTGTGGCTGTTTCTCGGCAACGTGCACGCGGCGAAAGGCAACCTGCGTCACCTCGACCAGCGACCCGACTTCAACCGCATCTGGAACGGCGGCGACCAGCCGGAACATCGCCTCGCGGCGCGGGTGGTGGAGCTGGCGCGGGAGAACGGCCTGTTCGCCTGCATCGACATCCACAACACATCGGGCAAGAACCCGCCCTATGCCGCCATCAACAAGCTCGACCCGGCCTGGGTGTTTCTCGGCAAACTGTTCAGCGACAAGCTGGTGTACTTCACCCGGCCGGACACGGTGCTGACCAAGGCGTTCGCCGAGATCTGCCCGGCGGTGACGGTGGAGTGCGGGCAGCCGGGCGACCCCAAAGGCCTCGAGCGCGTGCACGGGTTCGTCGATCAGTGTTTGAACCTGACGGCGATCGTACCGACGGGATACCGCACGGCGGACGAATCCGTGTTCCACAGCATCGGGCGCATCGAGTTTCCCGACGGGTGCACGGTGGGGTTCGGTCATGCGGGGGGATCGGAGGACTTCGTGTTCGTGGAGGACCTGGACAGCCTGAACTTCAAGGAACTGCCGGAGAACACGCGGATCGGCTGGCGGCACGATGAAAGCAAGCGGTTGATTGTGTATGACGAGACGGGGAAGGAAGTGGGCGACGAGTTTTTTGTGTACAAGGGGAACGAGATACGCCTCAAGCGGGCGGTGGTGCCCTCCATGCTGACCACCAGTCCTTACGCCGCCCTCGACGACTGCCTCGGCTACCTCATGCAGAGGTATGTGCTGGAGTGAGGGGTTAAATAAATGTCGCGAATGGAATTCCGTCGAACCAATGAACTTCGAGACTTGATTGAAGAACCCGGCTCCTCTTCCACATACTTTCAAAACTTCCACGACTCAATTCGTAATGAATCGAAGAGACGAGTTTGGCTAAGGCGGGAAAAAGAGTTTCAGGGTCTAAACCAAATCGCATGGGACCAATTTAAAACTAAAGTTAAAGACTCAAACTATTTGACAGTAAATTCAGAGTTGCGTGGGTGGGAACAACTAATAGGATTGCTTAATGAAGTACGTGGGTATAATTATTTAAAAAATTTAGATTGTGTTGATATTCATTTTTTACCTAATGAATCCAATGAAACGCCAGACCTAGAGGGTAAGTTTGCCGAGGAAATTATTTTATGTGAAGTGAAGACATTAAATATTTCCGATGAAGAAAGCGAAAGAAGGAATGGATTAGTGGCCGGTGAGGTTCTAAATTTTCTACCGGAAGGTTTTATGGATAAATTAGGAAAAGCTATCGATAAAGCTCACAATCAATGCTTCTCATTTAAACCTAATGCACGCCGAATAGTTTATATAAATATAAACTTTGATGACTTTCTAGGTGAAAGCAAACAAGATTACTACAAGCAAATTGATCAATATTTATCAAACAAAGAAAACTTTCCTGATATAGAAATCGTTTTCCATATTGAACAAGGTTGTTTTCATTCCTCGATCTCTATGGAAAACGCAACTGTAATCAATGAAGGTTAGTTCAATAACTCCATCGATTCTTAAATTGATTACCCCCGCTTCCACTCCTTGAACTGGAGCCAGGCCTGGTCGAAGACGGCGGGGTCGTAATGTTTTTTGGTGAGGGGGGTGTCGCCTTCCGGCGAGCGGGCGACGACGATCTGCTTGTCGCGCACGTTGCTGTTCTCCATATACATGGCGACGCCGTCGGCCATCACCGCGCCGGTGCCGCGCAACAGTTCCTCGCGCACTTCCTTGGGGTTGTCGATCACTTTCATTCCGTCTTTGTTGATCATCGTCTCCTGCCTGAATATTTGAACCACAGATAAACACCGATCCGGCTGAGCCGGGAAGCCACCCTCATACCCATTTCAAGTTCGTCGCCTACGGCTCCTCATAACACAATTTGATGAAAAAAGCCCCCCACGCCC
>NZ_HG422173.1:119521-127067 GCF_000341545.2 Nitrospina gracilis 3/211
GAAGCACAGGGCACCAATTTCAAATACAACCTGTTTCCTCCGGGTGTGACCCGGCTTCGGAGAAGGGGGAGCCGGTCTGCTTCCATTGCTTATAGAAAGCATGGGTCCGTTACCTGAAGAGGAAAGCCCATTGGTAACCCCTACCAGCCCTCCCCTTGATAAGGGGAGGGATTTTTTTTGTCGCCCCCTCATCCTGGCCCGTCACTCCGTGAGCGATCCCGCGAGGGGAGAAGGGACCCTTAACACTCCCTCTCGCTTGACGAGAGTACATGATAACGTTTGAGGCGAGGGGATGAAATCGAAATGGGGAACGATGTGGAGTTGGGTCCACAATCTATCGCCTCGAGGGAGAGAATTACCCTGTTCGCTCCGCGCCTGGCACGGCTACATCTGGGAGCGGTAGCGGGGAATGGAGGGGTCGGCGATCTGCGAGTAGGCGTCGATGCCGCCGATGAGGTTGTAAACCGTGTCGACGCCGGATTCTTTCAAAATTTTTCCGGCGCGCATCGACCGCTCGCCGAAGTGGCAATAGACCACGATCTCGTCCTCGAACGCCAGTTCCTGGAACCGGTCCACCAGCTGGTTCAACGGGATGTGGATGGAATCCGGCAGCGCCGAGAGCGAATGCTCCCAGTCCTCCCGCACATCCAAAAGACATTCAATTTCGCCCTTGTCCAGCCGCTTCTTCAACTCCGACGGCGACATGGGCAGGATTTCCAGTGACTCGGCATCCATGCAAAGCGCCTCCCTGAAAAGAATTCCACCCGCATTGCTCCAAACGGGTGGTCACAACCTTTTTCCTTTTATAATTTAGCATTACCCAAAAGGGTAGGTCACGACTTTTTGCTAATTTTAATGACAACTATTCACAATATGAATATACTGCGCATCCAAAATATGTGGGTGGGCACCTTTTTTAAGTTGTGTGCCAAAGCGATCTTTTCTTGTCAGCCAATACTGAAATTATAGTTGAAGGCAGGAAGTGAGGCACTCTGTGTCTTCCAAGGTTGGCCACCCCTCCCGGTCTCCTTGGCCTGCCTTCTTTCTTTTTCCTTCATGCGAACCCGATGAGGGGCCAGTATCCCCAAAGCAGAACCAGGTAGGACAACATTCCAAGCGCACTGAGCAAAAGTCCCGCCTTCACCATGTCGGCCAGCGGGATGTAGCGGGAGGAGTACGCCAGCGCCGACGCCGGCGTGGCGATGGGCAGAATGAACGCGAAGTTGCTGGGCAGGAGGACGGTCATCGTCGCCACCACCGGGCTGATGCCGTACGCCGGGCACAGGGTGAGCGCGGGCGGCAGCAGGATGGCGATGACGGCGCTGTTGCTCATGAAGGTGGTGAACAGGACCGAGAGCACCGCCAGCGTCAAAAGGAATGCCGTCGGCGACGCGATCCATCCATGGAACACCTTTTCCGCCAGCCACAGGGCGGCCCCGGATTCCGCCATCACTTCCCCCAGGCAGATGGCGCCGCCGTACATCAGGATGATGGCCCAGTTGACGTGCGGCTCCACGGCGCGCCAGGTGATGAGGTTCAGCACGAACAGCGCGAACACGGCCATCAGCGCGATGTTGGCGATGCCCAGGGTGTCGCCGAACCCGAACCACAGCACCAGCGTGACGGCCATCACCGCGCCGACGCCCATCTCCTGGTACGAAATCTTACCCAGACTCAGGGATTTGCGCTCCAGCGTTTCCAGCGCCGGGGTCACGTCCACCGCCTCCGGCTTGAACAGCATGCGCAGAACCAACCAGCCGCAGACCAAAAGGATTGGAATCATCGGAAAGGTCAGCACCGAGTATTGCAGGATGCCCAGCGTGTGCTCGTGGTCGGTGCCCTTCTCCAGCATCTCGACCGCCAGGGGCACGCGTCCGCCGCCCAGCACCGTGGTGGCGCCGCCGATGATGCACCCCCACCCCAGCGCGAAGTACAACTGCTTGCCGTACTGCGAGCGCCCCGGCGCGAGTTGCAGGGCGGAGGCGATCTCCGCCACGATGGGAAACAGCATCGCCGCCACGGCGTGTTCGGACATGATGGTGGAACCCGCCGCGCCGAACAGGTAGATCGAGGCCAGCAGCTTGCGCGGATCGTGGCCCCAGTTCTCGATCGTCCATAGAGACAGGCGCACACTGAGACCGCAGGAGATCATCGCCCCGGATAAAATGAACGCGCCCAGGATGAAGAACACCGCCTTGTTGCCGAAAAACTCGTACACCCGCGAGTCTTCCATGATGCCGAGGAGCGGCACCGCACCGATGACGAACAGGCTGGTGGCAGACAGCGGGATGACGTTGGTCGACCACAGCGCAACGGAAAGCCCGAACAGGCACAACACCTTGTACGCCTGCGGGGTCAGCCCCTCGGGGGCGTCCTGGTTGAGAAATACCACGAACAGCGCGAACAGGATCGCCACCACAACGCCGTGGCGCAGGCGGTCGAAGGCCACAATCCACAAGGGACGGCGGTCGATGACGATTTTGGGCGATTCGTTCACGAGGCTGATAAGATTTTGAAATTCAACGATAAAAGGCCAATTGATCTAAACTACAAGAAATGCGGGGGTGATTCAATATTTTAACAGGCCCGCTGGTGCCGAAAGGACACCGGCGGCCAAGCCCGGACTTTGCTTTCGAGGTATCGTTTTCCCTCCCGCCCCGGGCAAGTTGATGCTTCTTCCAGCGGAAAATTTCGGTATGATTGTCGGACACTGGCGAACACGCCCCGACCTTTTCCTACAATCCGGATTCCACGAATGATCACTCACAGCGTCATCCGACCCAGTTGGTTTATCCAGATCAGCGGCGGTTACGTTTTCTTTTTCGCGTTGTACGGACTGGCCGTGTACATGGCCGGCCGCATGTTCCCGAAGCAGATGCTGGGGTTCCCGTTGACGGACATCGGCATCTTCGGCACGGCGGTGGTCATCCTGCTCGCCTTTCGCAGCAACACCGCCTACAACCGATTCTGGGAAGCGCGGATCGCCTGGGGTGACCTGGTGAACCATTCGCGCAACTTCGGGTCGCAGGTGGTCCAGTACATCCGGCCCCCGTCTGCCAACGGAGCCCGAGCCGAGGACACGGCACCGGTGCACCGCGAGTTGATCTACCGTCACCTCGCCTTCGTCAACGCCCTGCGACTGCAACTCCGGGGGCAAAACGACTGGAAAGATCTGGATCCCTTTTTGGACAAAGAAGAGATCACCACCCTGACGCAGTTTGCCAACCGGGCGACGCAGTTGAACCACAGGCAAAGCGCCCGACTGCGGGAGTTGCACGAGGCGGGATGGATCGCGGAACGGGCGTATGTGGAAGGCCTGATGGACACCGTCAAGCACTTTTACATTGCGCAGGGAGTGTCCGAGCGCATCAAGGGCACGCCCTTTCCCAACCAGTATTCCTTTTTCACACGGGTGTTTGTGTGGGTGTTCGTGCTGATTCTGCCTTTCGGCCTGATCCAGCACCTAGGCTGGACCAGTGTACCCCTCTACACCGTACTGGCCACCATTTATATCATCATCGAGCACCTCGGGTGCCGTACGGAAGACCCGTTTGAAGGCCGCATCGAAGACGTCCCCATCCATGCCATTTGCCGCACCATCGAGATCGACCTGCGCCAGCAGTTGGGAGAAACCGAGGTGCCCGAACCCCTGCGGCCCGAAAACGGGGTCCTTTTGTAATCCCCCCTCACAAAATCAGGAAAAGCCACGGGTTGCGGTCCGATATTTCTTCGAATCGGCGGGCGGCAGACCTTTTTTTGTTCCGGAAAAGCAGGTATAAATGGTAAGGTAGAACACCTGTTCAGGTAACAAATCCATACAATTGGAAGCATCAACCCGCTCCCGTCGGAGAACGCACTAATGGGAATGACCATCACTGAAAAAATCATCGCCGCTCATTCGGGCAAAGCCTCGGTCAAGCCGGGCGACAACGTCTGGGTGGATGTGGATGTCCTGATGACGCACGATGTGTGCGGTCCGGGCACCATTGGCATCTTCAAAAAACAATTCGGCGAAAACGCCAAGGTCTGGGACCGCGAGAAAGTGGTCATCATTCCGGACCACTATATATTCACGTCCGATCCGCACGCCAACCGCAACGTCGACATCATCCGCGCGTTCGCGAAGGAACAGGACCTTCCTTATTATTACGACGTCGGCACCGACAACTACAAGGGCGTCTGCCACGTGGCCCTGGCGCAGGAAGGCCACAACCGGCCGGGCGAGGTGCTGTTCGGCACGGATTCGCACACCTGCACCTCCGGCGCGTTCGGCATGTTCTCGACCGGCATCGGCAACACCGACGCCGCATTCATCCTGGGCACCGGCAAGCTGTGGGTCAAGGTGCCGGAGACCATGCGCTTCGAATTCCGCGGCCAGTTCCCGCCCTACATCATGGCGAAGGACATCCTTCTGCAGGTGATCGGCGACATCGGTTGCGACGGCGCGACGTACCGCACCATGGAATGGGCGGGCGACGCGGTGATGAGCCTCTCCATGGAAGAACGCATGACGCTGTGCAACATGGCTATCGAGGCGGGCGGCAAGAACGCCGTCATCGAGGCCGACCAGACCACCTTCGACTACCTGGAGACGCGCAACAAAAAGCCGTACAACGTGGTGAGCGGCGACAAGGATGCCAGCTACTTCTTCTCCAAGGTGTACGACGCCGATAAAATGGAACCGGTGGTGGCCAAACCGCATTCCCCGGACAACCGGGCGCTGGCGCGCGAGTGCAGTGACGTCAAGCTGAACCGCGCTTACATCGGGTCCTGCACCGGCGGCAAGCTGACGGATTTCATCGCCGCGGCGGAAATCCTGAAAGGCGAGAAGGTCAAGATCGGCACCTTCATCGTTCCGGCCACCATGGAAGTGGAAAAAGAATTGAACACCCACAAGATCGACGGCAAGACGGTCATGCAGATTTTCGAGGAAGCGGGATGCCAGATCGGCGAGCCCTCCTGCGCCGCCTGCCTGGGCGGTCCGGCGGATACGTTCGGCCGGACGCAGGGCGAGGAAGTGGTGATCTCCACCACCAACCGCAACTTCCCCGGACGCATGGGGTCGAAGCAGTCCTCGGTTTTTCTGGCGTCTCCCTACACGGCGGCGGCTTCTGCGCTGACCGGGCGGGTGACCGATCCTCGTGAATTCATGGCCGCGGCGGTATAACCCGTCGTCCGGCCTTTGGAGTTTCAAAAAAAATGAAAAAGAAAATTTCAGGGCGTGCCTACGTCCTCGGCAACAACATCGACACCGACCAGATCATCCCGGCCCAGCACCTGGTGTACAGCCTGAGTGATCCGGAGGAGCGCAAGAATTACGGCAAGTTCGCCCTCTCCGGGGTGCCGAACGAGGCGGCGGGCCTGCCGCAGGGCAACAAGCCATTCGTTGAAGAGGGATTCGAGTCTCCCTACACCATCGTCATCGGCGGCAAGAACTTCGGTTGCGGCTCGTCGCGTGAACACGCACCGGCATGCATGGAGATCGCCGGCGTGCAGGCAGTGGTGGCGGAGTCCTACGCCCGCATCTTCTACCGGAACTCGGTGGACGGCGGCTTCTTCATTCCGCTGGAAACCAAGGACCCGCTGACCGACAAGATCCAGACCGGCGACGAACTGGAGATCGATCTGGAGTCGAACACGCTGACCAACAAGACGCAGAACACGACGTACCCGTTGCAACCGCTGGGCGATGTCATCGACATCATCGAGGCGGGCAACATTTTTGAATACGCCCGCAAGTCCGGGCTGATTCAGAGCAACTGACCGGTTACCAACCCCCTTTCGGGAACCGCTCCATGACCCCTGAGGTGCAGGAACCGCACTCTCCGGGAGGGTGCTGTGCATCCGGGCCGCACGCCTGGACCCGCATCCTCATTGTCCTTCTGCTCGCCTGCGGGCTGTTTGCCTGCGCTTCTTTTTCTTCCCACAATCCCAGCCCCGGCATGGTTTTCGTTCCCGCCGGATTCCTCACCATGGGCAGTTCCGAGGAAGACATCCAGTGGGCCGCCAAGACCTTTTTCTCCGAATCACTGGAATATTACCGCGACGAAACTCCCTCCCACAAAGTGCAGGTGGAAGCGTTTGAGATCGACCAGCACGAGGTCACGAACGGCGAATACGGAAAGTATTTGAAAGCCACAGGACGCCCCGCACCCAAATACATGGACAATGAAAAGTTCAACCAGCCCACCCAGCCCGTGGTGGGAGTGACCTGGCAGGAAGCATACGATTACTGCGAATGGGCCGGCAAGCGCCTGCCGACAGAGGCGGAATGGGAAAAAGCCGCGCGCGGCCCCGACGGCCGTTTCTATCCGTGGGGCAACGATCCTGATCCCACGCGTGCCAACGCCCGCGGCATGAAGGACGGTCACCGTTACCCGGCCCCGGTAGGCACCTTTCCCAAGGGAGCCAGTCCCTATGGCGCGCTCGACATGGCGGGAAACGTGTGGGAATGGACCGCGGACTGGTATCTGCCCTACCCCGAAAACCTGGTCAAAAACGACCTTTACGGCAATACGTTCCGCGTCATGCGCGGCGGCTCCTGGTTTTCGAATATGGATTTGGCTCGCTCGACGGTTCGCGGTAAACTGACCCCGGATCAGCGGCAGAACTATATCGGGTTTCGGTGTGCGCGGTGAGGCATCCGTAGAGGAAGGGACCCCAAACAGGACTCAAAACAAGGAAGGACCACAATGAAACGATTCCATACCTATCCGGCATTGATGGCATTGATCACTCTCTTCGTGCTTGCTGGGTGTTCCTCCGGCAAGTCCCCGCACGGGTACGGTGCCTACGGTTACGGCAAAAAAGGCGCAACGAAAGGCAGTTACCATGGTTACGGAAAACGCACCGGCCCGCCCGAAGACATTCCCCAGCACATCCTGGAGCACACCAACGCCGACGGCAGTGGCATCAACCTCAACAACTCGCACATCGGCGTGAAAGGCATGCGCATTCTGGCGGAAACGCCGAAAGCCCAAAACGTGCGCACGCTGGCACTCAAATCCAACGACCTGGGTGATGAGGGCGTGAAGATCCTCGCCGATTCCGGGACCTTCAAAAACCTGGAAAAACTTTCGTTGTGGGACAACAAGATCACACCCACCGGGGCGCAAATGCTGGTGGACTCCGCTAATTTTCAGGGCCTGACGGAACTCAACCTGATGAAAAACCAGCTGAACGACGAAGGGGTGAAGGTGCTGGTGAATTCGGCCATCGTGGATTCACTGACTCTGCTGGACCTCAGCAAGAATAAAATTACGGATGAAGGTGCGATCGCCATTGCCAATTCACCCAAGCTGGTGAACCTGAAGCGGCTGGACCTGTACCGCAACCAGATCAGCCCCAAAGGAGCCGAGGCCCTGCTCAATTCACCCTATCTCAAGAACCTGGAACATCTTGAGTTGACAGCGAATTCCATCGACGTGGACAGCTCCAACCGGCTGAGAGAATCGCACGCTCTGCCGAACCTGCGCTACCTCGCAATTTATTGACCGGACCCTGTCCGGAGCAAAGGTCCCCCCGGCTAAAAGGCGGGAACCAGCAG
>NZ_HG422173.1:127167-132091 GCF_000341545.2 Nitrospina gracilis 3/211
CTTAAAAGAAGTAGGGTCTTTTTTATATTTGTACGGGACGCAGACCGCGACCAAAGACCATCGCAGGGATCACCAAACAGTAGCCATCTGCTCCTCCACGCAGTGGTATCCGCGCCCACAGACCATGCAGTGATTCTAGAGCACTAGCCCACTCGCTTCGCGCTTGGCGCGGTTAGAAGCGGACGTGGAGGCCGATGGTGAAAACGGGGTAGAACGGCACGTCGCTGAGATCGTCTTCCAACTGCCGCGCCTCGCGGTTGAGGTCCGCCTGGGAAATGGCAGGTCCGCTGAGTTGCCGGAGATTGACTTCGGAATCGCCGACGTAAATCACCCCCAGGTCCATCGAAAGCCCCACCGCCACCGGCAGATCGAGAAAATTGTCATCCGCCGCATTGCCCCAGCCGATGCCCAGATAGGGGCCGAAGTCCTGTCCGTGCTGGATGTCCGCACGCACGGAGGCATTGTTATAGTTATTATTGCCCACCCGGATGTTGCCGGAAGCGGTCAGAATGGCATCATGATCCAGCCAGAACACCCCGCCGGTAACGCGGAAATTGCCGTGGAAGGGATGGACATCGATGAACAGCGGCGCATCCTGAAACTCCAGGTCGGCTTCGTAATCGACACCGCCCAGGTCATCAATCGAGGTTGAAAAGTAGGTGAGGTTGTTGTAGCCGAGGCGCAGGTTGACCCAGTTGGTGATGAGCGGCACCGTCAAATCCGCACCCAGGCCCGTGGTCCCCGCCTTGCCCGTGATCCCGACACCCAGAACCGCCGATTGCCCGGGCGAAGCCATTCCCAGCATGGCGACCACAGCGAACACCGCCATCCATGATTTTCCCAAAACCGAATTCCCCCCTGGTTGTTTCATGATCCCCTCCTTATGCGACGGATTGTCTGGAATGAAAGTATAGGCCGCCCGGCCATGCCGCCATCATGCCGATAAAACAAACAAAAAATAAGGGGACTTCCGACGGTTGTCAAACTATTAAGAACACATGTTCATGCAATCGGGTCAAAATCAAAGCAAGGCAATCTATATGGGTTTCCCGAAAAGGCTTGCAAAAGTCCTCTCGCCGTTTAAAACTAAATAAAACCAGTCCGTCAGTCCAAACCAGGTGGGGCAGGACTTCACCCGAAAGCAACTCAGGATTTGAGGACAATCCCTTTCATGGCCAAAGCACAATTCTTATCGGACCGGCAACGCGCTGAAAAAGGAAAACGCAATCTGATTCGCGCCGATCTTTCCTGGCAGAGCCTCGGCGGAGCCAATCTGACAGGCGGGAACCTGCGTGGAGCCAATTTGTCTCATGCCAATCTGGCCGCCGCCAACCTGAGCGAGTGCAACCTGTCCGCAGCCAACCTGACCGGAGCCAATCTGCAAAACGTGAAACTCGACCGCGCCGTCCTGACCGGGGCCGATTTCACCAAAACCGACCTCACCGGCACGTTCCTGAGGAACGTCGATTTGAGCCGCGTCCGCAACCTGACACGGGCGCAACTCAACACCGCCATTGTGGACACCGCCACCACCAAGCTGCCCACTTACCTGAGCAAGGGGGGATGAGCCCGACCGCAAACGGATTGAGAAGCCGGGGCGCCAACCCGGCTTGATCCCACCGTTCGATTTCATTCAATACGGAAATCTAAGGGGTGAGCGCACAGCGGAAACCGACGTAGTGGTACTGGTAATGAGGAAGGCTTAAGATGCGGTAAGCGGTCTGCAACGTTTCTTTGCCGTTGCGCCAGGAACCGCCGCGCTGAACCTTGCCGCCGTTTTCGTGATCGCTCGCCGTCCACTCCCACACGTTGCCTGCCATGTCGTAGAGACCGAATGCGTTCGGGGGTTTCTGGCCGACGGGGTGCGTCTGTTTGTCCGCGTTTTCCTTGTACCAGGCATGCGCGTCGGCGCTCGCTTCACCCCAGTAGTAGGAAGTGACGGTGCCCGCCTTCGCCGCCTTTTCCCATTCCCATTCCGTCGGCAGGCGACGTCCGGTTTGCAAACAGAACTCGCGCGCCTCAAACCAGTCCACCTTTTCCACCGGGCGATTGGGATCTTTAAAAAAGGAAGGATTTTGCCCGATCACACGTTCGTATTCACTTTGGGTCACCTCGTGGATATCGATGTAGAACGCCTTGAGCTCCACCGTGCGTGGTTTGTGCGGGGGACCGGCGGTGAAAGGTCCGGCGGGAATGAGCTTCATGCCCTCCACCGTTTCTTCCTTTTCCTGCGCGCTGACGGGATCAGCGGCCAACGCTTTCATCGGGGTGAAAGGGAGGAAGGGCAAAGAAAAAAGTAGAAAAAGACATCCCGCCCCACCTCGAAACGCGGCAACCCTCATTGTGCAGGTCCAGCCAATCATGCCCCAAAGCTTATCACGATTGGAATGGGATACAAAAAGGAGGATGGCGATGCAGGAGAAAGCGTGCAAGGAAAGGATGGTGCCGAGGGACGGAATCGAACCGCCGACACGAGGATTTTCAGTCCTCTGCTCTACCGACTGAGCTACCTCGGCCCACTGTTGCCGCTGGATCAAGAATCAGGGAAATTAGCACAATCCCCCTACCCTGTCAATTGAATCGCCCGTCCATCTTTTCCCGGACCGCTCCGGGTTCATCTGTTATAATCGCGCAAGCGAGACCCGGTCACCAATAAGAGGAGTCGGCATGCTGGTTTTGACGCGAAAAGTCGGGGAAAGCATTCGAATCAACGACGACATCAAGGTGACGGTGATCGAAATCAAGGGCAAAACCATTCGGCTGGGGATCGAGGCCTCCCCCGAAACCAAGGTGTACCGCGAGGAGGTGTTCGAGCGCATCAAGGAAGAAAACCGGTCCGCCGCTTCACCGCAGTTCGATCCCGCCGCCCTCCACCAAATCCTGCAGGACAATATCAAGCTATGAAGTACGCCTCCACCCGGCTGGGCGAATTCGAGGTTCCGCCCGCATCCGTCCTCACTTTCACGCAGGGACTGTCCGGCTTCGAGCTGGAAACGGAGTACGCGGTGCTCCCTTTCGACGTCAATACAGAAAGCCCTCTCCACTGGCTGCACTCGCTGACCAATCCCGGTCTCGCGTTCGTGGTGACCAATCCCTTCCTCTTCGTGCCCGATTACAAAGTCGATCTCACTGCCGCCGACAAGACGGAACTGGGCATCGGCGCCAACGACACGCTGGCGGTGCTGGTCATCGTACGCATTCCGGAAGATTACCGGCAGATGACGGCCAACCTGATTGCGCCGGTGGTCATCAACGAAGCGCGACGCCTGTGCAAGCAGGTGATCCTCACCCATCCGGATTACGACACCCGGCATTACCTCCTGCCGGAATCCGTCCGCAAAAACTAAAAAAGACGTCAGCGCACAGGGGCTGGGGAATCCTTGCCGAATTTCAAAAGGTGGGCTTCAAACTCAGGATAGGGGCTGCGCACATCGACGTAAATATAATGCGCCCGCGAGTTGGAGTTCAACGCGAAGTTGAGTCGGGACACCTGCGTGCCGTCCACAAACATGACGTCGGTGGCGGTGCCCGCAGGACGGAAATCCGGATGCGCGCGCACGAAATCGATGAAGTGCTCGAAGCCCTGCACGCATAATGCGGAAGCGAGGTCCACCAGATCGCACACCGCACGCAGGCCGGTGGCGTTGTTTTTGATGAGCCCCTCCAGTTTCTCGGCACGGGTCACGGCTTTTTCAATCTCTCGTTTCTCCGGCTTGGCGGAAAACACCTTCACGATTTCATCTGGCGACAAATCATAACGAAACATCGCATTGTAATCGCTCTGGATGCGCGTGTTGTACCGGGTCACCCTAACCCGTCCCCAGGTTTTGGATTGCAGCACCTCGGTTTGTGCGGCTTTATGAAAGTTTTCCGCACCCTGGATGCATTCCTGCGGAGAAAGCGATACATCGCAGTAAAACGTAGGCAGTTGCAGTTTCTTGAACGTGTCGCCGAATCGTTCCTGAATGGTTTCGTACGCTTTCTTCTGGATCTCCCACTCGTTCCAGGTCGTGTCTGCGCGCAGTTGCCGGGTCATCCTCTCCACATCCGCATCGTAGCGGAGCGGCAAAATTTCCGGGTTCTCCTTCGCCGTATCGGAATCGGTGATCGTCACCTCCGCCCACATCTTGCGGCGAAGTGCCGGATCGGGTTCCACTTTGGCCAGCGTTTCGTATCCCCGCAGGCACTGCTCGTTGGTGATGGTGAGCGAGCAGTACAACTCGCGGATGAACAGCTTGCCGTGAATGGCGGATTTGACGGCGGCGACCTTTCCCAGAAACGCCTGCTGGTCTGCAGGTGACAACCGTTCGCGAAGGATACGTGCCACATACACCACCTCCGCGTCCCACGGAATCAGCAAGGTATGGAATCCGCCGGTGCGCAGAAACCGCGTGCTGATGGCCACGCGATTGAGGTCCGCGTCAGGCACTTCCTTCAATGCGGCGGTGAGGGTGAAAACCCCCTTCAGGCATTCGTGGATGCGCCGGGTTTCGCCTTCCCGGTCGCCGAACTTCTCCATGAAGGGAAAACATTCCAAGCGGGCGATGCCATGGGTTTTTTCAAGAAACCGTTTCTGGAGTACCAACCGGTTGAAGGCGCTTTCTTCAGCCTGGGCCGGAAATGCGGTCGTGAAGAAAAAAGCACCCAGCAGAGCCACCGCGAGAAGGCTTGGGGTCTGCGTTGCGCGTGGGATTCGGGTTGCCTTCATGCCGACGCCTCCATTCGTTTATTTTTCTTTTGGGAGGCTAATTTGGGATAAAAATATTAAAAATGCCCATAACCCTAAAATACCAATTAGCCAGTCCCATACCTGGTGTTCTATATATCCTAAAATCAATACCCAGCATTGAAAGTAAATCAGTCCTTGCCCAATATCAATAATAGGAAATACCAAGAAGATAATTGATACTCGGATGCCTCGCCT
>NZ_HG422173.1:132191-133785 GCF_000341545.2 Nitrospina gracilis 3/211
TTTTTTGAATAAATCCAAGCAATTACTGCGACTACGTATGAAAATATAAATATATATATATTGTTTCCTAAAAAATCTAACATTCCTTATTTCCCAGTTTTTAGTTTTCCACCTCTTAAATATACACGCTCCATAAAGGGAAGAGGAATGTATCTCCCGATTGTACCACCCCCGGTGTCGGCAAAACCACTGCAAGGGAACCCGGTTCATAAACGGGAAATGAAACATGTTCAGGCGGAAGGCAGAGACACCTCATGCGCGCCGTGACGCAGGCACAACTCCCGCGAGGCGCTGTGGCAGGAAAGCACGATCACCTGCCGGTCTTTCGCAAACTCCGCCAGAACTTCCACGAAGCGGTCCCGGCGGGCATCGTCGAAGTTCACCCACACGTCGTCCATCAGCACCGGCAGGGGCTCGGATTCCTTCTCGTATTCCTGGATGAGCGCGAGGCGCAGCGCCAGGTACAACTGCTCGCGTGTGCCGCGGCTCAGGTGTTCCACCGGCTTGAAATCACCGGAAGCGGTCCGCACGTCCACCACGTCCGATTCCATTTGATACCGAACCGCCTCATACGCACCCCCGGTGATGCGGTCGAACCAGTTCGACGCGGCGCGGTACACAGCGGGTTGATGCGATTCCTGATATGTTTTGAGGGACCGGTCGAGCATGGAAAGCGCGAGCGTCGCCACCGCCCAGTCGCGACCGGCGCGTTCCAGCCTCTGCTTCAGCATCTCCACCTGCGACTGCGCATCGAACAAGGCATCGTTGTTGGCCAGACGCTCCTGCTCCTTTTTACAACCGCCGAGTTTTTGATCGATCTCCTGTATCTGTTTAACCAGCTCCTCCACCTGTGCCTCGGTTGTGACGCGTTCGGTATCCAGCCGGGTCGGCTCAGCGTTCCGCAACTCCTTCACCACCGCATCGAACACCTCGCCCACGCCCATGCGCGACTGAACATCCTGACGCGCGCGGTCCGCTTCCTGCTTCAGCCCGCAGGCCCGTTTCCAGGATGACACCAGTTCTTCAAACCCGGCCTCGTCCTTCGCTCCCGCTTCGAGGAGGAGCTTGTCCAGACTGCGTCGCGGAGCCTCTATTGCCGCTTTCAAACGCTCGAGCTTGTCTGCGTGTTCCGCAAGAGACGCGATGATCTGCCTGCGTTCCTCCTGCCGGGCACGCTGAGCTTCATAACGGTCCGCCACCCATTCCATGTTCACCAGAAGGTTGTCTTTCAATTTCGTTCCGGGCAAGGCAGATGCCGCACGTTCGACCAAGGACCACGCCTTTTGCAAATCGGATTCCATGGTTTCGATCCGCCCATCCAGCTCGTCCCGTTCGCGAAGCAAATCCTGCGTGCGCTCGATTCGGCGCATCACGTCCTCCAGCTGGTTCGCATCCAGCCCGGTGTGAAAACCGCCCTCCACAAGCCATTCCTGCCACTCCTTGATAAGACGCGCCCGCGCCGCTTCCGCCTGCTCCACATCGTTTCGGTAGTGCCGCTCCAATGGGTCGTCGGCCTGAACGGAGTGTGACTGTCTGCGAGCCCACACAGCGGCCGCCGCCGCAAGCACTGCACCCAGCACGGAAAACCCGACAC
>NZ_HG422173.1:133885-140967 GCF_000341545.2 Nitrospina gracilis 3/211
ATACCATCCACCCCGCAGGCACGGAAGGGCGCCCGCCTTCACGTGCCCGGTGCTCTCGGTGCGCGTCCAGAAGGGTCTGAGCTTTCGATAATTTTTCAATGGCGGTTTCCAGGTCAGCGCGGTGGTTGCGGGCGCGCGCCTGCAATTCGTCGATCTTCTGAAAGGATCGCAGCCGCACTTCGTCCCAGCCTTCGCCGATGCGCTTGAGGTTCTGTTCAATCATTCCATTTTTTTCACTGCGCTGGCTGCGGAGGCCGTCGATGTCCTTCAGAATATTGCTCACCGACTGGTGTGACTGGATGAGCTGTTTCACCTCCGTCTCCAACTGCAACAACGCGTCGTTGATCTCGATATCATCCCGTGCCTTTTGCAGGCGTTCGACTTCCTGCTGAGCTTCATCGTGCTGTTTTTTGAGCGACGCCCATTCCCTCCGAAGTGCATGAAACTGCTCCACCACCGGTTCGCCGAGGTCCGGCACACCGTGCATCGCTTCAAGAGCATTTTCCGAGTCCACCCAGTCCACAAACCGGGGATAGACCTCGCGCAACGCCTTCAATCTCTGCGCCCGGTGCCGGGATTCAGCCAGGGGTTCTTCGAGCGCCATGCGTTGCCGTGTGAGGGATTCGATTTCCATGTGCAGGGCGTCGTACTGCACGAGGTCCTTCTGCATTTCCTGAATTTCCTTTTCGCGCCTTTTGATTTCGGCGGTGAGGGCGTTGATGGTCTGCGTCTTTCCCCGTTGCCTGAACAAACCGTCGCGCCGTTCAGCCAAAGCCCTCTTCACTTCTGCGAGCGACACCGGGCCCAGTCCCAGTCCCGCACCGACGATGCGTTGTTTCACTTCCTCGTCCTTCACAAAATCCAGTTGCTGCAATTCTTCGATGGTGAAGGCATACGTGTTTTTAAACAACCCGGCGGGGATGTATCCCAGAAACGGATTGAGGTTCTGCTGATCGCCCGCTTTGCGAGATGGCGTGGTGACACTGACCTGCGTTTTCTGTTTGCTTTGGACACTGCGCAGAATCGTCACACCCTCACCGCCTGCCGATTCGCACTCCAGCAACCCCTCCTGCTTTCCGCCGTCCTCCGGAGCATAGTGATCCGCATACATCGCGCCTTCACCGAACAACGCCCAGCGCACGAACTGAAGGAGCGTCGTCTTGCCCGCTTCGTTTTCCCCATACAGCAGGTTGAGGCCGGAACGCAATCCGGTGACGGACGTGTCCCTGAAGGCGCCGAATCGTTTGATGTGCAATGCACGCAGTTGCATGGTTTATTCCCGGCCTCCGTCAGTCTTCGTCCGCCAGCAGGTGATCCAGCGTCAGGTCGCGCGCCTGCGCGATCCACTCTTTAAGCGTGTCCGCATCCGGCGGCGGCAGGCGTCCACCGCGCTCGGCGAACACCGGTTCCAAATCCCTGAGTAAATTCTCGAGGTCGTCCTTCGCCACCACCGCGTCGTAACGGCCAATGACATCGGCGATGAAGTCCCTGCCCTGCCGTAGGGCATCGAGTTCGTAATGACCCGTGGTGCGCGATTCCAATTCCACCCATACCCGTTGCGTGCTCCCTTCAAACTCCGTCAACACGTGTTCCCGAAGGGCCGCTAGGTCTTCGGTGTTTTGCAACAAGCCGTGCACCCGGGTGCGGCCGGTGAGGGTCCACTCGACAACCAGGTCGCGTCCGGCGATTGCGGCCAACCGGTTGCGGCAGGCATCCACGATGCGGGCGGCCACCGCATCCGCCGTATCGCATCCGGTCACATCGAGTTGCTCCCTTATAAAGCGCACGGTGTCCACCGCGTGAAACACGATGTCCGGCGTTTGGCCCTTCTCCAGCGCCACCAGGAAGCATCCCTTTTCGCCACCTTCCTTGAAATGCCGCGCCTGCGGGTTGCCGCTGTACACCACCGCCGGGTGTGCGTCGCGCAACACCTGCCACGCATGGATGTGACCCAGCGCCCAGTAATCGACCGCCACCCCGCACAGGTCCTCGATTCTGCACGGCGCGTAGTTGTCGTGATTGGTGTTGCCGCCGACGTTCGCATGCAATACGGCGACCGTCGGCACGGTTGTGTCGATGCCTGAAAACAACGGCACCAGGGTTTCGCGTACTTCTTTTTTCGGGTAACTGGTACCGGAAATTTCAGCAACAACTCGCCCATCGCGTCCGACGGGAAACGACGCGACTTCACCGCCGGGGAACACGTGCACGCCTTCCGGCCATTGCAAAGTATGGGACCAGGAACTCAAAGGATCGTGGTTGCCGTGTGCGATGAACGCGGGAATGCCCGCCGCGCTCAGGCGGTCGAGTTGGTGTTTGAAACGGAACTGTGCCTGCAGACTTTTATCTTCGCCGTCGAACACGTCGCCCGCGATGATCACGGCATCGACCTTTTCATTCAACGCAAGGGTGACAATGTTGGCGAAGGCTTCGGAGGTCGCGACGCGCAGGCGGTCACGCATGGCGTCATCGACGCCGTCCAGTTTCTTGAACGGGCTGTCGATGTGGAGATCCGAACAATGGATGAAACGGAAGGCAGACACGGCACCGCCTGTGATTGTGAGTGGATTAGGACGAGGAGTCCGGTCTTTCGGACGACCGGTTCATTATAGACCCGGCCGGGGCCGGGACCCAACCGGAATCAGAACAGCTCGTCCTGCAGGCCGCGGTAGGCTTCGTTGATGCGTTGAGTCATGCGGGAGGCCTCCTGCTGGGCATCGTCGTCCTCGGAGATCAGGTCCTTGTGGTACTTCGCCAGCAGTTGTTTCCACGCCCGTCGGCAGGTGCCGAGATCCGATCCCTCCGGCACGCCCAGCGTCGCGTACCAATTCTTGATCAGCGCCTGTTTTGCTTCGGGCGTGAGTTCCGCCGTTTCCGGCGGCGCCTCTTTCGATGGTTCGTTTTTCTTCATCCAGTCGAACAGCTTGTCGAACATGGGCTCATTCTATTTGCGGGGACGGATACCCCTCTTTTTATTAATGTAAGGATTTTCCACAGCCGGGGGAAACCCCGGCGCAGGATTGACTCCCGGCCCGTTCTTTTTTAGCATGAAACCGGCTGTTTACAGAACCCCCAATCTCCGGAACCGGATTATGACCGACACCGCCGCCACCCCGACCGACACGATGGCCCCCACGGCCCTGCCACCGATGGAGTACCGTCGTTTCGGTAGGACCAACGAGTCCATTTCCGTACTCACGCTGGGCGGCATGCGTTTCGAGCAGGGTTGGGACGCGCCGCGAGACTACCTGCCGAAAGCGGCGCTGGAGAACTGCATCGACACCACCCGCCGCGCGCTGGCCTGCGGCATCAACCACATCGAAACGGCCCACGGTTACGTGAAAAGCGAACACCTGTACGGCAGGACACTGAAGGAACTCGGCACACCGCGCTCGGCATACAAAATGATGACCAAGGGCGCACCGATGACCGCCGACGACACGCGGCGGCTGGTGGACGAACAACTGAAGGCGTTGCGGTTGGATTACGTCGATTTCTACGGCTGGCACGGCATCAACAACCAGGAACGGCTGGACGCGGCGGTGAAACCCGGCGGCCCGGTGGAAACCCTGCACCGCCTGCGCGAGGAAGGGCTGGTGCGTCACATCGGGTTCTCCACGCACGCACCGCTCGACATTATCCTCGCCGCCATGCGCACCAACCTGTTCGACTTCGTCAACCTGCACTACTACTATTTTTTCCAGCGTCATCGTGAAGCCATCCAACTGGCGGGCGAACTCGACATGGGCGTCCTCATCATCTCGCCCAACGACAAGGGCGGGCAGTTGTGGAATCCATCCCAGAAACTAGAATCGCTGTGCGCGCCGCTCACGCCGGTGCAGTTCAACGGACGCTTCTGCCTGAGTCACCCTGAAATCACCACGCTGACGATGGGCTTCCACGCGCCTGAACATTTTCCGCAGAATCTGGCGATCCTGAACGGCGGCGATTACCTCACACCGGAAGACCAGCCGGTGAAAGAGAAAATGGACGGCCAGACGAAGCGCATTCCGGATTACTGCACGGTGTGCAACGAATGTCTGCCGTGCCCGGAAAACATCAACATTCCGGAGGTCCTGCGTTTCCGCAATATGCTGAAGGGCTACGGCATGCGTTCGTTCGGCAAGTACCGTTACAACATGTTGCAGAGCAAGGGACACTGGTTTCCCGGCGAGTTCGCCAACCGGTGCACCGAGTGCGGCGACTGCCTGCCGCGTTGTCCGGAAGAATTGAACATCCCCAAACTGCTTTTCGAAACCCACGCGCGGCTCTACAGTCCGTGGCGCATCTGGAAAGGCCGCATCACGAACGGGCTGGAAGTCGCATGGCTGAACGTGCGCAACCGCCTGCGCGGTCTTTCCCCCCGCTGAAAGCACTTACCCTAATCAGGCTCCAAAATTTACGCGGCGGGAACAGCTTCGCCCGTTTTCTTTTTGCACCGGTCCAGCCACTTCTGCGCGTTCTGGTAGGTGTCGTCCACGGCGAGGATTTTTTCGAGGAAGGGGATGGCCTTGTCGCAGTTCAGAATCTTGATGTACATCTCCGCCATCAGGTACATGTACTGCATATCTTCCGGGTCCACGTTTCCATATTGGAAACCAGTGGCGATGACCTCGCGCGGCTGACCGAGGCCTCGGTAACTGAACATCTGACTGCGCAGGGCCTCGCGGTCGAGTGGTTCTTTCTCCAACACGCGCGAGGAGAATTCGAGCGACTTCAGGTGCTCGCCGCGCACGTTGTAAAACTTGGCGGCGGCGTTGAGGAGCAGGAGATCGTCGGGGGTCTCCTCCAGCTTTTGCAGGAGATCTATCAATCCGACCTGTTGCATGACGTTCCGCATCTCACCCGGATTGTTCCGAACCGCATCCTTGAGCGCGGTTTCCGCCTGCTCCAGTTGCCCCAGCTCCATCAGGTCGTACCCCGTGTACAGCAACGCGAAAGGGTTTTTTGGCTGGCGCTTTCGCACCAGGGTCAGAAACTCAAGGCTCTTTTTATATTGCCCGATCTGATAAAACGAATGACCGAGGTTGAGCAGGGCTTCGAGGTTTCCGGGATCGGCCTCCACCTGCTCGAGCAGTTCCTGGATCTGCGGCTCGCCCGCCTGCAGGTGGTAGCGCAGGAGACCGTCGTCGTTCGCCAGGCGCAGGGCTTCCAACAACATCTCGCGGTTGGCGTACATGACGCCGCGCTGGTAAAGGTCCATCACCCGGAACTGACGGCGGAACTCGGCTTCATCTTCCGCATTCGCGTTCTGCACACGTTCCCAGAAGCGGTCCGCTTCTACCCGGTTGAACACGATGCGTTCCAGCCCCGGTGTGTCGACGACGTTGCCGTAGTCGAGATAGAATTCGATGCGCGGGCGGTTGTCGGTGATGAGCGGCTGGCCTTCGGCGAGCGCGTGCATTTGTTCTTCCAGAAACCAGATATTGGCAAGGAAGGAGTGTACGTCCGGAATATGGATGGCATCCATCGCCTGCTTGATGCGCGGCTCGGCAAAGCGCGCTTTCAGTTTGGCGAGGTCGATGTCGATGGGCTGATCGGAGCCGATCAATAAAATCTCATTGGCGACCGACATCCACGCCTGCGCATGCGGAAACACGGAGAGGAACGTTTTGAAATGCATGTCCACCTCGCGCGCGCTCTGGCTGTGGAGCGGCACCCACTGCGCCATGATGCCGCCGGGCTTGAGCACGCGCAGTGCCTGCTCGTAAAAATCCTGCGTGTACAGGTTCACCGTGAACGCCGTTCGCGGCGGCGGCGGCTCTCCGGTGATCACGTCGTATTTCTTGTCGGTGGTGAGCAGGAAGTTGCGTCCGTCCTGAATGACGATGTTCACCTTGTCGTTGTTGACCACGTCGTGATTCTCTTTGGCGAACGCCGGGGCGGCGTTGATGACGCTGGGCGACAGCTCGATGCTGTCCACCGACTTCACGCGCGGATGAATTCCCGCCGCGCCGGTGGTCTGCCCGGTACCGAAACAGATGACCAAAATGTTGTCCGGAGTGTCGGACAATAGAATGGGCACGTGCGCGAACAGTTTCATGTAACGCGTGGCGATCACGTTCGACGCGGACATGGAGATGCCGTTGGTGATGAGGCGTTTGGCATCGGGGTCGAGGATACCGTAGTTGTCCTCGAACACGGCGACCGTGTCGGTGAGCCCCTCTTCAAAATACAACAGGCTTTTCATGTCCCGCTGACCGACGCTGTCACGCATGAAAAAGGGGCTGAGCAGGTCGCCGGGCATAACGAGGGTGAAGGCGAGGATCACCGCCACAATGGCGGGCGTCCCCACCTTGCGCACCTTGAGCGGTGCGTTTCCCGTACGGAACAGCAGCGCCACCACGAACAGGTTCAACGTCACCACCGCCATCAGGCTGTGCTCCGTGCCGATGAGCGGCAACAGCACGAACCCCGCAACCAGCGATCCAAAAATCGCGCCCACAGTATTGGCGGCGTAGATGCGTCCGGTGCCCCCGCCCACGTGCGTGTGGTCGCGGGAGGCGAGCTTGATGAGGATGGGCAGGCTCATGCCGAGGAGCGTCGTCGGCACCAGCATGAGCGCCGACGAATCTTTCAGGTACCGCCAGAAGGTGGCCATCGGCCGGTCGAGGTTGTAACTGTTCCACGGCGCGGACAACAGCGATTCCATGTTGAACAGGGTGAACGTCACGTACCCCGCGATGCCCGCCTGCAGGACCATCAAAACGTTCCTCAGGTCGCGGGACCTGGCGATGACGGGGACGGCCAGCAAGCTGCCCAGGCAGATGCCCAGCAGGAACACCGCGAGCATGATGCTGAACGAATACACCGTGCTGGCGATGCTGAAAACCAGCAGGCGCGTCCACAGCACTTCATAGGCGAGCGCCGTCAGGCCGCTCAGAAAAGCGACGATCATCCACAGTTTCTGCGACGCGTCCGCTTCGAAGCGAAACCACGTCGGTTTTGGCAGACGCGGGAGGATCTTCACGCCGGGGTTGTCTTCCTGGTGAATGCGGATGCAACCGATGCCGATGATCAGGTTCACCACCGCCGCAAGCAATGCCGTCTGCAGAACGCCGAACAGCGAGATGAATACAAAG
>NZ_HG422173.1:141067-235923 GCF_000341545.2 Nitrospina gracilis 3/211
TCTGCAGAACGCCGAACAGCGAGATGAATACAAAGCCGGTGAGCAGGCACCCCACCGACGCCCCCAGCGTGTTCAGCGCATACAGATACCCCACCTGCGTGCCGAGGCGGGCGTCGTCGGTGACGTAATACTTGCTGATGATGGGAAGCGTCGCGCCCATGAATGTCGTCGGCACGAACATCAGCAGAAACGCCAGCAGAGCTTTGATGGCCGCGAACAGCACGGGCGAGTCCGGGACGAACTGGTGGAACCACGCGTAGAACACGTGGAACTTGTAGAAAATGAGGCTGAGCAGCGCCGCCGAGGCGAAGATCAGGATCTCGATGAATGCATAGACGACGAGCGGCGGGTGCTTTTCCTCCTCCACCGCGCGGTCGATGACATGGCCCCACACGTAACTGCCGAAGCCCAGCCCCGCCATGAACGCCGCAAGAACCACCGAAACGGAGTACACCGTGTGGCCGAACACGAGCGTCAGCATCCGCGTCCAGATGATTTCGTAAACCAGGGCCGTGATCCCCGAAACGAAGAAAAAGCCGTAAACCATTGGGGAACGGTGGATTGAGCTCATGCGCGCGGGGCCTTCCTGATCGTTGACATTGTAATGGGGGTGAAGTAGTGTAAAATCAGTCTGTTTCCGATGTGACCTTAAATCAAAAATGCGCTTTATTTCAAGCCCGCATTTTGGGAAAATACCGCTATGCAAGAAGATTACACAGCCCACGAAAAAGAAATCGAGGCCTCCGACCGCATCGATCACCCGTACGCCGACGAAAACGGCGTGGAGTGGACGGTCGAAGCCTGGGAGCGGGTCAAGCACGCGCCGGAGTTCGTGCGTCCCGGCATCCGCAAGTTGATGGTCCAGCGGGCCGTCAAGAGAAACTACAAATATATCACGTCCGACTTCCTCACAGAAATCCGCAACGAGTCGATGATGCTGGTCTCCAAGCGCGTCCGGCAGTTCGGCTTCGAGGAATTGTCGATGGGCGCGTTCGACGTCGCCAAGCAGAAGATGGCCGAGAGCCCGCGCAAGGTGGAAGTGATCGAGGAGATCCAGGACTTCCTCGCGCTCCGCACCGAAAAGAAAGAAGACATCGTCGACAAGTTCAAGAACTACATGGAATCCGCGCCGACCAGCGGCATGCCGTGGACGCAGGACGCCATGGAGAAGATGGAAAAGGTGCCGCCGTTCGTGCTGGGCATGGCCAAGCAGACCATCGAGGCGCGCGCCCGTCAGCGCGGCGACAAGATGGTGACGCCGGATATCATCGACGAAGTGTTCACCAACGTCATGCCCGCCTCCGCCAAGGAAGCGATGGGCATGGAAGTGACCGAAGAGGACAAACAACGCGACGTCGACTACGCCAACCAGCAGGACGACGAGCCGGATTTCGGCATGCCGTGGGACGACGACGCCAAGGCCAAGGTCATGCGCATCCCCATCCCGTTCATTCGAGAAATGGCGATCCAGCGCATCGAGCAGGAAGTGTCCAAGGAAAACGCCGAACGCGTGACCATGGACCTGTTCGAGAAATACCGCTTCTCGTTTTAATCACGGGCCGGCGGAACCCGGAGGGACCGGAAACAGGGCGGCATCGCCCACCTCCCTCCCGTACTTTGAAAGGAGCGCGTCATGACGTTCGCCAACGTGGATGGATTGCTGGTGCTGGGAATGATGGTGTTCGGCTTCAGCTTGTGGTTGTTCTCGAAAGGCGCGCCCACGCCGCAACGCATCCGGCGCGACGACGACCGCCGCTCCCGCAGGCGCTGACCGCACCGCACGATACCGAATAACACAAAACCGGAACCCCCGAGCGGGGTTCCGGTTTTTTTTGTTTGATTCACAAACCGGTCGGGTAGTCGAGGAAGGTGGTTTCCAGACCGAACTGCTCTTCGAGGTGTTTGCCCACGGCCTTCACGCCGCCGGTTTCGGTCGCATAGTGCCCGGCGAACATCAGGATGCACCCGTTCTCCATCGCATCGTGAAACTGGTAGGCATCGCCTTCGCCGGTGATGAAGCAGTCGAGTCCTTCACGGATGGCCTCGCCCAGAAGTTTCCCCGCGCCGCCGGTGACCAGCCCCACCGAACGGATCACCCCGTCGCCGATCACGCGCACGTTCGCGCTGAGCGCTTCGGACAACATGCCGCCCAGTTCGTGCCCCGTCTTCGGCGCAATCGTCCCGCGCAGGCCGATGTGCTGGCCGTCGTGAAAAGCGAATTCCTGCAGGTTGCCGAGGCCGATCACATCCGCCAGTTGACGGTTGTTGCCGAGCACCGGATGCACGTCCAGCGGGATGTGCGCCGAGTAGAGGCCGAGGTTGGCTTCCATCATGTGCGCGAGTTTTTTGTAATGCGCGCCGCGCACCGGTTGCAGTCCGCCCCAGAACAGTCCGTGGTGGACGAACATCATGTCGCATTCGGCGTCGATGGCCATGTCGATGGTGGCCTGGCAGGCATCGACGGCCAGCCCCACTTTTTTGATGTCGCCGGTGCGTTCCACCTGCAATCCGTTGACCGCGCGGGAGGCATCCTTGATATTATGGATGTCGAGAAGTTGGTCGAGGTAATGGCTGATCTGTATAATGTCCATGCTCGAAGTATAGCAAAATGCCGGGCCGGGGCAACCGACCGCAACGTCACAAATTTTAAAGCCGTTAAATGACCGCATTCATCATCCGCAATATCGGCCAGCGCATCATCCTGCTGGTGTTCATCTCCATCATCGCGCACACCATCGTGCACCTGGCGCCCGGCGAGCCGAGCCTGGTCGATCCCGCCAACCCGCGCATGAAGGCGGAAGACATCCAGCGTATCCGCGACGCCTTCCACCTCGACGACCCCATGCACGTGCAGTACTTCTACTGGATGCGCGACCTGTTCACCGGGCAGTTGAAATCGTTCAAGGACAACCAGCCGGTGCTGGCGAAAATCTGGGACCGTTTCCTGAATTCCCTGCCGCTGTTCCTCGTCGCCACGCTCATCACCTGGAGCATCGCGTTTCCCATGGGCATCAAGGCGGCGATCCACCGCAACTCGGCGTTCGACCGCTCGACCACGTTCCTCTCGTACGCATTGATCTCGATCCCCGGCTTCTTCCTCGCGTACATCCTCATCATCTTCGTGGTGCAGAACCTCAACGTGTCGGTGATCGGCAGGCAGACGTTCGGTTTCGAGGACGCGGGCCTGCTGTTTAAGTCGATGGACTACGTCTGGCACCTCACCCTGCCCTCCCTGATGACGGCCATCACCGGGCTCGCGGTGCTGTCGCGTTACGTGCGCTCGCAAATGCTGGAGGTGATCAATCAGGACTACATCCGCACCGCCCGCGCCAAGGGACTGGACGAAGACACGGTGATTTACCGCCACGGCCTGCGCAACGCCTTGTTGCCGTTCATCACCATGTTCGGCCTGATGATCCCCGGCCTCATCGGCGGGTCGGTTATTTTCGAAACCATCTTCGCCTGGCCGGGCATGGGACGCCTCGGCTACGAAGCGATCCTGGCGCGGGATTTCCCGGTGATCCTCACGCTCAACTTCATCGCCGCGGTGCTGACGCTCATCGGCACGCTGGTGTCGGACATCCTGTACGCGGTGGCCGACCCGCGCATCAAATTCTGAGGACCGTATGAACGAAGCCGCATCGCCCACAGCCGAAACGCTTGCCGCCGAAGGCATGGTGCCGGAGGAGACTCCGTTCCAGGAACGCTGGCGCGTCTTCAGTCGAAACAAAATGGCTCTGGCGTCGATGTGGTTCCTCGCGTTCCTGTTCGTCGTCGCCGTCGGCGGCAAACTGCTCACCATGCACCACGAGCGGTTCGATCCCACCACCGTGCGGCTGGCGGAAAAGTTCAAACCGCCCATGACTCCCTACAACACCGAACTGGTGAAGGAGGCCGAACGGCCTTTGATGGGCATCTATCTTCTGGGTACGGACGAGTTGGGGCGCGACGTGTTCGCACGCATGCTGGAAGGCACGTTCGTGTCGCTCACCGTCGGTTTCGTCGCCGTCGGCATTTCCGTCACCGTCGGCATTTTTTTGGGCGGGCTGGCGGGGTTTTACGGCCGGGTGCGGCTGGGATTCATCACCGTCGATACGATCATCATGCGTTTCGTGGACATTATGCTGTGCTTCCCGACGTTCTTCCTCATCCTCACCGTGGTGGCGCTGTTGCCGCCCAGCATCTACAACATCATGATCGTCATCGGCCTGACCAGCTGGATGGGCACGGCCCGGCTGGTGCGCGCCGAGTTCCTGGCGCTGCGCGAACAGGACTACGTCCTCGCCGCCAAGAGTCAGGCGATCCCGGAAATGCGCATCATCTTCCAGCACATCGTGCCGAACGCCATCGCGCCGGTGCTGGTGTCGGCGACCATCGGCGTGGCCACGGCGATCCTCACCGAGTCGGCTTTGAGTTTCCTCGGTTTCGGCGTGCAACCGCCGGACGCGACATGGGGCAACATCCTGTCCGACGGCAAGGCGTTCATCTTCGATGCGCCGTGGTTGACGTTCATTCCCGGCTTCACCATCCTGTTCGTGGTGCTGGCGTTCAACCTGTTCGGCGAAGGCCTGCGCGAAGCGTACAACCCCAAACTCCGCCAGCGGTGACTGTTTTCAATCCATGATCCAACTTCAGAATCTCAAAAAACAATACGGACCGAAGGTGCTGTTCGACGGCGTCGGGTTCCACCTCAAGCCCGGCGAGCGCGTCGGCCTCGTCGGCGAAAACGGCATGGGCAAGACGACCCTGTTCCGAGTCATCGTCGGGCAGGAGGAAATCGATGGCGGAATGGTTCATATCCGCAAGGGCGCACGCGTGGCCATGCTGTCGCAGGAGTTGGAGACGGTGAATCAAACCGTGCTGGAACGCGTGGTGGAGGGCGATGCTCGTTTCGCCGAAGTGCAGAAGGAAATGGAACGCCTGCACAACGACACGGCGTTCCACGACAGCAAACCGGAAGAATGGAGCCGCCGCTACGGCGACCTGCAACACGAGTTCGAACGCCACGGCGGTTATGAACGCGAGTCACGGGCGCAGTCGATTTTGTCCGGACTCGGTTTCCGCGCCGACCAGGTGAACAAACCGCTGGAGACGTTTTCCGGTGGCTGGCGCATGCGCGCCGAGCTGGCTCGCCTGCTCCTGCAAAGCCCGGACGTGCTCCTGCTCGACGAACCGACCAACCACCTCGACCTGCAATCGGTGGTGTGGCTGGAATCGTTTCTGAAATCGTATGAAGGCAGTCTGCTTTTGATCTCGCATGACCGGCGGTTTTTGAACGCGCTGGCCGGGCGCATTGCCGAACTCGACCGCGGCAAACTCACGGTGTACACGGGCAACTACGACGACTACGAACGGCAGAAGGCCGAGCGCATCGCGCAACTGGAAGCCGAAGCCGCCAACCAGCAGAGGCGCGTCGCCGAAATCGAGCGGTTCGTCGAACGCTTCCGCGCCAAAAACACCAAGGCGACGCAGGTGCAAAGCCGCATCAAGCAGTTGGAGAAGATGGAACGGGTGGAGACGCACCGCGGCACCAAGACCATCCACTTCCGTTTCCCGCAACCGGGCAGGACGGGCCGTATCGTGGCACGTCTGGAAAACGTGGACAAGGCGTACGGCCCGGTCACCGTGTACCGCGACTTTTCCATCCAGATCGAGCGCGGCATGAAGATCGCCTTGGTCGGACCCAACGGCGCCGGGAAATCGACGCTCCTCAAACTGCTGGCGGACCAGGTGCCCGCCGACGCCGGGACCATCGAGCTCGGCCACAACGTGACGCGCGCCTACTACGCCCAGCACCACGTCGAGACATTGAACCCGAAACACACCGTGTTGCAGTCTCTGGACGAAACCGCGCCACAGTTAACGCTCACCGAACAGCGCAACATCCTGGGCGCGTTCCTGTTTTCCGGTGACGACGTGGACAAGAGAGTCGGCGTGCTCTCCGGCGGCGAACGGTCGCGTCTGTCGCTGGCGCGCATGCTGGCCGCGCCCGCGCCGTTTCTCCTGCTCGACGAACCGACCAACCACCTCGACATCCGCTCGTGCGAAATCCTCGCGGCCGCACTTTCGGATTTCGACGGCACGGTGGTGACGATTTCCCACGACCGCTATTTCCTCGACGGGCTCATCAACCGCGTGTGGGAGGTGGACGGCGGACAAGTAAAAGAATACCTCGGCAACTTCAGCCATTACGAATGGATGAAACGAAAAGAGGAAGAACGCGCGGCGGAGGTGGAGCCGAAAACCCCTGCCTCCGAAACCGCCACACCCGCCCGCCGCGACAAGGAACAGAAACGCAAAGAAGCAGAAGAACGGAACCGGCGGTACCGTCAATTGAAACCGCTCAAGGAACGCGCCGAGGCGCTGGAGAAAAAGCTGGAGGACGTGATGGGTGAAAAGGCCGAACTGGAAGAACGGCTCGCCGACGCCGACATCTACCAGGACCGCAACAAGGACACGCTCCTGCAGGCCCTCACCAGGCAAAAGGAGTTGACCGCCGAGGAAAACGCCCTGCTCACCGAATGGGACCGGGTCCACTACGAGATCGAAGCTCTCTCCGACAACGCTTCCACCTCATGATCGCCGACGTTGCCTCGTTCCTGCTCCTTGCCCTGGCGCTTCTTCTTGCGTGGGTGGTGCTGGGTCCGGTGTTCTTCGGCGCGCCGTGGCACTGGACCGGCCAAGGCGCCCTGCGCCGCGCACTGGACCTCGCCGACGCCCAGCCCGGCGAGACGCTGGTCGATCTCGGATCCGGCGACGGACGCGTGCTCATAACCGCCGCCCGGGATTACGGCCTGAAGGGGGTGGGGATCGAGATCGATCCCGTCAAGGTCTGGGTCTCCCGCCTATGGGCGAAACTGTCGGGTGTGAGCGACCGCGTTGTCATCCACTGGGGCAACGTGGCAGACCACCCCTGCAAAGAAGCCGATATCGTGTACCTCTACCTCAGCCACCAGGCGGTGGACCGCCTGTTTCCGGCCCTATTTGCATCGCTCAAACCCGGCGCCCGGGTGGTAACCCAGCGCTTCTGCCTGCCGGGCCTGCGTCCGGACAAAATCGATTGCGGTGGCACCCTCTTCCTTTATACTGGACGGAAAGGACAGAACGTGGACGGGTACCGCTGATCCCCGGAAATTGGGCCTGCGGCGAAACTACAGTTTTCCCGTAAATCGCCGATATGGTAATAGTTTCCAACTCCTTATGCTATACTTCGGACATCGAACCCGTGTGATTTTGAGTGGGAGCCCCGGTGCCGGAGGGTTATTGGCTTTCGGTGATCCCGTGAATTCAAGGTTGCAGACATGAAACTCAAAATTCTCGTCGCTGACGACAGCATCAGCATCCAGAAACTGGTGGCCATGGCCTTCTACAACGAAGACATGGAAGTCGAGGGCATCAGCGACGGCATCAAGGCCTTCAATTACCTCTCCGATTACAAGCCCGATCTCGTCATGGCCGACATCTATCTCCCCGGCATGAACGGCTTCGAGTTGTCCAAGAAAATCAAGAATTCCGACGAATTCCAGAACATCCATGTCCTGCTTTTGACCAGCGATTTCGAGGAACTGGATGAGATCATGTACGCCGATTCGGAAGCGGACGGCTATATCTCAAAACCGTTCAAGACCGACGAGATCATCCGCATCGTCAAGCGGTTGTTGGACGGTGAGGCTGCGCCGGAACCCATCGCCGAGGAAGAAAACGAAGAATACGAAATCGAGGGATTCGACCCCAATTCCGAGGTCGAAGTGGAAGTGGATGCCGGGGACGAAATCGAAATCGAGGCGGTGGATGAAGAGAACGAGGGGGATGGACCGAATTGGATTGAGCTCTCCCCCGAAGACCTGGTTCCTCCGGACACTTCCCCAAAAGAGGAACCCCAGGCCGAAACCGCGGTAGAAGCCGTTTCGGATTCTATTGAATCCGGCGACTCGATTCCCGCTGCCGTGCCCGACAGACAGCAACGGCAGGCTGCCTTTCAGGAATCCATGGATGAACTGGACCTGTTTTTCCGCCAGTTGACGGAAACCACCGCAACCCGCGCACCCGCCGAGGAGCAGGAATCCGCCGAGCCACGGATCGAATCCCCCCCCCACCCGGACCTGATCCAGGAAGCGCTGGCGATGATGGGCGAGGAGTCGCCTTCCTCCAACGGCGGTCATGGCTCCACCCCAACCCGGGCGGAACCGGTTCCCGTACCCGGACTGAACGGCGATCCCCTGCAGGACGTCGTGCACCAGCACATTCGCTCGACCCTGCGAACGGAGATGGCCGGCCTCTCCGGCACCATCCGCGAGACCGTGCGGCAGGTGGTGGAGGAAGTGGCACCGGACATCATCCGGGAGGTGATTCAGGAAGAAATCGCACGCCTCAAGAAGTCGGAAACCCTCTGAACGAGAGCCCAAACTCCCGGGCACCCGGTTACAATCCAATCGCGCGTCGGCCCGGGCGCAGCACCCTTTAAAAAAATCGCTTTGAGATTTAAAGGGCCGGTGGCACACTTTCATTCCCCGTCATGACCTTGGGACACACGAAACACCCTTTTTTCGGTTTATGATTCAACTCGACAAGAAATACCAGCCGCAGGAAGTGGAGGACAAGTGGCTTCGCCACTGGGCGGAACACCGCCTGGCGCATGCCGATGAAACACGCGACGGCGAAACCTTCTGCATGGTCATCCCGCCGCCCAACATCACCGGCTCCCTGCACATCGGCCACGCCTTCAACAACACCCTGCAGGACATCCTCGCCCGCTGGAAACGCATGCAGGGGAAAAACACCCTGTGGCAGCCGGGCACCGACCATGCCGGCATCGCCACGCAGAACGTGGTCGAGCGCCAGCTCGCCGCCGAAGGCACGACGCGCCACGACATCGGCAGAAAAGCCTTCATCGAGCGCGTGTGGAAATGGAAAGGCGAGTCCGGCGGCAACATCAACAAGCAGCTGGTGCGGCTGGGCTGTTCGCTGGACTGGGAACGAGACCGCTTCACCATGGACGAGGGTTTGTCCAAAGCAGTGCGCGAGGTGTTCGTCACGCTCTATGAAGACGGGCTCATCTACAAGGGCGACTACATCATCAACTGGTGCCCCCGTTGCCAGACGGCGCTCTCGGATCTCGAAGTCGAGTACCAGGAAAAACAGGGGCACCTGTACCACATCCGCTATCCCTTTCAGAACGGTGGGGATCATGTCACCGTCGCCACCACGCGTCCGGAGACCATGCTGGGCGACACCGCGGTGGCCATCAACCCGGAAGACGAACGCCACGCCGGGAGAGGAGGCAAGATTCTGCTGCTCCCCATCCTCAACCGCGAACTGCCGATCATCGAGGACAGCTACGTCGATACCGAATTCGGCACCGGGGCGTTGAAAGTGACCCCCGCACACGACCCGAACGACTTCGAACTGGGCCGCCGGCACAATCTGCAATCAATTAATGTCCTGCATCCCGACGGCACCATGAACAGCGAGGCGGGACCGTTTGAAGGCCAGGACCGCTTCGAGGCGAGGAAGAACGTCGTCGAAGCACTCAAGGACCGCGACCTGCTGGAGAAGATCGAAGACCACACGCATTCCGTCGGCCACTGTTACCGTTGCAAGACGGTGGTCGAGCCGTACCTCTCCAAACAGTGGTTCGTGAAGACCGAGCCATTGGCCAAACCGGCCATCGAGGCCGTACGAAGCGAACAGATCAAAATTGTCCCGAAGTTCTGGGAAAACACGTACTTCGAGTGGATGGAGAACATCCGCGACTGGTGCATCAGCCGCCAGATCTGGTGGGGTCACCAGATTCCCGCGTGGAACTGCGGCGACTGCGGCGAGTTCACCGTCGCCCGCGAGACGCCCGCCGCCTGCAAACAGTGCGGCGGCAAGAAACTCACGCAGGAAACCGACGTGCTCGACACCTGGTTCAGTTCCGCCCTGTGGCCGTTCTCGACGCTGGGCTGGCCGGAGCAAACCGAAACGCTGAAGAAATTCTACCCGACGACGGTCCTCTGCACCGGTTTCGACATCCTGTTCTTCTGGGTGGCACGCATGATCATGATGGGCCTCCGGTTCCGGAAGGACATTCCGTTTGAATACGTTTACATCCACGCCCTCATTCGGGATGCCGAGGGACAGAAGATGAGCAAGACCAAGGGCAACGTCATCGATCCGTTGGTCATGATGGACAAGTACGGCACCGATGCGCTCCGCTTTACCCTGACGGCGTTCGCCGCACAGGGACGCGACATCAAGCTCGCCGAGGACCGTATCGACGGCTATCGTAATTTCTGCAACAAGCTGTGGAACGCGTCGCGCTTCGTGTTCATGAACCTGGAAGATTACACCGGCACCTGCGATTTGCAGGAACACACCGACCGCAGTCTTGCCGACCGCTGGATTCTGAGCCGCCTGAACAAAACCTGCACCGAGGTCAACGCGGCGCTGGAAGCATTCCGCTTCAACGACGCCGCCAACGCCATTTACAAATTTTTGTGGAACGAGTACTGCGACTGGTACATCGAACTGTCGAAGTCACGCTTAAATGGCTCCGGGCCCGAACGCACCACCACGCAGAATGTCATGCTTTACGTGCTGGAGTCGTCGCTGAAACTCCTGCACCCCGTCATGCCGTTCATCACCGAAGAGATCTGGCAGAAACTACCGCGCGAGGGGGTGAGCATCATGGTCGCGCGTTACCCGTCACCCGATCCCTCGCTGAACGACGAAAACGCGGAAAAGGCATTACAGGTGGTGATGGACGTCATCACCCGGGTGCGCAACATCCGCGGCGAAATGAACTTCAACCCCGGTCAAATGCTGGAGGTCCACATCAAGACATTCGATAAAGACCAGGAGCGCTTGATCGAAAATAACAATGGGTATATCAGGGATTTGGCACGGGTTTCGGAAATGATTCTCGGTCCCAATATCGAAAAACCGAAAGCCGCCGCGTCCGCAGTTTTAACAGGGCTGGAGCTTTATGTCCCTCTGAAAGGGTTGATGGATTTCGACGAGGAGAAAAAGCGGGTCGAAAAAGAGTTGAAAAAAATCGACAAAGACATGGTATTCTTAAAGAAGAAACTATCCAACCCAAACTTCGTAGACAAGGCGCCTCCCGAAGTCATCGCAAAGGATCAGCAAAGGCTTGAAGAGTTGTCCGAAAAGCAGGCCAAATTGCAGATTCATTTAAAAACGATTGTTGAAGCGACGTCCTGATTCAATCCCCTGCATCGTATTGACGTCTTGATCTTGTTTCGTGGCCGGACTCACGCATGGATGCCACCAGTGAACTGTTGACCCGTGACCAGGTTCCCGAGAACGCAAAGTGGGACCTGAAGGGCCTCTACTCCTCGAATGAAACGTGGGAAGCGGATTTCCTCTCGTTGGAATCTCAACTGGAAACCTACGCTACCTACCAGAGCACGCTTGGGGAGTCCCCCGCGCGGCTGAAGCAGTGCCTCAAGTTTGATATGCAATTTTCGCAGACGCTGGATGCGGTGTACACCTACGCGCACCTTCGAAGCGACGAGGACAAGACGCATCCCGGCAACCAGGCGAATCACGAACGGGTGTCGCGGCTGCTCACGCAATACCAGCAGGCGCGCAGTTTCATCAGTCCGGAGTTGATGGCGATTCCGGAAGAGACGATGAAGACGTTCCTGGAAGACCCGGAACTGGAGTTCTTCCGTTTTCATCTCGAAAAGGAACTGCGGTACCGTCCGCACACGTTGCCGAAATCCGAAGAGGCGCTGTTGGCCTCGGCCTCGGAGGTGGCACAGTCGCCGCAAAAAGCGTTCACCATGCTGGACAACGCCGACCTGCAACTGGGGTCGGTTGAAGACGCCGAGGGGCGCCGGATCACGATCACGCACGGCAATCTGCAAAGCCTTCTGCAGAATTACGACCGCAACCTGCGCAAAAACACGTTTGAGACGTTTTACAAGGCTTACGAGGCACACCAGCACACGTATGCGGCTTTGCTGGCAGGCAGTATCAAGAAGGATATTTTTTTCACGCAGGCACGGAAGTTTCCATCGGTTCGCGAGAAGGCGTTGTTTTCGGAAAACATTCCGGTGGAGGTGTACGACAACCTGATCGACACCGTCCACAACAACCTGAAACCGCTGTACAAGTATTTTGACCTGCGCAAGCGTGTGCTGGAACTTGATGAACTGCACGTGTACGACGGAAGCGTGCCGCTGGTGCGCGACTTCAAGTGGGAGATGCCCTACGAAGAGGCGGTGGAGGACATTGCCCAGGCTCTTGCGCCCCTGGGGGAAGAATACGTCAATACCCTCAAGCGCGGCCTGCTCGACGAGCGCTGGGTGGACCGGTACGAAAACAAGGGCAAGCGCAGTGGCGCGTATTCATCCGGGTGTTACGACTCGAACCCGTTCATCCTTATGAATTACCACAGCGACCACATCAACAGCGTCTATACGCTGGCGCACGAGGCCGGCCACTCGATGCACACGTACCTGTCGAAGAAAAACCAGCCGTTTTTGTACGCGGACTACACGATCTTTGTGGCGGAGGTGGCGTCCACCTTCAATGAAGCGCTATTGACCCGCTATTACCTCGGCCGCGAATTGAGCCGGGAGATGAAAATCTACCTGCTCTGTCGGGAAATCGACAACTTTCGCGGCACCCTGTACCGGCAGACCATGTTTGCCGAGTTCGAACACCGCATTTACGCGGCGGCGGAAGCCGGAAAACCGCTCACCGTGGACACCTTCAAGGCGCTGTACCACGAACTGCTGACGGTTTACTTCGGCGAGGGGGTCACACTGGACCCGTGCCTCGACCTGGAATGCTTCCGCATCCCGCATTTTTATTTCGGCTTTTACGTGTACAAATACGCGACCGGAATTTCCGCCGCGTATGCGCTGGCCGAACGGGTGACCCAAGGCGGCAACGCCGAACTGGCGGACTACCTGGGCTTTTTGAAGTCGGGCGGCTCCGCTTACCCGATTGACCTTCTCCGCAACGCCGGGGTGGACATGGGTTCGCCAAAACCCGTAGAAACCGCGCTCGGCAAGTTCACCGACCTGGTGGACCAGCTCGAAACGCTGATGGGTTGAAACCCTGCCCCCGGCCAGCAACGCGGACGGTCAAACAGTCCCGGTTCGACATTCCCTGCACAACGGAGGCCTGTCGTTCCGATTAAAAACCTTTCGTAAAGGAACTCAGATCTTGCGAAATTCCAATTCCACGAACCAACCCAACCGGCAGAACAAAAATCGTCCCCGGTCCGGGAAAAACAACGACCAAGGCAACCGTCAGCGTTCTCAAGGCCCCGCCCGCAACCGGCAGGCCACGGAAATGTGGATGGACTCGAAGACCCTGACCTCGCACATACCTCAGGCAAACCGGTCCAACCAGAAATCCAACGGACGCCGCAACGATTCCCAGAACAACGGCAACGGCCGTCATAAAAACCACAATCAGAACGGTCCGCAGAAAAACCGCGCGTCCACCAATCGGCAGGACAACCAGAACCGCCCGCGCAACGACCGCAATCAATCCCGCCCGGCACAGCAGACCGAGCCACGCGCACAGACAGCACCGCGCAACGGCGATACCGCTTCGTCCGCTCCGTCGGGCAAACTGGTTGCGGGCATCGAACCGTTCGAGCTGTTCTGCGCGTACCACCTGGGCATCACCCGGGACAAGGGTTACAAGCCGTCCAACATCAACGAAGTCGCACGACGCTTCAACAGTGAACCGGCCATGGTCAAGCAGGCGCTGCAGGAATACGACATGGATCCGGGCTCTTTGCTCGACCGCGACTTCGACATGGCACTTGCGCAGTTGGACATCCAGGTGGCTCCGGAAGGAGTGGACCGGAAGGAACTCGCTAAAAACATTTACGAGGATTTTCAGAACGCCCCGCGCGCCAAGCGGGACTGGAAAAAGCTGCTGGAAGAGGACAGGAAGGAAAACCAGAAGATTTTCAGGGATTGATTGGGAAGGTTTCCACCTTTTGGTTCGACGGTGCCCCTGCGTCCGCACCACCACTCCGTTTGAAACGCAGGGCCAGGTCCAGAATATCGTCCTCCAGTTTCATGGCCTTTCCGTTCGAACAATTCAAATCGTTCAATAAAATCGAAAACGCAAAGCGTTCTCCATCCATCGACTGAAAATACCCCGACAACGCGCTGACGTGGTTCAGCGTGCCCGTCTTCGCCCGGATTTTCTGCGCGTCCCGGATGCCGTTCATGCGGTCGATCACGCTGCCGTCGATGCCCATCACCCCCAAGGCGGCAATGAACTCCGGAAAGATGGCGAGGTCGCGGTACGCGTCCTCCAGCACCGCCACGATCTGATCCGGCGACACCATGTTCTGCCGCGACAGGCCCGACCCATCCACCACATTGTAACGGTCGTCATCGAATCCCAGGCTTCGCATGTACGCTTTCACCAGCTTCACACCGTTTTCCGTGGTGCCCGGCGCGCCATACACATCCGCCGCCATCGTGCGAAGAATCTGCTCGGCGATGAAGTTATTACTGAACTTGTTGAGCCCGCGCAGGATGTCGGCCAGAGGCGGCGACTCGTGTTCGTAGAGAAGCCGCGCACCATCCACCACCCGGCCGCGCTCCAGGCCGCCTTCCACCGTCACCCCGGCCTGCTCGAGGTATTTGCGGAACACGTGCAGGGTGTACCACTGGGGGTCGGTGACATTCAGAAAATATTTCTTGCGCGCCATGGTTTTCGGCAGGGTGCCGGTGACGATGATTTCATCGTAGCCGCGCCGGGGCAACCGGTTGACGATCAACCGTTCGTGATCACGCCGGTTCCCCACCGTCCGCGCCGTGTTGTGGATGCGGATGTATTCGGTTGCGGGGTCCACCACCACGACAGGCGGCTCGCCTGCAACGGGCGCCGGTTCCACGTACACGGTGACGGTGTTGAAGTTGAAGGACAACGCCCCCATCGGCGCGAGGTACGCCTCCGGCCCGCGATAATTCGCCCACGTCGCCACGCGCTCCTGGTCCTCAAAAAAATGATTGTCGGCGATGAGGTTGCCTTCAATTTTCTTGATCGGCAGGTTTCGCAACCCGTTGACCAGCACCCACATCTGTTCCGTCACCAGCCACGGGTCGCCGAAGCCTTTGATGAACAGGTCGCCCTTTAATGTGTCACCTTCAATTCTGCCGTTGGTGTACAGCCGCGTGAAGAAACGGTAGTCCGGCCCGACGCGTTTCAGCGCCATGGCTGAGGTGATCATCTTCATGTTCGAGGCGGGCGTGAACAGCACGTTGCTGTTTTTGGAAAGCAACGTCGTTTTGCGTTCGAGCGAGTACACCTTCATACCGATGCGTGTGGTTCCGTTGCAGTCGCGTTGCAAAACGGATTCGATGTCCGACCACAACTGCACCGCCGCGGGATCGTCGTCCATAGGCTGTGCCGCCGCCACTGCGGCCCACGCCAACGCCGCAAGAACTACCAACAATTGATTGATTTTTATCATTTTATTCAACATGGCCTTCAGATTTTACAAAGGACCCGCGGGCATTGCAATCTTTCATTGGCTTCCACCCAGGGCAACACCCGGGAACAACGCGTTTTTCGCCGCCCGGTTGACCTCCGCCGCCGCATGCGGTAGTTTTAAACCCTCACCCGGAATACAATGCATCCCATAACAAGGTTAGGAGGAACATGAGCTACGATCTGGTTGGCATCGGCAATGCGCTGGTGGACATTGAAGTGCGCGTCAAGGACGATTTCATTCAACAGTACAAGTTCACCAAAGGGGGCATGACCCTGACCTCGCTGGAGGACCAGAACAAACTGCTGGAGGAATTCGACGGCGCGGCGCACAAAATCTCTTCCGGCGGATCGGCCGCCAACACAGTGCACGGCATGCGCGTGCTCGGCGCCAACACGTATTACCTCGGTCGTGTGGCCGACGACCGCTACGGAAAACACTACACGGAGGACATGCAGTCCTGCGGCGTGGGCTTTCCGGGTCCGGACGCGGCGGATACAGGCACCGGCACCTGCCTCATCCTCGTCACGCCGGACAGCGAACGCACCATGCTCACGAATCTCGGCATCTCCTGCGAACTGCACCCGGACAATGTCGACGAAACCATCGTCAAAACCGCCAAAACGGTTTACATCGAAGGCTACCTGTGGACCGGCGACGAAACCCGCGCGGCGGCGATCAAGATGGCCGATATCGCGCGCAAGAACCGCATCCCCGTCGCCTTCACCTTAAGCGACGCGTTCGTCGCCAACACGTTCAAGGAAGACCTGCTCGATTTCATCCGGTGGAAAACCGACATCCTGTTCTGCAACGACGTCGAGGCAAAAGCCATGGCCGATTCGGAGGATGCCGAAAAAGCGTTCGACAAATTGAAGCACCTTGCGGGAACCGTCTTCATGACGCGCGGCAAGGAAGGCTCCTGGGTGGGCAGGGACGGCGATGACACCATCGCCGTCAACGCGTTCACGGTGAAGGCGGTGGACACCACCGGCGCGGGCGACCTCTACGCCGCAGGCGCGCTGTACGGACTCAACCAGGGCCTCAGCCTCAAAGAGTCGGCCATCATCGGTTCCTACTGCGCGGCCCAGGTGGTGACGCATTTCGGCGCGCGCATGCCTGCGCACTCGCACACCGACATCAAAAAAATCCTGGAAAGTTATTCGGAGTGAGCCCGGAAGGATATCAGGGTTGGGGACCGGTCTTCGGTCCGCCGGCCGTATCCGCGGGCGGTGCTGGCGGAATGTGTTTGGCCACCCAGGCTCGGCAGTGCGCCGGCCCCAGTTCGCGGAACCCTTTCAACCGCCCGCCCCAGTGCATGGCCAGCAGGCGGTAGCATTCGCGCGCCAGCAGGTCCTCCTTTTCACGAAGCCGTTCCGGCTCGACCCGGATTGAGGTACCGAGCCAGGCGTCCTCGCCGAAAACACGCATGGCGGCGAAGCGGAACGCGCGGTAGCCGTCTTCATAAAACTTGAGGGTGCGTTTCAGGTCGTCGTGTGAACCGGGCCGGTCGCCGTGTCCCGGCACATAGGCGAGGAAATCCATCTGGTTCAACCGTTCCAGCACCAAAACCCGGCGCTCGATGGGCTCGCCTTTTTCCAAATGCGGCACCCAGTTGGGAATGGCACGGTCGGGAAGCAACCCCACTTTCAGGTCCGGCACGAGCACCAGCGTGTCGCCGTTGCCTTCGCCGCCGATGTGGTGTAATTCCAGCGTCATGAATTCGGTCGCCAGCCGGTAATCAGTGGTGAAGCTCATGTGCGGCAGCGGGACCTTTGCGGGGTTGTTTTGCTTCAGGCGGAGGGCGATGACCTCCTGCGCGATGACCGTCACCTTGTCGCCGAAGCGCGAGGCGTCGCCGATGTGCCGCGGGCTGTCGTTGGAATACACGATCACCGTCACCGGAAGTTCCGTCACCTCACGCATGGCTTTTTTGATGAGTTCCGCCGAGCCGAAAAGGGGATCGACCAGCACCACCCCGTCCGCCGTCACGGCAAACAGGGTGCAATCGGTGCCGTTCGAAAAAAAGTACACGTCCTTGGCCAGCGGTTTCAGCAGGTAACCTTTTTCCGGAAGCGTGGACAGCACCCCCTCCTTATCCGAAAACGCGGAAACGGGTTCGATCAACGCGTGCAGGGGATGGTTTTCTTCGGGAACGCTTTTTTGAACGGCGGGTTTGGTTGCACAGCCCCACCCGAAACCCACAAAAACCAGAAACAGCAGAACGAACGTACGGCTGGCGGGACCCATGCGGCGGGGATTATACATTTTCGCGGGAATTTGATACACTGCTCGTGACTTTCTCCAAATACGAGGCGACCGTTTACAAAGTATTGCAGGCATTTCGCCGCCTGGCAACCTAATTTGAGGAGGCCCCGATGGATCGACGACGCATTTCCCTTTTTGCTGTACTTGTGATGCTGGCTGGACTGACCGCCTGCGGCACCGTGGGCCGCGACTTCGACAACACGAACGTCGAAAACATCCACAACAACGTCACCACCAAAGCCATGATCGAGGAATGGTTCGGCGAACCTCATTCCACCGGCCTGCAGAACGGCCTGATGATGTGGACATATCAATACGACCGCTACAGCGCGTTCGGCAAGGACTGCTCGAAAGAACTGGTGGTGTTGTTCGATGCGAACGAAAAAGTGAAAGCCTACCGTTACAGCACCAACATCGAAGAAGACAAGAAAGAATAACGCCCCCTCCCCCGCCTTCCCGGCGGGGTGGAACGCATCTTCCCTCATGACCCCATTTTCGCTTTACGTGTTTGACTTCGACGGCACGCTCGTTGACACCAAGCTCGACATCGCCCATTCGGTCAACCTCGCCCTGCAGGAAATGGGACGCGAGCCGTTGCCCAAGGAAGTCACCTTCGGCTACGTCGGCCGCGGCGTGCGCCACCTCATGACGCAGGCGCTGAACGGCGACGGCGGTGACAGCGATCTCGAACGCGCCGTCTCGCTGTTCATGAAGCATTACGAACAGCACCTGATGGACCAGACCGACTTCTTTCCCCACTGCCGCGACCTCATGGATCACTACGCGGACAAACAACTCGCCGTGGTGTCCAACAAACCGGAAAAATTTGTCGAGCGGATCCTGGTCGAACTGAACAGCCGGGAGGCGTTCCAGAGCATCGTCGGCGGCGACACGTTCGAGAACAAGAAACCGGACCCGATGGGCCTGCGTCATGTGATGCAGGTGGCGGGATTGAATCCGGAGGACGTGCTGATGGTGGGCGACAGCGAGGTGGATGTCGCCACCGCCCGCGCGGCGGGCGTGAAAGTGTGCGGCGTCACCTACGGCCACGCATCAAGGGAAGAGATGGCATCCTACCACCCCGACTGGCTCATCGACGACATCCGCGAGATGAAGGAGTTGTTTGGATGAACAAAGCTTTTCTAAATTTAAATTATTAATTTGTTTTTTAAGATAATTAAGGAACCCTCTTAAAAAGAATGCATTTTTAACAGATTGAAAATATACCTTAAGAAAGGTTTTGAAAAAGCTTTGCGCAACTAAGGGTTCTCATAAATGGTCTATCCAGATTTAAATTGGTATACCTCTATTAGCAAGGAAAATAGTCTGATTCCACGTTGCCCCTTCGCTACCGTTACTGAATGCCCTAGGTTTTTTCAAAGTCTTTCTTTATTAAAAGAGCTGGGGACAACCGAATTATCTCCTCAAGAGGACGAAAAACTTCTCAACCTATGGGAAAAATCTGATCTTTGGCCAAAAATTAAAGAGGAGGCTACTTCCGTATGGGGTGGGAAATATAAAAATTTATCGAACTTCTGCCCGGAAGTTTCATACTTAAGATACGGTTTATTTGCGTCCGATTTACATAGTTATAGCGATGAAATAGACTTAGAAGTAGCACACCACCGACTTGGGAATCAGAAAAGTTTAGTTGAAGATTGGAGGTGGGAATGGGAAAAAATAAGAGAAATGCACTATACCGACTGCCCCTTATATTCACCTCTAAAGTTTCGCTCAAGTCTCAATTCTAAAACTGAATCAAAAATATTGAGCTTAACCCCTAGTCTCTACGGAATAAAATTGGATATACCGGCTTTGTGGCACCGTAAAATAAAGCCATGGTTAGATCGTCTAATACGTTAACCACATTTGAGAAAAAGGCTAACTGCACATTAAATATACAAATTAATTCTTTCGATGCTTTTCCATCCATTCTCTGGCTAACCTTTGCGCTTCGGCGACTTGCTCTTTTGTCATAAGTTTTTCAACTTGATCCCTATTGATTCGACCAAATGAATATCCCATTGCTGACCCAATATTAAACCACATGTGAGCTTTTATATAATCTTGAGGAAAACCTTTCCCATTTGAATACATTAGCCCAAGGCTATTAAAAGCATTACCAAATGAATATTCTGAAAACAAATGATTCCAAAACTCAAGCTCAATTGGAAGCTTAGCCACTTCCCGTTTTGCGGCCTCACGGTACCATTTGATTGCCTCTCTATAATTTTGAGGCATACCTATCCCATATTCATACATGTAACCAAGCTTAAATTGGGCAATCGGAAAATCTTGATCGGCCGCCTTGCGATACCATTTAATAGCCTCCGCATAATCTTGTGAGGGCCACCAAATATTATCGTCTTCAAATAATTCCCCAAGAAGATATTGAGCCAATACATTATTCCCCTGATCTGCAGCCTTACGATACCAATGATAGGCTTCCTTATTTTCCTTGCTTACAAGCTCGTTATACTTCTCTTGAGACCAATCTTGGGACCAATCAAATGAATTTATATTGTGTAATTCTCTCCGATCATATATCCGTCCTAACTTTGCCTGAGCCATAGAACTTCCCTGCTCTGCAGCTTCACGAAAGGATTTAGCTGCCTTACGAAACCATTCTAAAGATTTTTTCAAATCTTTAGAAAAATTTTCCCCACGCAAGTACATAAATCCCAAAAGCCACTGTGCATCTGCATTACCTTGATTTGCACATGACCTAAGCTTTCCGTACTCGCTGTGTTTATAAGCTTCAAAAGCGTTACATTTATGTTCCTGAGCATTAAGCGGTGTTATAAAAATTAGAATAACGGTAATAGCTATAAAAAATTTAGGTAACTGCAAAGAATTTGCCTCAAAAGTAATTTGCTGCATTGTCAGCTTTTTATATGATTCGAAAGATCCAAGTTAATTTGAGTAATTTATCTCAAGTAAACCTTAAGTTGGACCCATCTTCCAAATACAGCTCAATCGCTTCTTTGATGTTTGCGATGGCTTCTTCGCGGGTTTCGCCCTGGGAAATACAACCACGGAGGGAGGGAACATAAACGGTGAAACCGCCTCCTTCCTGCGGTTCCAGAACGATGGCGAGTTTCATAGAGTTACCCTTGATTGAATAGGGATATTTTTGTGTCCTTAAATTATAGGCATAGTGGGCAAAACTGGCAAACCGGGTTTGAATTTCTCACTTCCCGCCCTGAATCCACCCACCGCAGGCAACCAAACATAACCCTTTGTTTTAAAGCCCTTTCTATCACCCTAACTCTTGACTTTACCGTGAGTTGGGCCTAGAATTTCTGCTTCCATGAAATCCGAATCCGACGCCCGCCAATCCATCTACCTCATCGCCGTCTGCGGCACCGGCATGGCTTCGCTCGCGGGCCTGCTTAAAAAAGCGGGCCACCGCGTTCTGGGCTCCGACGCCAACATCTACCCGCCGATGAGCACCCTGCTGGAACAGATGGGCATCGAAATCCGCCCCGGCTACAAGGCAGACAACATCACCGGCGACATCGACCTCGTCGTCGTCGGCAACGCGGTCTCGAAGGACAACGCGGAGGTCCTCGCCGTCCAGCAGGCGGGCATCCCGTACATCTCGTTCCCGCAGGCGCTGGCGCGGTTCTTCCTTGAAGGGCGCACCTCGCTCGTGGTCACCGGCACGCACGGCAAAACCACCACCACCGCGCTCCTCGCGTGGGTGTTCGAGGCGGTGGGACGCAAGCCGGGCTTCATGGTCGGCGGCTGGCACAAGAATTTCGACAGCAATCATCAAGTCCCGCAGGGCGATTTCTTCATCACCGAAGGCGACGAATACGACACCGCATTCTTCGACAAGGGGCCGAAGTTCCTGCACTACCGCCCGCACGGCGCAATCTTGACCGGCATCGAGTTCGACCACGCGGACATCTACCGCGACCTCGACCACATCAAGGACGCCTTCCGCCGCTTCGTGGAAACCGTTGACCCGGAGGGCTTCCTTCTGGTGGAATGTGCCGACGGCAACATCAAGGACGTGCTGGAGGGCGCGCGATGCAAGGTAGAGACCTACGGCTTCAGCAAGGACGCGGACTGGCACATCGCCTCCTTCGCCTGCACCGACGGCGTCAGCGAGTTCGACCTGCACCATCAGGGACGCTACATCGCGCGCTTTTCTTTGCCGATGATCGGCCGTCATAATGTTCTCAACTGTGCGGCGGTTATCGCGGTGGCGCGGAACTCCGGCATCTCGGTGGAAGAGATCGCCTCCGCCCTGCCCTACTTCAAAGGCATCAAACGGCGGCAGGAAGTGGTCGGCGAGGCTGACGGCGTGGTGGTGATCGACGATTTCGCGCACCACCCAACGGCAATCGACCTCACCCTCGAGGCGGTGAAGGAAGCTTGGCCGGAGCGCACGCTGTGGGCGGTGTTCGAGCCACGCTCGGCCACCTCCAAGCGCAACGTGTTCCAGTCGCGCTTTCCCGACAGCTTCCTGAAAGCGGACAGGACGGTGATCGCGGCGGTGCCTGCGCCCGAAAAGATAAAAGACGATGAACGGCTCGATCCTGCCGCCATTGCCGAAGCCCTCAAAGCGCGCGGCAAAGAGGCCTGGCATATTGAGTCGGTGGCGGGTATCGTGGACCATATCGCACAACACCACACGTCGAACGACGTCGTGCTGGTGATGTCGTCCGGCGGCTTCGACGGCATCCACCAGAAACTGCTCGACCGGCTGGGAGCACAATGAACACGCTTGGGAAACTGAAACTCGATCTGATGGGACGCGGCGTCGTGCTGCCTGAAGCGGTGCGCAAGGACGAACTCGTCGCCGCCTCGATGTACAAGGACCGCGGGCGCGACGAGTTGGCGTTTTTGCTGTCGGAGGATTTCTTCGTGCGCGCGGCGGTGCAGTCGGAGGGCGCGGACAGTCCGACGCTTCATATCGAGAAGGACCGCTTCGTACTCAGCCACGGTCCGGGCGAAACCACTGTGCGGCTCATCCCGCCGCCGCAGTTTCTGCAGGTGGCCGATCCGGCAAAAAAACCGGTGGCGGCGAACATTCAAATGGACGGCTACTGCCTGAACCTGTTCCTGCGCTCCGACCCCAAGACCGAAAAGCTGAACATGCCGGAACGCGACATCATCTCCCTCATCCGCTCGGCGTTCGAGGAAGGCGTGGCCGACCTCGTGCAGTTGAACCTGGAGTTCTGCGAAAAGGAAGACCGCTGTCTGCACGCCATGACGCCGGTTATGAAAAGCATCAAGAAAAATTTCCGCACCTTCGTCGCCCTGCGCGGCTTTTTGCCGGACGACCTGGCGACCATCGACCACATGTACGCCGCCGGGGTGGATATCATGGTGTTTGCCTTCACAGGCGGCGGTCATTCGAGCGAAAAAGAACAACGCGCGCTGGAATACTCGACGGGGGTGTTCACGCCGGGGTCGGTGTTCATCGAGGTCGGGTTCGGGCACGGCGACCTGTCGGCGGTGCAGGATCAACTCACCCACCTGACGAAAATGGGCGTCATCCCGCTTCTCAAACTTCCGGAGGACGGTGTGCGCGACCCGGCGGAGTTCGAGCGCATCCACACGCTGGTGGAGCATCTCGCAAAGAGCGCGCAGAAGGATCGCCTCAACCTGAAATGGCTGTATCCGTCCGGGCGGATGGTGACCCCACTCGACGCGCCGTTTTTCATGGAACCGCCGGAGACCGCCCGGCTGGCCCTGCGACCCGTGTACAAATCGCGCCTCGGCCGCACTGCGCTGGAAGGCTTCGCCGCCCTGCGCCGCAAACTGCGCGTCAAAAACATCAGCGACTCGTACGAGTCCGCCGGCCTGTAAGCCCCTGTAAGTTTTCCCCGACCGCACCGACTCACCTCCCAAGCGGCCCCAACCGGGCCCTAATGAAGTTGAACCGTAAATTCCCTTTCTGTTAGGATGGCACTATGGAACTCGCACCGAAGGTCCCCATTCCAGAGCAGGCGCCGGTGATCGAAAAGGTCCCGGAAGTGCCGATGACGGGGCTCGAAACCCTATGGCTCCAGATCGGTGGCACCTTGTGCAACCTCGCCTGCACGCACTGCTTCATCAGTTGCCATCCCAAAAACGACACCATCCCGTTCATGACGCTGGAGCAGACCCGCTGGCGGCTGGAGGAATCGAAGCGACTCAACGTGAAGGATTATTACATCACCGGCGGCGAGGTGTTTCTCAATCCGGAGATCTTCGAAATCCTGGAAGCCATTCTTGAATACGGGCCGTGCACCATCCTCACCAACGGCCTTCTTTTGACGCCGAAACGTGTCGAGCGGCTGGTTGAAATTCAAAACAAGGCCGCTCACGAAATGCATTTCCGCGTGAGCCTCGACAGTCTGGACGAGAAGGAAAACGACGCCATCCGCGGCGAAAACTGTTTCCGACTCGCGCTCCAAGGCATGGCCAATCTTTCCAAAGCGGGATTCTCGACGCACCTGACGATGGTGCGAAGCTGGGACGATGAGGAGGACGCCATCTGGGAAAAGAAAGCCCTCGCTTTCATGAAGGAACATCACGTGCCGGAACCGCAGGTGAAGTTCCTGCCCGGCTTCCTGATGGGCGAACTGGCGCGCACCGAACGCGGCTATCACGAAAACGAACGCGTCACTGAAAAATGTTTCGAGAACTATCCCATCACCAACTTGCAATGTTCGTCGTCGCGCATGGCGACGTCGCAAGGCGTGTACGTGTGCCCCATCCTCGTCGAAGAACCGTCTGCAAAAATGGGCGACACGCTGGAAGAAACGATGCGCCCGTTTCCCCTGGGTCATCCCGCGTGCTACACCTGCCGGATTTCCGGCATGACCTGCAAAAGCTGACCCCTCATTCCGGTCTGTTTCGTATTTCCATTTCCGGTTGAGTCCCCCCGGACCGCGTGCTAGCATGGATTCATTCCAGAATGCCACGCCCCAACAGGCGTCCGGCTCGCATGCATACCGGACTTTCATCCATAATAAGGAAAGCATCATGGCATTGGCCCATTCTACGATGGTTCCCCTGGGAACCCAGGCACCTGACTTTTCCCTGCCCGGCACCGACGGCAAAACGTACTCTCTGGACAGCTTCAAAGACACGGAAGTGCTGGTGATCATTTTCATGTGCAACCACTGTCCGTACGTGAAAGCGGTTCTGCCGCGGCTCATCGACCTGCAGAACAAATTCGCAGACAAAAGCGTGCAGATCGTAGGCATCAATTCCAACGATGCCGTGAAGTATCCGGACGACTCGATGGAAAACATGAAGAAGATCGCGATTGAAAAGAACATCCCGTTTCCATACCTGTTCGACGAGACGCAGGCCGTGGCGAAAACGTACGACGCCGTGTGCACACCGGATATTTACGTTTTCGGTCCGGAACGGAAACTCCTGTACCGCGGCCGCATCGACGACAACTGGGAGCATCCGGAACAGGTCACACGACGCGACCTGGAAGACGCCATCAACGCCATCCTCGATGGTCAGCCCATGCTGGAGGAACAGATTCCTTCGATGGGATGCTCCATCAAATGGAAATGAACGGATAACGAAATAATCTTATGAAACTGTCCCGCAAATGGTTCGTGACCCTCGTCGCAGTGGTCCTGTTTTTCCTGCTTTTCACCGAGAAGCTGGTTACCTTTTATATCGATCTGGTCTGGTTCGAAAAATATGGATTGTTGTCTGTCATCTGGACCATCCTCGGCTCGCAGTTCGGCTTTGGTTTTCTGTTCGGTGGCCTGTTTCTTGCCGTGACGTTCGGTACTCTTCGCCGGGTGTACCAGAAAACGTCGCACCTGCCTGTGATCCTCGCCGACCAGACTCGCCGCGACATGCCGTTTCTGGAAATGGTCGCCGACAACCTGAAACCGCTGATCCTGCTGCTGCCCCTGATCTTCAGTGTGTTCGTCGGCCTCATCGCGGCGGAACGCTGGGATGTGACTTTAAAATTCCTCAATCACGTCCGCTTTGGCGAAGCCGACCCGATTTTCAACAAAGATTATTCGTTTTACATATTCGTTCTGCCGTTTCTGGAAATGATCAAGAGCTGGCTGTGGGCGGGGCTGGCGTTGATCGGTTTCGGCGTCTCGCTCATTTACTTTTTCAAGCAGTACATTTTTTTGTCGCCGAAAGGATTCGCCACGCTCCCCGAGGCGCGGCGCACGCTTTCATGGCTGGCGGCGTTTGCGTTTCTCAACCTGGCCTTCGACATCTATTTGCGCCGTTACGGGCTGCTCATTCAGTCGCAGTCACAGGTGGTGGCGGGTATCAGCTACGCCGACGACTGGGGACGCCTGCCGGCTTATAACCTGCTCATCGCGCTGGCGTTCGTGGGAACCGCATTGAGCATTTTGAACATCAACCGCGAAAACCTGCGGCGCATTTTCATCTGGGCCGTTGCGGTGACCGTGATTTACGCCACCGGCAACGTTTATCCCAGCCTGCTCAAACGGTTCGTGGTCGACCCCAACGAACTTGAAAAGGAAACACCGTATATCGAGCACACCATTGCCGGAACCGTGCGCGGTTACGGCCTGACCGATGTCGAGGAAAACGTGCTGACCGGCGCCAATTCTCTGAAAGCCTCCGCCATTCAGAAAAACTACCTCACCATCGAGAACATCCGCCTGTGGGACCAGGATCCTTTGCTGGATACTTTGGGGCAGATCCAGGAAATCCGCACTTACTACCAGTTCAGCGCCGTGGACAACGACCGTTACATGATCAACGGCAAATACCAGCAGACCCTGCTGTCGCCGCGGGAACTGGACTCCACCAGCCTGCCCAACCGAACGTGGATCAACGAGCACCTGACCTTCACCCACGGCTATGGCGTGTCAATGAGCCCCGTGAACCAGGTGACGCCGGAAGGCTTGCCGGTCCTGCACATCAAGGACATCCCGCCGCAATCCTCCATCGACAAGCAGATCACGCGGCCGGAGATTTATTACGGCGAGCTGACCAAGAACTACGTGTTCGTGAATACGGGCACCGAAGAGTTCGATTACCCCAAGGGCGAGAAGAACGTTTACAAGAATTATGAAGGCAAGGGAGGCATTGCAGTCAATTCCTTCATGCGCAAGGTGCTGCTGGCAGCACGCTTCAAGACGCTGAAGATTCTTTTCTCAAACGATATCATGAACGAAAGCCGTGTGCTTCTGTACAGGAACATCACCGAGCGCGTGGAGAAGGTCGCGCCGTTCCTTCGACTGGACCGCGACCCTTATATGGTGATCAACGATGAGGGAAGGCTGGTCTGGATTTGCGACGCCTACACCACAAGCGACAAGCTCCCCTACTCGCAGTCTATCCGCGACCCGGAAGTGATCCGCGGTGTGGCCAATTACATCCGAAACTCGGTGAAGGTCACCATCGACGCCTACGACGGCACGATGACGTTTTATGTTACTGATCCCAAGGACCCGATCATCGCCACCTATCAGAAGCTGTTTCCGGTCATGTTCCAGCCTTTCGAGAAAATGCCGGAGGACATCCGCAACCACATCCGCTACCCGGCAGACCTGTTTGCCATCCAGGCGTTCGTGTACGGCACCTACCACATGGAAACACCGCAGGTGTTTTACAACAAGGAAGACCAGTGGCAGATCCCGATGATCGACGGCAAACTGATGCGGCCTTATTACACCATCATGAAACTGCCCAGGAAGGAAAAGGAGGAATACATCCTCATGCTTCCCTTCACTCCGCGCAACAAGGAAAACCTGTCTGCATGGATGGTCGCCCGCAGTGACGGCGAAGATTACGGCAAGATGGTGGTGTATACGTTTCCGAAACAGAAACTGGTGTACGGTCCGTCGCAGATCGTGGCGCGCATCAACCAGGACGCAGAAATATCACGTCAGATTGCCCTTTGGGACCAGCGCGGCTCCAACGTCATCCAGGGCAACCTGCTGGTCATTCCCGTGGACGAGTCGTTGATTTACGTGCGCCCGCTCTACCTGAAAGCCGAAGGCGGGAAGATTCCGGAACTGAAGCGCGTGATCGTCGGTTACCTGGACCAGATTGCCATGGAACGCACGCTCGATGAGGCGCTGGGCAAGATTTTCACGAACCTGGGTACGCTGAAAGAGGCGCCGTCTTCATCCGAAGACCAGTTCACAGGAAAAGAAGAAAGCGAATCGGGCACCCTGCAGGCGAAAGTGCCTTCGGGAACAATTGTGCTCAAGCGGTCGGATTACCTGAGGATCAAGGAATATTACCAGCGCACCCTGCGCTCGCAGGCCCTTCTCGACAATGCGATTTCGGGTTACAAGGAAGACCTGAAGGATTTGGGGGCTTTGCTTGAAAACGCAGAGGTGGTGGAACCCACCATAGAGAAGAAAAAGGCCACCGTTCCGCCGACTGAAACGCCCTCCCCCTGACGAAAACCTGCGTGAAGGGCCTGTGTGCTCCGGAGGAGTCACACGTCCGGCGTTTCGCTCCCGAACAGCTGCAGTTGCACCGGTTGATGGCCGCGGCCGTCGATGTCCACCGGGTACTGTCCATCGAAACACGCCGAGCAGAACTTTCCACTGTCCTCGCCCATCATATTCAGCATGTTTTCCAGGTGCAGGTATTCCAGTGAATCCGCCGTGATGAAGTTACGCGTTTCCTCCAGCGTGTGGCGGGAAGCGATCAGCTCGTCGCGGTTGGGCGTATCGATGCCATAAAAACATGGAAACAGGGTCGGCGGTGAACTGATGCGTACGTGTACCTCCTTCGCTCCGGCATCGCGTACCATCTTCACGATCTTGCGGCTGGTGGTGCCCCGCACGATGGAGTCGTCAATGATGATCACCCGCTTCCCCGATATCAGCTTCTTCACCGCGTTCAGTTTCACCTTCACGCCGAAGTGACGGATGGGTGACTGCGGTTCGATGAACGTGCGCCCGACGTAGTGGTTGCGGATTAGCGCCATCTCGAACGGAATGCCGGATTCTTCCGAGTAGCCGAGCGCCGAGAGATTTCCCGAGTCCGGTACCGGCACCACGATGTCCGCCTCCACCGGCGACTGGTTCGCCAGCGCTTTTCCCATACGCTTGCGCACCGAATAGGTGTACTCGCCGAAAATCAGGCTGTCCGGCCGTGCAAAATAGATGTGTTCGAATATACAACGCCGTGTCTCCTGCCGGTGAAACGGGAAAAAGGACTGCAATCCATCTTCATTTATAAGCAGGACTTCGCCCGGCTCCACTTCGCGCAGGTATTCCGCTTCAATGAGGTCCATGACACAGGACTCCGATGCCACAATGTACGCTCCGTCCAATCTCCCGAGGCACAGCGGGCGGAACCCGTGCGGGTCGCGGGCCACAACAACTTCGTGTTCTGTCATAAGCGCCAGCGAATACGCCCCCTGCACTCCGGCCAGCGCCTCGATCACACGGTTGACGAAAAGTTCCTGGTGGCTGTGCGCGATGAGGTGGACGATCACTTCACTGTCGTTGCTGGACTGGAAGATCGCGCCTTCATCGACCAGCGCTTCGCGAATCTGGTCGGCATTCACCAGGTTGCCATTGTGCGCAAGCGCCATTGAGCCTTTGGCGTAGTTGATGAGGCAAGGCTGGGCGTTGACGATCTGGCTCACGCCCGCGGTGGAGTAACGGTTGTGGCCAATAGCGATGTTACCGGGAAGCTTTTTTATGCGCTGGGAGGTGAAGATGTCCGCCACCAGGCCCATGCCCAGTTCAACGTACATCTTGCCGCGGTCGCTGGTGGCGATGCCCGCGCTCTCCTGCCCCCGGTGCTGGAGGGCATAGAGTCCGAGGTAAACGAGGTTGGCCGCTTCGGGGTGACCGTACACGGCCACCACGCCGCACTCCTCGTGAAACTTATCGTTAGCGGGAAACTCGATTGGCATAACCGCTCAAAGAATGTTTCCAGATATCGGCGAGCGTCTCCACATCTTCCTGGATGTACGCTTCGCCATTGATGCTGAACCGGAACCCCGACCCGCCGACCGTGCCCAGCGTTTGAAACGCGACACCCGCCTTTTCCGCGTCGGATTGCAGGCGCGTTTCCTGCGACTCTTCAAAAGAAACCACGATGCGCGACTGCGACTCGCCAAACGCCAGCGCATCCGGCCGCAATGTGGTTTCCATTTCCACCACCGCACCCAGCGGTTCGAGTCCGGAGAAGCAGGACTCCGCCAGGGCCACCGCCAACCCGCCTTCGGAACAGTCGTGCGCCGACGCGATGAGGCCGTTCCGAATCCAGTCGCGGCACACCCGCTGGACGTCCATTTCTTCCTTGGGATTCAATACGGGAGGTTTGCCCTGGCACCGGTTGAAAATGCGTTTCAGGTATTCACTGCCGCCCAACTCTTCCAACGTCAGGCCCAACAGACCGATCCTGTGCCCCGGCCGTTTGAACCACTGAGTCATGTGCCGGGACCGGTCCTCCAGCAACCCCACCACCGCCACGGTGGGCGTGGGAAATATCGCTTCGCCTTTAGTTTCATTATAGAGACTGACATTGCCACTGACCACAGGAATGTTGAAAAAGCGGCAGAAATCGCCAAGACCCTGCACCGCCTGCTGGAACTGCCACATGATTTCCGGGTTCTCCGGGTTGCCGAAGTTGAGGCAGTTGGTCACGCCGATGGGCTCCGCGCCGGAGCAGGCCAGGTTGCGGCAACCCTCGGCCACCGCGATCTTCGCTCCCTGAAAGGGGTCGAGGTAACAGTAACGGCTGTTGCAGTCCACAGAGATGGCCAGCGCCTTGTCGGAGTCCGGCACGCGCAGAACGGCGGCGTCCGACCCCGGCAGAACCAGCGTGTTCAATCCCACCATATGGTCGTACTGGTCGAATACGATTTCCTTGCTCGCAATGGTCGGGCTGGCCAGCAGTTTTTTGAGCGCGTCTCCGCCGGGGTCCACCACCTCGATCTCGTTCAGGTCCAAGTGCTGGACGGCATCGAGGTATTTGGGTTTCCGGGTGGGGCGGTGCGTCTCCGTCGCGCCGTGCACCACCACTTCGATGGGCAGGTCCACCACCACCTCGCCGCCGAAGCGGATGCGCATGTGGCGGTCGTCGGTGACGCGCCCGATGACGGCGGCGTCGAGATCCCACTTGCGAAAAATCTCCAGCGCTTCGTCCTCGTGCCCGCTTTTGATGACGAACACCATGCGTTCCTGCGATTCGGACAGCATGATCTCGTAGGCGTTCATGCCCTCCTCGCGCATCGGCACTGCGTCGAGGTCCAGTTCCACCCCGCTGTCGGCGCGCTCGGCCATCTCGAACGATGAGGAAGTCAGCCCCGCCGCGCCCATGTCCTGCACACCCACCACCCAGTCCTTCTGCATGATCTCGAGGCAGGCTTCGAGCAACAGTTTTTCCATGAAGGGATCGCCCACCTGCACCGTCGGGCGTTTTTCTTCCGTCGAGTCGTCAAACTCCGCCGATGACATCACCGCACCGTGGATGCCGTCGCGGCCGGTTTTCGATCCGACGTACAAAATCGCGTTGCCGACGCCCGAGGCGCGGCCGAGGAAAATCTTGTCCGCCTTCACCAGCCCCAGGCAGAACACGTTGACCAGGATGTTGCCGTCGTAGCACTCGTCGAAGTAGATGTCACCGCCGACGGTGGGCACGCCGATGCAGTTGCCGTAACCGGCAATGCCCTTCACCACGCCGTGGAACAGGTAGCGCATCTTGGGATTGTCCGGGTTGCCGAAGCGCAGGGAGTCGAGCAGTGCGATGGGCCGCGCACCCATGGTGAAGATATCGCGCAAAATGCCGCCGACACCCGTCGCCGCGCCCTGGTACGGTTCGATGAATGAAGGATGGTTGTGGCTTTCGATCTTGAACACCGCCGCCTGCCCGTCGCCGATGTCCACCACACCTGCATTTTCGCCCGGACCCTGCAGAACGCGCGGGCCTTCGGTCGGCAGGGTTTTCAGGTGCGGCTTGGAGCTTTTATAACTGCAATGCTCGCTCCACATGGCGGAGAAGATGCCGAGCTCGACGAGATTCGGCTTGCGTCCGAGCAGGTCGCAGATGCGGTCGTATTCACCGCGGGTGAGCCCGTGCTGGGCGGCCTGTTCGGCGGTGATGAGCGACGGCGCACTCATGCCCGCACCCCGGTTTTATGGAACAGCGAATCGAACAGCTTCTGACCGTCAATCTGCGGCCATACCGGATCGGCACAGCGCTCCGGATGCGGCATCATTCCCAATACGTTTCCCGCGTCGTTGACGATGCCCGCGATGTTGGCAAGCGAGCCGTTGGGGTTGGCCTCCTCCGTCACGTTTCCCTGCGCATCGCAGTAACGGAACACGATGCGCCCGGTGTCCTCGAGTTTCTTCATCGTGTCGGCATCGGCGTAGTAACTGCCCTGCGCGTGGGCGATGGGGATGTTCAACACTTCGCCGGATTCGCAGGCGCGGGTGAAGGGGGTGTCGACGTTTTCCACCTTCAGGTGAACGTAACGGCACATGTATTTCTGCGTGCGGTTGTCGAGAAGCGCACCCGGGAGCAGTCCCGCCTCCACCAGAATCTGGAAGCCGTTGCAGATGCCCCACAGCAGGCCGCCCTTGTCGGCGTATTCCACCACGGCTTTCATGATGGGCGAGAAGCGCGCGATCGATCCGGCGCGCAGGTAGTCGCCGTACGAAAACCCGCCGGGCAGGACCACGAGGTCGAATCCGTCGAGCGACGTGTCCTTGTGCCAGACCCTCGTGGTGTCCGCGCCATAGACGTTTTTCAGGATGTGGAAGCAGTCGCGGTCGCAGTTGGAGCCGGGAAATGTGACGACGCCGCAATTCATGATTCGATCACCGGACGGTCAGTTCTGAGGTTCGAGGGTGAAGCGGTAAGATTCTATGACGGTATTGGCCAGAAGTTTCTCGCACATGTCGCGCACGCGCGCTTCAGCCTCCGACGCCTCGACGCCTTCGAGTTCGATTTCCATGTAGCGGCCCAGGTGCACGTCCCGCACCTCGTTGTAGCCGAGGTCGTTGAGCGCGTGGTGCACCGCCTTGCCCTGCGGATCGAGGACGCCTTGCTTCAAAGTGACATGGATTTTTGCGAGCATGTATGGGTGTTCGGGACCACGCAGCGTAACTTGAGCCGTGAGCCGGGTCCGGTTTGAGAGTCGATTCGGGCGAATCGGGAAGGCACCGTCCAACAGGGCGAAAACCAACGCCCACCGCCTTGGATTCGCGGCAAGATTAGCACAGAACCCCGCCGAATTCATCCGACTTTTATTGCGCTGGCGCGCGCCCGGGTTAATCCTCTGTATTTCATAAATTTTCCGCTTGCTGATTTTGCAACTTTATTTGCCGGGCCGGATTTGTTATTTTGCTTTCCATGAAGAATCGCTGGAACGATAAAGAGGCGCAGGCGGCCATCGAACGCTGGTCGAACGTGAACGAGGACATTGCCCTCCGCGTGTACACCTCGCGGCTGATCGGCGCGGATACGGAGCTGGTCCTGCACGGCGGCGGCAACACCTCGGTCAAATCGCGCATCCCCGACCGCTTCGGCGAGGACATCGACGTGCTGTTCGTCAAAGGCAGCGGCTGGGACCTGGACTCGCTGGAGCCGCCCGGCCTGCCGGGGGTGAAACTCGGCCCCATCCAGAAACTGCGGCAGTTGGACGGCCTGTCCGACGAGGCGATGGTCAACGACCAGCGCACCAACCTGCTGGACGCCTCGGCGCCGAACCCGTCGGTCGAAACCCTCCTGCACGCGTTTCTGCCGCACAAATTCGTCGATCATTCGCACGCCGACGCCATCCTCGTCATCGCCAACCAGCCGGACTCGGTGGAAATCTGCAAGGAGATTTACGGCGACGAGTTAGGCGTGGTCGATTACATCATGCCGGGGTTCGATCTGGCGAAAGCGGCGGCGGAAGCCTACGAAAAAAATCCGAACGTGAAGGGGCTGGTGCTCATCAACCACGGCCTGTTCACCTTCGCCGAGACGGCGAAGGAAAGCTACGACTACCACATCGACGCGGTGACGAAGGCGGAAGACTACATCGCCAAACAGCAGGTCAAAAAACTCACACCGCAGACGATGTCGATTGGCTCCAAGAGCCCGGACGAAATTTTCCGCCGCATCGCCCCCGCCCTGCGCGGCATATACGAAAAAGAATCAGGCGTGCCGTGGCTGGTGCATCACCGGCAAAGCGAGACGGCGTACCACTTCGCCACCAGCGAGGAATGCCTGACTTGGTCGCAGATCGGCACCGCCACGCCGGACCACGTCATCCGCACCAAGCAGAAGCCGCTCCTGCTGAATCTCCAGAATCTTGACGATCCGGAAAAACTGTGGGATGAACTCACCGAAGCGTTGCAGAAGTACATGGACGCCTACCACGCCTACTTCAAAAAGAACTGCGATGCCAAGGGCATCGAGAGAAAAGAACTCGACCGCCTGCCGCGGGTGATTCTGGTGGCGGGACTGGGGCTCATCACCGTCGGCAAGAACGCGAAGGAAACGCGCATTTCCGCCGACATCTACGAACACACCATCGACATCATCCATCAGGCGTTCAACGTCGGGACCTACCAGCCGCTGTCGGACTTCGACCTCTTCGACATGGAGTACTGGTCGCTGGAGCAGGCCAAGCTGGGCAAGGCCAAGCCGCCTGTGTTGAACGGCAAGGGGGTGTACGTAACGGGTGCCGCCTCCGGCATCGGCCGCGCTACGGCGCAACTGTTCGCCGAGCAGGGCGCGAACGTGTTCATGACCGACATTAACCCCAACCAACTGGCGGAAGCCGCTGACGAAATCAAGAAAGCAACGAAGGCGAATCTGTTGGCGCGGGTGGTGGACGTGACCGACGAAAAGGCCGTGCGTGAATCGTTCGAGCAGGTGGTGCAGCACTTCGGCGGCATCGACATCCTGATCTCCAACGCCGGCAACGCCGTGCAGGGTCCCATCGGCGAGGTGGACAGCGCCACCTTGAGGCAGAGTTTCGAGCTCAACTTCTTCGCGCACCAGTCGCTGGCGTCACAGGCGGTGCGGCTGTTCAAAACGCAACGCACCGGCGGCGTGCTGTTGTTCAACGCGTCGAAGGCGGCGTTCAATCCGGGCAAGAATTTCGGACCCTACGCCCTGCCCAAAGCGGGGGTGGTGGCACTCACCAAGCAGTACGCCCTCGATTACGGCGCCGACGGCATCCGCTCCAACGCGGTCAACGCCGACCGCATCCGCACCGGCATCTTTCCGCCGGAATTCGTGAAAGAACGCGCCGCCGCGCGGGGTCTCAGCGCCGACGAATACTTCCAGGACAACCTCTTGAAACGCGAAGTGACCGGACGCGACGTGGCCGAGGCGTTCCTCGACCTCGCGCTCGCCGAGAAGACCACCGGCAGTATCGTCACCGTCGATGGCGGCAACATCGCCGCCTCCCCGCGATGACGTTTCCTTACCTTACTCACCTTCATTGTCTTTTGAACTAAATCCGCCAGCCGTGGACGTGGAAGAGTTTCATGAGCGCGGGCAGGAGCGTGATCGACGTGATCATGCAACTGCCGACGCCGAGGCTCAGCACCTGCCCGACGCTGTACACACCCTGGTGCTCCGCCACCATGAGACTGCCGAATCCGATGATGGTGGTGAGCGACGTCAGCACCACGGACATGCCGGTGCTTTTGGAGATGACGTTGCCGCCCTGGTCCGGGGTCTCCCGGTAACGGTGCACGATGTGCACGCCGTCCACCACGCCGATTCCGAGGATGAGCGGCAGGATGACGAGGTTGGCCATATTGAAGTTGACGTTGTAGAGCACCATCAAGCCCAAGGTCAGCACCGCACCGGCAAGTGTCGGCACCAGAACCAGCATGGTGGTATTCAGATTGCGCAGTGAAAAGAGCAAATAAAGGAAGATCGCCCCCAGCGCGTAGATGCCGCCGCGGATGTATCCGTCGATCATCAAGCGGCTCGACTCATACATGTGCACCGCGTTGCCGGTGACGTCGGGATCGATGCGCCGCATCTCGGCGAGAAACGTTTCCATCTCCTCCCGCTCCCAGATGTTGATCGAGGGATACACCAGCGTCAGGTAGCGCCCGTCCTCACTGATGAAACGGTTTTTGAGGTCGCGCGGCAGGTCGTCGATCTTCACCTCGGACGGATGCGCCGCGGCCTTGAGATCGGCGATGCGTCCGCGGTAATCCTCGAACAGCGTTTTCGAAAACGCGGAAAGGCGTTCGGTCGCAGTCGCTGCATCCGTACTGTCGAGATCCTGTTGAAACCGCGCCACCCACTCCGACGCCTCCGCCACCTCATCCGTCGGCCCGCTTTTTTCCTTCTTGCGCAGTTTGAAACGGATCTTTTTCATCGTTGCCGAAAGTGCGCCGAGCGAAAACGACTCGTTGGAAACTGCGACACGGTATCCATCGATCTCAGGTGCGTAATCGGCGATGAGTTCCATTTTTTCCTGCTGGCTCTCCGGCACCGCTTCAAACAGGCCTTCGACCTTGCCGACGCTGGTCATGGTTTTCAGCCGCTCGTATTTCGCCCGTGCTTCTTCACGGGATTTGGAGATGAACGCCGCATTCCACGACGCACGCTGGGCGTTATCGAGGATTTTCATTTCATAACGCACCGCTTCGATGCCTTCCGCCTGCATGTTGAGCAGGTTGTAATCGAAACGCAGGGACTGAGACGCCCACGCCGACGCCAGCAGGACCGCGAGCGACCCGAAGATGATCAAGTAATAGTGCGCATAAAAACGTTCCATGAGGTTTTCGCGCAGGTCGACGTAGCGGCGCTTGACGTATTTCGGTTTCAGCCAGCGCTCTTCCAGTGAGATGCACGCCGGGAAGGTGAGCACCATGGCCAGGAAACAGAGCAGGATGCCCCCGGCGGCGATGACGCCAAGCTCTGCGATGCCGATGAAATCGGTGAACGCCATGGCTCCAAAGGCGATCGCCGTGGTGATGGCGCCTGCAAGGTTTCCACGTCCGGTTTTCTGCAAGGTCTCGCGCATGGCAGAAAACGAATCGAATCCATTCCGCCGCTCTTCGCGGTAGCGTCCGAGGATGTGGATGCCGAAGTCGATGCCGAGTCCGATGAGGATGGTGGTGAACACCACCGACATGATGTTGAGGTGGCCGACCGAAAGCGTCGTGTAACCCATCGACCACGCCAGCCCCAGCACCAGGCTGAACACGGCGAGGATGGGTTTGCGCACTTCGCGGTAACAGATGATGAACAGGATGGCGACCCCCGCCAGCGCGATCTCGGACGCCTCCTGCGCATCGGTCATGGTGGTGTGCATTTCGTCCGACGCGATCACCTCCCCCCCGTCAACCCCACCTGCACCTGCGGGAAGTCCGGTTTCACTTCCCGGATCATGCTGCGGATGAGCTCGATGGAATTTTTGGATCCGGCAAAGTCGCCTTCCGTTTCCACCGGGTTGAGGAGCACGAACAGCAGCCGGCCGTCGTCACTGACGAGATAGCCGTCCTTCTCCAGCGGATTCTCGTCATCCTGCAAAAACGAACTCCACGGAGAACGGTATTCCGCGTCTGGGTCGCTGAGGTGAGCCCTCATCTGCTTGACCAGCGCAATGAGCATATTGAGGTCCGCGGTGTCGTCTTTTTCCTCCCCGCCGCCGGTGCCGAGGAAATCCGTCATGAGCGACCCCACCATGCCGGCACTGATCTCGCGGTTGATGCTTTCTAGCAGGGTGTTGAGCCCCGGCGACCGGTTGACACTGGAAAGGAAATCATGGTGCGTCTCCAGCTTGCCGCCCAGTTCGCGGATTTCGTCCGTTTCCAGGTAAAGCAGGGCCTTGTCGCGAAAATAACCGGTGTCGATCCTGTAATAAATTTCCGAGAACAGCTCCTGCCTCGTTTGCAGGCGGGACACCAGGGCTTCGGCGAAGCGGCGCATCGGTTCAGGCCGGTTGCCTTCCACCACCACAATCATGCCGTCAAAATCTTCAAACGCTTTGCGGTAATCCTGGAAGAGCTGGTGGAATTTCTGGGACGGGGAGATGAGGTCCTGCCGGCTGGTGTTGAACGTGAGGTGGTGCGCCGTGTACCAGAAACTGAGGCACGCGAGAAGGAGCGATGCCGCAAGCACCCAAAGCGAATGGCGATAGGCCAGCACCTCCAGTGCATTGAAGGCACGATCGATCGGGCTGGGCCTGGAAGCGGTCGGGTTGTGGCCGGGATGGCTGTCGCTCATGGTCACCAGGGGTTGAGGGAACCGGGCGCGCGCGGCGCCCCACCCTGCACGGGTGAGAAGGCAAGATTATAAGCGATCCCGGCCGTAAGAAAAAGGTTTGCCGGGCCGGAACCCGCTCTAGAACGTGAACCCGATGGTGAAGACGTGGGCGTTCAGGCCGACGTTTGGTTCCTTGATGTCGGAGTTGGACAGGTGCCAGAAATGGTAATTGAAACTCACCGCCCGGCCGTTTTCAAAGAAGTATTCGATGCCGCCGCCGGTGTTAAGAACAAATTCGAACGGCGTACTGATTTCATCGGCACCGTGCTGGAAGTCGCCTACCGACACCCCCGCGCCGCCGAAAACGAACGGCGCCCAGCGGCGGTGAGGATTGAGGAATTTGTATTCCAGCTGAATCGGCACCAGCGCCACGACGAAATTCGGGGCGTCGTCGGTTTTGACACTATTGATTTCCGGGTCGGTGACGTTCGCCACCACGCCACCTTCGACCACCCAGTACAGGGCACCCTGGTAAGGCCCGTCTCCCACCACTCCGGTCAGGTTGTATTTCCATTTGGGGAAAAAATAAACGAACTCGATATCCGTGCGGTCACCCAAAGAAGGAGGCGGAGGCGGCAGATCGAAAGTGAAGCCGTACCCGATTTCAAATCCCCACAGGGTCTGCCCCTGGTGAAACTGTTCCATGAACCCCGGGATGACCGGGTCCGGGGACTGTCCCAGTACCACCTTGGAAAAGTATTTGACGGGCGCACTCTGGGCGAAAGGGGTTTCCGATTCCACGCTGGGCGAGGAAAAGTCCGTTGAAAAGTAGGAGCCCTCGGCGCCCACCGGAGAAGGCAGCCCCATCCAAAGCACAAACACAAACAACCCTGAAAACCTGAGACCCTGTTTCATACCACTCGTCGAAGAAAAAGTTGAAAAAGATGCGATTTTACCACAGTGCCGCGCTAACTGCTGGTTTTTAAACCTTTTTTTAGTCGCAAAATGAGCCATACCTTACAGATGAATTGAAACCCGTTCCCAAAAACCATTCCCAACCGGCACCCCTCTCCCCGTTGATCCCGGCAATTGCCGTAAAACCCGCCCCGCGTGGTTCCCATTCCCGGGCAACGGTGATAGAATCGGAAATTCCACGCCGGTTTTCGCACAATCGGTGTGTATCGGTCGATTCCGGTACCCGGATATGACTTGAAAATCCGGGTTGCAGTGGACTCCGGGACGGGAATTAATGAACCGTTTTCCGTTTCCCCGGCATCTTAAATTTCAAAGGGCGAGGCCCCTTTGGGATGGATCACGAGCCGCTGCTGAATCCGTAAGGAATCCCCCAACGCGCACATCCCAGGGTGTCAACGCATGCCGACGCAGGAAGAAAAAGAGCAGGACGATCTGCTGGTCCGGGACCTGAAAGCGGGCAGTCACGAGGCGTTTGAAAAAATCGTTGAGTCGTATCAGCGAAAAATCTATGCCCTCGCGTTCAACATGACTCGCAACCAGATGGATGCCCAGGACATCACGCAGGAAGTGCTTCTCAGCATATACAAAAAGATCGACACGTTTCAGGGCAAGTCCGCATTTTCGAGCTGGGTTTACCGGATCACCCTGAACGCGACATACATGAAGCTTCGCAACAAGAAGAAAGAGCAGTATGTCCCATTAGATGACATTCTGCCCGCCTTCAATGGAACGGGGTTTCAGACCGAAAAATTGATGGACTGGTCGGATTCGACGGATTCCCTGCTGTTCTCCAACGAAACTCGGGAGATCATCGGCAAGGCTGTCGATCAATTGCCGGAAAAAGAGAAGGTGGTGTTCATTCTGCGGGATGTGGAAGGACTCTCCACCGAAAAGGTGAGCGAGATTCTGGACCTGACCATTGCAGCGGTCAAATCGCGACTGCATCGGGCGCGGCTCTTTTTGCGTAAGAAATTGTCTCACTATTTTGAAGAATACCAAGCGCAGGGGGAAAAGAAGAAATGATCTGCTGTAAGGAATGCATCGATTTGCTGTACGACTACCTGGAAGGGGCGCTGAGTGAAGAGGCTGCAAGCGCACTGGAAGAACACTTTCAGGACTGCCCTCCCTGCATCGCTTTCCTCAACACGTACAAATCCACCAGTGACCTGTGCCGGGAGACCATGGGAAAGATTGAAATCCCCGAAGTGGTCCAGGCCAAGCTGCGGGATTTCATAAAGGAAAACACCTCCAAAGCCTGACTCCCCACCCCCTCCCGAAGGGCCGTTTTGGAGGCTCCTGCCTTGATAAAACGATGATTGAAAAAGGGTGGGGATTGATTTAGTATTTAAATGTGATCTCCTAAACGACTGCGCCAAACAATTTTCTCCTTACCAATTGATTGACGAGGCTGTTCTCAATGGTTGAAATGAAAGTAGATGGGCTCACGCTGGATCCCTTGACGAATATGCCCATCATCATTCTCAAGGATCTGGAAGGCAATCGTGCCCTGCCGATTTGGGTCGGGTTTTTCGAAGCGAACGCCATCGCCCTTGAGATCGAAAAAATCTCCACCCCGCGTCCCATGACCCACGACCTGATGAAGAATCTCATCGGCAACATGAAAGCAGAGATCAACCACATCCTCGTCAGCGAACTCAAGGACAACACTTTCTACGCCGTCATTTCCATGGTTCACGGTGGAAGCACATTGAACATCGATTCGCGGCCAAGCGACGCCATCGCCCTGGCGCTTCGCACAAAGTCTCCCATCTTCGTAAACGAAGAAGTCATCGAGGCGGCCAAAAGCCTGGACCTTCCCGACACCAGCAAAGCCTCTCCTGAAGACAAGGACCAGTGGAAGAAGTGGCTGGACAACATCAAGCCGCAGGACTTCGGCAACCTCTGAGTTTTTCCCACCCATTCCCATCGTCTCCTGCGAAGCAAGGAAAACTTGCGCCGAAACGGGAAAGTTCTATATGATGCCGTAAGGAGTACGCCAGCGTCCGCCGGAAGACGCGGCTTCCCGAAAGGAATTTTCGTGGACACCATCAAATCCATCGGCATTTTCTGCAAACAGAAACCCCATATCAGCCAGGAAGTCCTCCAGGAACTGGTGGACTGGCTCCGCCAGCGCAACTACCAGGTTTTGATGCCACCCGATACCGCCGCCATCGTGCAGGAACCCTCCTCCGACGGCAATGACGACATTCCGGGAAAAAGCGATCTGATCATCGTGCTCGGCGGCGATGGCACCCTGCTGAGCGTCGCGCGCCTGACCGAAAACCACGAGGTGCCGATCCTCGCCGTCAACCTCGGCAGTCTTGGGTTTCTCACTGAAGTCGCTCTTCCGGAGCTGTACTCGACGCTTGAAAAGGTGCTGAAAGGGCAGTCTGCGGTGGAAGACCGCATGCTGTTGCGCTCCTGCCTCAAACGGCACGGCGAGGTTCTGCGCAGTGACGTTTCGCTCAACGACGTGGTCATCAACAAACGCGACGCCCGCATCGTGAACCTGGAAGTGCACGTGAACGACCAGTACATGACATCGTACCGCGCCGACGGGTTGATCATCGCCACGCCGACGGGTTCCACCGCGTATTCGCTTTCGGCAGGCGGCCCCATCATTCACCCCAGCATGAACGCCCTGCTGCTTTGCCCCATCTGCCCGTTCACGCTGACCAACCGGCCCATCGTCATTCCCGACCGGGCGGTGATCCAGGTCAATCTGACCACGCAGGAAAAAGTGCAGATCACGCTCGACGGTCAACTCGGTTACGAAATGACCAGCGAGGAAACCCTGGAAGTGCAACGCGGGCCGAAGCCGGTGCACCTCATCCAGGCGCCCGGTAAAAACTATTACCAGATTCTGCGCCAGAAACTGCATTGGGGGCGTCCCGCAGAAGATCGCAAACAATGACACAGCGCCGCCCGGCGCCCCGGCATCGCACATCATGCAAGACACCACCCCCAGTCAAGTCATCGTCGCCTGCGGCCGAACCGTGGATATCGACTCGCCGGTCGTGTTGTGGAACCACGCGGGCGGGTTTCGCTGTCCTCATCCGCGCGGACGCGCTTCGTGTCATCAACATCCTGCGGAACTGAATGACGCACCAACACAGCCTTTCGACGCCTACCGGATCGCCGATCCTGATCGTGCTTACGAGGAACTCACACAAACGGTGCACCAGTTGGTCCTGCATTACGACGTGTGCTACACCTCCCGCCACTGCCATGAAGTGCTCCAGAAAAGCGCGTTCATGGGAAGCCATTTTTATCTCGACCTCGACGGCACGCTCTACCAGACCTGCGATCTGTACTGGAAAACCAACACGGCTCCCGCCGACGACCGCAAAGGCAACGAACGCGCCATCCATGTGGAAATGGCGAACCTCTCGTGGCAGGCCCGGGCGGAGGAGTCCGACCTTTACCGCGCCGAGAAGGATGCCTACGTGAAGCAGGGGACACACTGGCGGTTGCAGTTGCCGCAGGCGTACCGGAACACGCTTCGCACTCCCGGTTTTGTGGCCAGGCCGGCCAGAACGTACGGCCAACGGGGTTATTTCAGCCGCAGGGTCAACGGCAGGATGGTACGCATGTGGGATTTCACGGAGCAGCAGTACGAGGCGCTCATTCGGTTGTGTTTCGGAGTCCACGCCCTGCTACCGGGTATTGGCTTGAAGGTGCCCTTCGACAAAAATACAGGTAGAACGCCGCTCTCCCGCCTGCGCAATTTCGCCACCTTTCGCGGAATTCTTGGCCATTTTCACGTTCAGGCGGGCACCACCCCCGGCGTCAAATGCAAATACGACCCCGGATCCGCCTTCGACTGGGGCCGGGTCCGGCGCGCACTGGAAACGCAGCAACAAACAACACGGCTTGGCAACGCTTCCCGGTAAAATATTTGACCTCTCCCCGCCTTTGAGGTTAGGGTTTAATCAAATCCCATTGCCCGATTCCCGTGCCCTTTTCGGTCCGGGACCGCCTGTTCCTGCACGGAACCCTGCGGTGAAACACCGCTGCATACCATAAGGATTCAATACCCATGAAACTTGGAATATTCCGGGACGAACTGCCCGGCGAACGAAAAAGCATCATCAACCTCATCATGGCGGGTTACATGGTGGTGATCGCCATTCTCGGCTACATGGCGTTTTACCTGAATATCCAAATGGCCCAGGTGGAGCGTCTGCTGACGGGCATCGACCCGGTCACCCTGAGCGCGGAACAGTTCGGCCTGCTCAAGCAATCCCTCATGCGCACCGCGGACCGCCTCGGCAACGAATCGATCTGGATCGCGGTGGTCGGCGGGTTGTTTTCGCTGATAGCGGCAGGATACACTTATAATCTGGTCATCCGCCCGCTGCGCCAGTTGATCATTTACACGGAAACCGGCAAAGGTGAGCTTCCTGAAATCAAGAACAACAACGAGATCAAGCAACTGATGACGGCCATCCTGGAAAAAGAGGGGTCCGGGCCACAGAACGGGGCGGGTTCCAAACAATCCGCAGAATCTTCCGGCGGACGGTAATGAATTGGGGAGAAATCAGGTGCCGGCCAGGTCTTCGGTCATTCCCTCCAGCTTTTCGGTGAAGGTAAACACTTCACTTTCCTTCATCCCGATCTCCCCAAGCAACTGAAGATACTTGAAATAATCCAGCTTCTCTTTCAACTTCTCAAACGCATGACCGATGGCACGGGGGTTGTCCTCAAGCGGAATGAGGTCGGCGCAGAACAACTCCGGCGTCATTCCACCCAGCCGCGTGTCCTGAAACGTCTCCACCAGGCTGGACTGGTACTCTCCTTGCGGAGTTGATACGCGTTCCGATTGTTCCTGTTTCAGGTAGTAAACGCACTTTTCACGCAGGATAAGGCCTTTTTCCCATGGGCCTGCCTGGCCCCAGCGAAGGCGCTCGGCCAGCATGCTGGACAGGCGGTTGGTATAGCGGATGTTGGAAACCGCTTTGGCATGATCTTCCAGACGCGCTTCCCGCGCCTTTTCCATTGTTTCCTTGCGTTCCCGCCTCTGTTCCAGACGAAACTTCGGGTCCTGTTTGAACTGTTTCTGCCAGCGTTCATAGCGTTCAAGATAAAGCTTTTTCATTTCGATGTCTTCCAACTCGGAAAACTGCCGAAACGCCTCGAGGAAGTGCAATTCTTTTATTTCTCCCACCGCCTGCTGGTAACGGAAGGCGTCTTTATTTTTCAGGCTCTGAAAGTAAGGCTGGAAGTAATAATAGGCCATCACCCCAAAGGCGATGAACATCAACGAAGCGTAAAAACCAGCGATGATGAGTTTTTCAAGCAGGAGCACCGAAAACCGGATTCTCGGCAATTTGAATTTGAACCTGGATGTGATTTGGGTCCAGTTCATGACGGCCCTCCGTAAAGACCCGTTTCATGTTTCTAGAATAAACAGGCCCCGCAAGTGCATGGGAAGAATTTCTGGAGATATCGTTTTGGACAAATCTTTTCAATTCTTTACGGAAGAATTTCCGTAAAGTTGAGGGCCGTGGGGAACACGGGACACGAAGAGGAGGGAGAAAGGGACCGGAATCAGTGTCGGAAGTGGCGGATGCCGGTGAACACCATGGCGATGCCGTGGTCGTCCGCAGCTTCGATCACTTCCTTGTCACGGATAGAGCCGCCGGGCTGGATGATGGCCCGGATGCCGCTTTTCGCCGCAGCGTCGATGGAGTCGCGGAACGGGAAGAAGGCGTCGGAGGCCATCACGCATCCATCCACCGGCTTGTTGGCCTTGTCGATGGCGAGGCGAGCGGAGTCCACGCGACTCATCTGACCCGCACCGACACCGACGGTCTCGGTATCGCGGGCGTAAATGATGGCGTTGGATTTGACGTGCTTGGCGACGGTCCACGCGAATTCCAGCGTGCGAAGGGTGGCATCGTCCGGTTGCAGTTTGGTCACCGTTTTGAGCGTGGTGCGGTTGAGCGTGACGTCGTCCGCATTCTGCACCAGCAGACCGCCACCAATGCGTTTCAGGTCGAGGCGTTTCTTTTCGGGGTTGGGTTTCGCCGTGGGCATCTCCATCACACGCACGTTTTTCTTGGCGGCGAACAGGGACAGGGCTTCCGGCTCGAAACCCGGGGCAATGACGACTTCCACGAAGTTTTTGAGGATCTCTTCCGCCGTCTGGGCCGTGACCACCTGGTTGAATCCCAACACTCCACCGAATGCGGAGACGGGGTCCGTCTCCCGCGCCCGGATGAACACATCCAGTTGGTCCTTTCCGATGGCGACGCCGCACGGGTTGGTGTGCTTGATGACCACCGCCGCCGGCTCTTCAAACTCGATGGCGCATTCCCATGCTGCGTTCATGTCGATGAAGTTGTTGAACGACAGTTCCTTGCCCTGCAGCTGCCGCGCCTGCACCACATCCGTCTCCAGCGTCTGGTACTCACGGTACAAGGCCGCCGCCTGATGCGGGTTTTCGCCGTAACGCAGGTCCTGAACCTTGAGAAAAGTCTGCTGGTAGGTGGGCGGAAAACTGTCCGGACCCTCGATCTGCAGGGACAGGTAACGGTTGATGGCCGCATCGTAGCGCGCGGTCAGGGCAAACGCATCGCGGCTCAGCCGCTGGCGCGTGGCCTCCGTCACTTCTCCATTGTTGGCGTCCATTTCCTCGATGACCACCTTGTAGTCGTCCGGATTGACCACAATGGCGACGTCTTTGTAATTCTTCGCGGAGGAACGCACCATCGTCGGACCGCCGATATCGATATTCTCGATCGCGTCGGCCAGCGTGCAATCGTCCCGTGCGATGGTCGCCTCGAACGGGTACAGGTTGATGACGACCAGATCAATGGGTTCGATGCCGTGGTCCTTCATCGCCTGCATGTGTTCGGGGTCGTCGCGGCGCCCCAGGATGGCCCCGTGCACCTTCGGGTGCAGGGTTTTGATCCGGCCGCCCATCATTTCCGGGAATCCCGTGTAATCGGAAATGGGAATGACCTGGATGCCGTTTTCTTCCAGCATCCGCGCCGTACCGCCGGTGGAAAGAATCTGCACACCGCGTTCGCTCAACTGCTTGGCGAATTCGACGACATCCGTCTTGTCAGAGACGCTGATCAGCGCCCGTTTGATGGTTCGCATGGGTTGGGTCAGACTCGGTATTTTTTCTTTGAGGGATTTTTCTGCACCAGCGCGTCCGGGGTCAGCATCTGGATTCCCTTGAGCATCCAGACGGGAAACGTGCCGTACGATTCCATCATGCCCGGATCTTCCTTGCGCGGGTCCAACTGACCGGATTCTTCTTCCACAAACTCGGGTTTGGGAAGGATCCTCTCGGGCTTGGGCGGTGGTGTGTCGATGATGATTTTGCTGTCCTTGTTTTCTTCTGCCATAACAACCTCGTGACTCAATACCCGCCGTAGAGGCCTTGCGGAAGGCCTTCCGGCTTCAGGGTGGAGAGTGATGGTACACTCTTTTTCCGCTTTTGAAAATCAAAAAAACGGTCCGGGCGGGACCGCTCTCCTAACCTCCTGAAACCACACCGTATTCACTGCAAAAGCAGGCCGCGGGTGAATTTCCAATCGATCTTCTCCTTCAGGTTCAGCCTGCCGAAATGGTGTTCCAGGTTGGCGACCGCATCTTTCAGCAACTGCTCGAGGGAAGCCCGGTCCTCGTCGCTCCACGCCATCGAAGTGCCCAAAAGCGTGTCCCGGAAGGCCGCCACCTTGTCCTCGTCCACGGTGTGCGGGTCGTCGGCATGGATGTTGTGGACGAACACGGTTTGCAAAAACGTTTTCGCAGCCACCTCCGGCAGGGGGTCGCACGCCAGATGACCAAACAGCGTGGACTGCGCCAGCGCTGTGGTGGTCAAAACAATTATATTGATGTCGTCGACGGACGCGGGATGCGTGCACTGGTCCTTCAATTTTTCGATGCGTTTTTCATCCAGATTGAATCCCTGCTTGGCCAGCCGCACGTAAAACCGGGTTTTTATCAGGAAATCTTCCATGAGAGCGAGGTCTTCCAGCGCGCGCGGGTGAGCCCACTGGACGTTGGTTTCGGCGATCTCGTCGCCCTCCTGCACCAGCACGCCGATTTTCGGGAAGCGGTCCACGATCGCGGCGAAGTGATCGACCAGGCCCGAAGGCAACACGTACTCCACCAGCCGTCCGTTTTCCTTGAGCAGCTTCTCGCCTTCCCACTTGAGCCGCATAAGCGCCGCGTACCCCACCTGGAACAGCGACTGCATGTAGGTTTTGGTGAGCAGGGTCTCGCCCTTCTGGATGTCCCCCCCCCGCACCGAGTTCGAGGCCGATGTTGATGTAGCCCAGAAGTTTGCGCATCGCCTCGTGACGCTGGTGGATGTCGGCAAAGTCACGCCGGTCTGCCACCATCACTTTATGAAACAGCCACGCCAGTTCCCAACTGATGGCATGGAACCGTTCGGCTGATTTCACGATGGCCAGGCACTGCCCAAAGAACGTTCCCGGATCGAGGTCCTCCAACGGAAACGCGGGAGCGAGGGTGTGGCGGATGTCCTCGGTGCGGAAATCGTCGGCGGAGGGCAGTGATTCCTTGAGCGTCTGCGCGTCGAGCAGGCTGTACACCTGGAAGGCTTCCTCGAACGAAAGCACCCCCCGCTCCTCATTGCGCGACAGGTACCAGCGGTAGGACGTCTCCACCGTCGGTGTCACGCCGTACCAGATGACGCCCTCCATAAGCGAATGCAACAGTTTCTGGTTTTCGCTATACAACATTTTGAAAATACGGGTGAGGGGTTTTTCCGCCTCGGCGTCCTTGAAGTAAATGTCATAAACCCCGTCCGGCGAGTAATGCGGCAGGTTCTCCACATTCTCATACTGGTCCGTCATCTCGTCGCGCTTGTACACCTTGATGAGGGACTGAAGAACCATGACCTTCTGGTCGAAGTCCTCGGTATAAAGCCAGTGCAGGATTTGCTGGTCGTTGGCGTCGGCGACCAGTGCCAGCCATTCCACGGCCCGTTTGGGAGAAAATTTATCCGCCTGCCACCACTCCATGTCAAACATGAACTGGAGTTGCTTCTGCGAACAGATGGCTATGAGCGGCAGGGCGTCTTCCTGCCCGATCTCCTTCACCGTCTGGTACAGCTCCTCGTCCGGCAGGGCGCGCACCACGGACATCGCCTGTTTCGACAGCAGGATGAGTGCCTGTTGTTGCACGCCGTGCAGTTGCAGGACACAGCGGGCCTGGTCCGCTACCGATAATTTGTTGAGCAATTCCTCAACCTTTTGAGGCTGGGTTTTAATCCATTCAACGGGAAATGGCAGTTTGGGTGCGGGAGTCTGGGACACGGGATACTTTTCGGATGAGATCGTGGTTACTTGACTTATTCAAGAGACAGCGCCGAAGGATTGCTTTCATCCGAACCGGTGCCGCCTTCTGATTCAAAATCGGATCGTGATGGAAAATATTGTAGCACGAACACGCGAGCAATCCGGCCTGGCAATGGGGTAATTCAGTCTTTCAGCATGGCGAGGGTGATCATGCGTCCGGTTTGCCCTTCCCTGCGGTAGGAGAACCAGCGGTCAGGATGGCAGGCGGTGCAATCGCCGTGGAGATGAATGTGATCTGGAAGGATACCCGCCCGTTCGGCTTCCATGCGGTTGGCCATCCATAAATTTAGCATGTACTTGCCCGGCTTGCCCGGTGTGCTGAAGGCCTGCCAGCCCCCATCCCGGTTTTTGAACGGGGTGATGCAATCCTCGTCCACCTCGTAACAGCAGGGGCCGATGGACGGCCCGAGCCCCATCACCACCTGCTCCGGACGGCTTCCGTAGATCACTTTCATGGCATCGAGCGTTCGAGTGAGGATTCCCTGCTGGGTGCCGCGCCGCCCGGCATGCACCACGCCCACGGCATGCGCCTTTTCGTCGTAGAGGATAATGGGAACGCAATCCGCAGTCATCACTCCGACAGGCGTGTTTTCCATATGGGTCACCAGCGCGTCCGCTTCCTGGCCGCCCACCTGCGCCGGGGTCATCGATTCGCGGTCGATCACCACAACACGGTCGCTGTGAACCTGCTTTGCGAGGAACAGGCGATCGTGTTCGATACCCAGTGATTGTAAAAACCATCGGCGGTGCTCCACCGACGCGCTTTCCATTTTGTCTCTTCCCAGATGCAACGGTTCGACGGTTCCATCCTCATGAACCACGCAACGCGGGCTGACCCCGTGAACAAGCCGCGAGCACATGTCCAAACCGGGAATGGGGTGAATGGGGATACGAACACTCATAAATTTTTTTCAGTTTTTTTCGGTTCTGGTTCAACATGCAAAATGTTCATTGCTCAAAACTTTTTTTTGATGCAAAAAAAGCAGTCCTCTATTCTAAGGCCATTTTATGCATGTTTCCGACATGCATGCTATAAAACAAATGGAGCACACACGCTGTGGAACATGCAGACAAAACCATGAACACGTCACCCATCAAACCACAACTGCCTCATTTTTTGACAATATTTTCTTGACAAAGTAAGTGTATGGAATAAAATACCTTAAAATATTTGGGCGCTGAGACATACCAGATATTTTTAAACGAAAGGAGTTCTTGATGGCAACCAAGAAGAAATCCAAAGCAAAAACCAAGACCAAGACCAAGGCTAAGGCGAAAACCAAAGCCAAGGCGAAAACGAAAAAGAAAGTAACAAAGAAAAAAGCAACAAAGAAAAAGCCACGAAGAAAAAGGCTACCAAGAAAAAAGCTACTAAGAAAAAAGCGACCAAGAAGAAGGCAACCAAAAAGAAAGCGACCAAGAGAAAAGCTACGAAACGGAAGAAGAGCTGAGGTTGCTCCCGCTTACTTGGTATTGATTTGGGATTGTTTCTCTTTTACAAGTTCGAAGGTTGTATTCAGGGAAATCTCAAAGCAGTTATTTGCAACTGGTATCGTTTCAGCGCCCAAAATTTTCCTCTCCTTCTGATTCATCATTCCTTTTTGCGCGTTTTCCCTGCCCTTAGCGCTCCAGTAACTCCTTATATTCGTTGATTTAGGCAGAAAGCTCCAGAAACACCCCCTTGAGATACGCTCCTTCCCGGAAGGTCACCGGGTGATCCGGTGCATGTCCCGTTTTGATCTGGCTTCTGGCGGTTCGGCCCGCGGATTTCAGTCCCTGCTCGACTGCCCGGTAAAACTCATCCGCTTCCACCGGAGCGGAACACGACGCCGCGAACAGAATCCCGTATTTTGAGGTCACCCGGGCCCCCAGTTGCACCAGCCGCTGATAAGCGCGAAGCGCATTCGGCTTGTCCTTTTTGCTTTTGGCGAACGCCGGTGGATCCAGGATCACCAGGTCGAATGTTTTGCCTTCCGTATGCAGGCGTTCCAGCACTTCAAATGCATCTCCCTGAATTTGTGAGAACCGCCCCGAACTCGCTACCTCTTTACCGAAATTCAACACCGCATTGGCACGCGCGCCGTCGAGCGCGGGTCGGCTGATTTCTAGTTCCGTAACCGATTCGCATTCTCCTGCCAGCGCGTAAACGGAAAATCCTCCGCTGTAACTGAACACGTTGAGCACCGTTTTGCCGGAGGCACGCTGGCGCACTTCCTGCCGGTTGTCACGTTGATCGAGAAAGAACCCCGTCTTTTGTCCCGCCAACACATCGGCTGTGAAACGCAATCCGTTTTCCAGAAACTCGACCGGACCCGCAAGCGGCGCGCCGGCCAGCACCTGCCCGTCCCGGTATCCGCCTGCATCGACTTTCTGTACGTGGCGGCTCAAACGTAGAACCAATCGCTGTGCGCCGAACTCTTCCGTCAACAACGCCATCAGAATCGGCAAATGCGGCAACCATGCGGAGGTGTACACTTTCACGATCTGGGTTTCCGCGTAGCGGTCCACCACCAGCCCCGGCAGGGCGTCGTTCTCTCCGTTGACGAGGCGGTATCCCGTCGTGGCCCCGCCTTCCAGTCCTTCGCGTAAAACCGCCGCGGAATGCAACCGCTCCATGAAAAAGTCGCGGTCGATGATCACCGGTTTGCGGGTTTGCAGGATACGCAGACGGATGTCGGAGTAAGGATCAAACAAACCGATGGCGAGGAACTTGTTAGCGGAATCGTACACCACGCCCAGGTCGCCTGCGGCACCCGACACCTTGCGGTCTTTCATCTGGTAGAACCGCACCCACGGATCGCCGCTCAATATGCGCTTCTGCACTGTTTTCGAGACCTTGATTTTGATTTTTCCGGAACGCACGGAAAACGCTTTCCTTTCGTAAGACAAAAAAATACCCTGCAATTCACGCAGGGTGAATGGTTTCAATTATACAGGTTGGGAGAGGGATTGCCGAAACGTGATGCGAGCGCGGGAACCGATCAGGAGTTGGCTTTCTTTTGCGTTTCGGACCTGACCTGCAGGAAGGGTTTGCCCTGCAGAACCGCGTCGTAATGCCGCACCCGGGAGGTGAATTCATCCATCGCCTGCGAGGGGATTCGGCGCACGTGGGTTTTGTGGTGCCTGAACTCGAACGGGTTGTGAATGCGGCCGCCCTTGCCCAAGCGGCGCACCTCGTAGTGCAGATGCGGCGCGAAACTGCGTCCGGTGTTGCCGGAAGTGCCGATCTGCTGGCCGCGTTTCACGTATTCTCCCCGCCGCACCATAACCCGGTCGAGGTGCAGGTAGAGTGTGCGTACCCCTTCGCGCGGATGCACGATCTCGATGCAATACCCGTTGTGACTGCGGTTCCAGTTGGTGCGGGTGACGCGTCCGTGGAAACTGGCGTAAACCGGCGTGCCCACTTCGGCCTTGAAGTCGGTACCGTGATGTCCGTCCACCTTGCCCCTGCGATAGTCGCCGGGCAGTGAGGTGATGGCTTCATATTCCCGGATGGGAGCGCTGTGGTTGCGCAGACGGGGAAACAGTTCGCGTCCCGATTCATCGAAATAACTGCCGTATTTCATGTTGGGTGCGCGGTAGTAGTTGGCCTCGATCACCTGTTTCAGAAAATGACTGTCGTACACCAGCTTCAGGATGCGAAAGCGTTCCTCGCTTTCAATTTCCTCGTAGATGAGGGACAGGCGATCGCCCTTGCGCACCGATTGACTGACATCGAGGTACCACGACAAAATGCGCGCGGCATAGGCGGACAGGCGTTTGCAGTCGTCGGCAGGCAGGCGCGCACACAACGAATGCGTGAGCGACAGCTTCACCTCCAGGTCGAGCGTGTACAGTCGGCTTTGTTCCAGCGCGGAAGGGTCGTACGCCGTCTTCTTTACCTCCGGCAGAACGGACGATTCCAGCTCAGCCATGAAAGCTTCCGCATTACCGGCGATCCAGCCGCCTTCATTCGGCAAGTCCTGGGTTTTCTCCTCCACCCAGTCCACCGCAGGGCCCAGCGGCGTGGCATCCACCATCTCCTGCACCGGTTTCTGTGGAACGAGGCCAAGGAGATCCCGAACCAGATCGGTGTCTTTATTGAAAAAAAAGAACGTGCCGACACCCATCAGCGTGTACAACACCACCCAGAACGGACTCGGACCTTTTTTCTTCTGTGGCCAGTCCTGGTCTCTTAATAACGAAGATTCCTGCGTTGGTTCCAAATCCATTTCAGCCACTCAAAAGTCCGGCCCGGAGACCCAAAGGGAAAATCCGGCAATAAGGAGGACAGGCGGGAAAGTGCTTGATTTCACGTTCCCTCCTCCTCTAAAAACCTGTATATTATCGCAGATAGCCCCCATTCAGACAATAGCGAAAAATCGAATAAAGTTAATTTTTTCAATAAAATAGGCCATGCCCTTCGAACCCGACCTCATCGTGCTGGACGCCCCGGCGGCGGACCACCCTTTCACCCAAAGGGTGCTGGAGGCCCTTCCCGGCGTACCCGTGCGGCGTGACCACACACCGGCAAGTGCGGTCGAAACCCTGCGCGAGGAAGCGGTCGATGTGTTCGGAGCGGCCAAGCGGCAGCTCGTCCTCACCACCTTCAGGGGATCGTTTCTCAAAAAGTGCCCGGGGCTGAGTCCCGGCATGGTGTGCTGCAACTACTACGTCGTCAACCTGATCAAAAACTGCGTGTACGATTGTTCATACTGCTTCCTGCAGGATTTCCTGGAAAACAATCCCCTGCTCACCGCCTTCGTCAATATCGACGACCTGCTGGTTGAACTGGAAGAGGAGTTTCGCGAACACCCGGACCGGTCGTTCCGTGTCGGCACCGGCGAGGTCACCGACAGCCTGGCGCTCGACGACCTTCTTCCTTACACCGACTACCTGGTGCCGTTTTTCAACCGGCAGAACAACGCGGTGCTGGAACTCAAAACCAAGTCCGACTGCGTGGACAACCTGCTCAAACAAAGCGACCCCACCAACGTCATCGTGTCGTGGTCGCTGAACCCGGATGAAATCGTCGAGCAGGAAGAAGTTGGCACGCCGTCACTGCCCAAACGGCTGGACGCGGCGCGGCGTTGCGCGGAACACGGTTTCAAGGTGGGGATCCATCTCGATCCGGTAATCCTGTTCGACGGTTGGGAGAAAGGGTACGGGCGGTTGATCGAACAGGTTTTCGACACCCTGCCTGCTCACCAGTTGGAATGGATCAGCCTGGGTAGTTTCCGCTACCGTCCGAACCTGAAACGCATGATGCAGGAGCGGCATCCCCATACCCGCCTGCTCACGCAGGAGCACGTCGCCGGGTCGGACGGCAAGTTCCGTTACCTGCGGCCCCTGCGCAATCACGCTTACGACACCCTGCGCACCACCATCAAGCGGCGCGCGCCGGAAGTGGACGTCTATCTGTGCATGGAGACGAAGGAAGTGTGGGAAGGCGTTACCGGGCATTTGCCCCGCGCGGACGAAACCCTCGACCGCTTTTTCGATTTTTAAAAAGAAATCAGATTGAGGTGGGGACGCGCCGGATCACAGCCGCATGGGCATGACGATGGAAAGGTAGTCCTTGTCGTCGTTGATGGTCAGCAGGCAGGAGTGGTTTTCATCTTTCAGGTTCATCACCACCTCCGGTTCCTCCACCACCGCCAGCACATCCAGGATGTAGCGCGCGTTGAGGCCAATGGAAACCGGTTCGCCGTCGTAATTGATCTCCAGTTCCTCGGTGGCGTTGCCGATCTCGGTTCCTTCCGAAACCAGCGTCATCAGCCCGGGGGTGATGTCGAACCGCACCATCTTCGATTTTTCATCCGCCAGAAGGGCCACGCGCTTGAGCGCATGCACCAGCGATTCGGTGTTGACCGTCACCTTGAGTTTGTTGTCGCCGGGGATCACCTGCCGATAGTTGGGAAACTTGCCGTCGATCTTGCGCGACACGATGACCTGCTGTTCCTGGATGAACGCGAGCTGGTTGTCCTTCACGGAAAACGAGCAGGTGGCGTCGTCGCTTTCCATCAGCTTCAACAATTCCGTCAGCAATTTCTTCGGTAAAAGGTAACCGGACTTGTCCACCTTGTCGGCGTTGGCCTTGAGCAGGGGCCGCTTGATGAACGTCATGCGATGGCCGTCGGTGCCAACCAGGTTGACGTGGTCGTCTTCCTTTTCCAGGAGCAAACCGTTCAGGGCCTGCCGGGTTTCGTCCGGTGAGATCGAGAAATAGGTTTTGCGGATCATTTCCCGCAGTTGCGGTCCGCTGAATTCCATGAGCGGCTCTTCGCTGTATTCCGGAAGCTTCGGGTAATCCGCGGCCGCCAGGCCGGGCAGGCGGAACTTCGACTTGCCGCAGGTGATCGTCACCCAGTCATTGTCCTCCTTTTTCAGCGTCACCTCCAGGTCCGGAAGCTCCTTCAATATATCGAACAGCTTGCGCGCGTTGACGGTGACCGAGCCCTGTGTGACCACGTTGGCCGGGCAGAACCGCTTCATGCCGATTTCGAGGTCGGTCGCCTGCAGGTATACGCCTTTTTTTTCAGTGGAGATCAGCGTGTGGGACAGGATGGGCATGGCGCCTTTGCTTTCAACGATGCCCTGAACCTTGTGCACCCCGTTGAGAAAGGCATCGCGTCCGATTTTGATTTCCATCCGGCCTCCGGGAGTGAGTGGTGCGTCTAAAAAAGGAGAGAATCCTCAAGAGTTTGTTAATTATCACACTTCCATGAAAGCTGTCAAAAATTTCATCTCCCGTCCGGCCCGCCCCCTGCTGAAACCAGGAAAACACAAAGGTGGAACCCTGCTTTGCAGCCGGGTGTGGAAAACGGTTGAATTGTTTGTAAAGTGCTGTCTTGACTGGATTTTTAAAAGCATGCTAATTTGATACCAACCTCACAAAAGGAGTTGGCAATGATCGTAGTGCTCAAGGCGGACACCTCCCCTGAGGAGGTCCAGGCCGTGAAGGATAAAATCAAGGAAAACGGATTCACTCCCCACGAGATCCAGGGAGTGGAACGCAAAGTCATCGGAGCGGTCGGTGACGAACATTTCAAGGATCACCTCATGGAAGTGCTCGACTCCATGCCGGGTGTCGAGGACGTGATTCCCATCCTCAAACCGTACAAGCTGGCCGGACGCGAAATCAAAAACGCGAATTCGGTGATCGAGTGCGACGGGTTCGCCATCGGCGGCGACCGCCTGGCGCTGATTGCCGGTCCCTGCTCGGTGGAAAGCCATGACCAGATGATGGCCACCGCCAGTTCCGTGAAACACGCCGGAGCCAACATGCTGAGAGGCGGCGCTTTCAAACCGCGCACGTCTCCGTACAGCTTCCAGGGTCTGGAGGAAGAAGGCCTCAAACTCCTGAAAGAGGCGAAGGAATCAACGGGCCTGCCCATCGTCACCGAAGTCATGAATCCCGGCGACGTGGAACTGGTCGCGCGGTACGCCGACGTGCTGCAGGTGGGCGCCCGCAACGTGCAGAACTTCTCTCTGCTCAAGGAACTGGGCAAGGTGAGCAAACCCGTGCTCCTGAAACGCGGCATGATGACCACCATCAAGGAATTCCTCATGTCGGCGGAATACATTCTGTCCGAGGGCAACAAGGACGTCATCCTCTGCGAGCGCGGCATCCGCACCTTCGAAACCGCCACCCGCAACACGCTGGACATCGCCTGCGTGCCGGTGCTCAAACGCGAAACCCACCTTCCGGTCGTGATCGATCCCAGCCACGCCACCGGTCACTGGGACCTGGTGGAGCCGATGGCACGGGCCGCCGTGGCCGCCGGAGCGGACGGGTTGATGATCGAGGTGCATCCGGATCCGGTCAATGCCTTTTCCGACGGACCGCAGTCGCTCAAGCCTTCAAAGTTCGTCAGGCTGGTGGAAAACATCCGCCCGTTTGTGCAACTCATGGGCCGGACCCTGTAGCCTCGACATAACCTACTGATTTTTCAGGCAATTCTGAGGCGCTCCGCTTGAAACACACGGGGGTTTGGTTTATTCTGCTGGGTGATACAATCCATTTTATTTGAACCTTGTGCGGTCCTGCCGTCGCTTTTCGAGCCCGGCAGTCAGGTGGCGAGTCCAGATGCTTGAACTGTATCAGACCAACCGAAAGCAAGCTCAGGAATACAGGGAGAGTCTCGTCTCCCAGCTGAACCAGCTCACCGACCCGCAGGACCTGCCTTCCATCCAGGACAACAACCCCCAACCGTTTTACCTGGAATTCAAAAAGAAGCTCGCCCTGTTTGTGCAAAATGAGACCGACCTGTTGCAGGAGGAACTCCAGCAGTCCGAGAACAGCCATCTGCTGCTGCTGAAACGCACGGCACTGGTCGATGCGGTGGTGCAGACGGGTTTTGCCCGCGCGGTGTGGATGTGCAACCGCGGCAGAACCGAACCGTGGGGGAGTCATGATTTCCCGGTGGCGGTGATCGCCCGCGGCGGGTACGGCCGCGAGGAGATGTACTTCCACTCCGACGTGGACATGCAGATCGTGGTCCGCACCGGGGCGACAGAAGAAGAAAAGGAACGGGGTTACCAGCTGATCAATTTCTTCGATTACCTGCTGGTATACCAGGACATCTTTCCCACCGCCGCCAGCACGGGCCATTCAGAAATCGATACCGAAAGCCTGGACCTGAAGGAAAACGAGGTCGCGTCGTTCCACTCCCTGCTCGAGCACCGCATGGTGGCAGGCAATCCGCTGGTGTACCGCGAGTTCACCAGCTCCATAAAAACCGCGAGCCTCATTCACAAGGACAAAATCATCCGGCACTGCCTCCAGTACAAACATTATTTTGAAGTGCCGAATACGGTGTTCCGCCAGGAACCGAACCTGAAAGAAGAACTGCGGCGCCTGTACTGGGCGCTCAGTCTGGTGCGCATCCAGGAGGGGTATCACGAAATCAACCAGTTTGAACTGCTTGTGGAGCTGTACAACACCGGAAAGCTGAGCACGACGGCTTTCAAGAACATGAAAAAAGCGCTCAATTTCGTCTCGCGCATGCGCTTGTTCCTGCATTGCCACCAGAAAGGATCGCACCGAGACGTACTCAGCTACGAGGTGCGGGAAGTGATCGCGGAGTCGATGGGCTACGCTGGAAAGGTTCGGGAATTTTTCCAGGAATACTTTTTCAACGCGGTCCTGCCGATGAAGCGTTTCAGCCGAAACCTGTTCTGGGACGGCATCACGCCCTCAACGGAAAAAGCACGGCGGCTGTCGCCGGATTTCGCACTCAACTCGGAATCGCAGATCGTACTCCAGGAAGGCAGGGAAGACGTGACGTGGGATTCGCCCCTGCCCATCCTCGAGTTGTTCGTGTGGGTGTCGCGAAAGAATTACTTCCTTTCGTACCCGGTCGTTCGCGCTATCGAACGCCATGCCGATCAGATGCTGCCGATGTTCCAGAGCGGCGCGGATCAGGTACAGATTCAGCAATTGTTCCACGCCATCCTGCGCGGCAAACACTTCGCCCGGGCCCTACGCTACCTGCACGAATTCCGCCTGCTGGAAAGCTTTTTCATTCCGGAGTTCAAAAACCTGAGCGGCCTGCTGCAAGACATTTACGTGCACCTGTTCCCGACGGACATCCATGTACTGGCCGCGCTCGACGCGCTCAACCGGCTCGACATCGATCCGGAAGCCGATCCTTTTCTCACCGGCCTGTACCATTCGCTCAAGGACAAATCCACCATGCGCCTGTCGGTGCTGTTGCACGACATCGGCAAGGGACTTAAAACGGAGGGAGAAAACGAGGAACTGGTGGGTTCGCGCGCGGTGCCGCGCATCCTGGAAAACCTGGGCTTCGGCAAAAACCAGAAGATGATCCGCGACATCGCGTTCCTCGTCGAGAAACACCTCATGATGCGGGACCTCATGATGCTCGATCCGGATGACGACACAACGTACGAGATGATTTGGGACCTGGTGGAGAAAAACGTCGAGCGGCTCAAGATGCTGATCCTCCTCACCTACGCCGACCGCGCGGGTACCAAGATGAAGATGACCCAGACACAAATCGACCAGCTCAAGTATTTCTACCAGTTCACGCTACAGTTCAAGAAACGCGAGAGTGTGCCGATTCCCGTAAAGCAGGAATTTCTGAAAATGATCCGACTGCCTCGCGATCTTCAATCGCAGTTGCAGATCTACGACCAGTTCAAAAAATCGCGTGATGGCTTCGCTACGGAGTTGTTTTACAAACCGGAACATCCGGCAGAACTGGTGGTGTGCACACGGGACCAGCAGGGCCTGCTGTACAAAATCGCGGCGGTGCTGGCGTTCAATCATCTCAGTATCATTGAGGCCAACGTCCACACGCTGGACGACAACGTGTTCGACATCTTCAAAGTGGTCAGCGCCACGGGCGACCCGGTCGATTTCTCTAATTTCTTTTTCATCCAGAAGCAGGTGATCGACGACCTCCGGCGTGTGTTCGTCGGCAACCTGGACATCGCCTCGCTTTACCGCGGCCGTGCCCTGAATTCCAGCCACCAGGTGAGCAAGTACAACGACATCAAGCTGAAGGTGTCCATCATAGGACGCACGGTCAAGGTCGAGACGCACGATATCCTGGGCACGATGATGATGGAAACCAGGGTCTTTTCCGACCTGAACATGAAAATCGACCGGGCGGTGATCCACACCACGCTGGAAAACGCGTCCAACGTTTTTTACGTGCGGCCGGAAGACGTGCGCAAGATCATCCAGGAAGAGGACAAGTTCAAAACCCAACTCAAAAACGCCCTTTTGCCGTTGATCAAGATCAAGCCGATCTTCCCCAACGAGCCGGCGGAAGTGGCCTGACTGACAGCGAGACGCCTATGACACGCGGTTACCTTTTTATCCCGATGACATTCCTGATACTGTGGCTGGCAGCCGCGGTTCCCGGTGCGGTGGCCGCACCCCAAAGCCCGGAACTTCAAGAAGCCCTGACTCTCGATCGTGATGAGTTTGTTGCGGAATCCATCGCCGCGTGGCAGAAGTACATTGAAACCAGTCCCCCGAAAAATATGCACATTTATGCCGGAGTGAAAATGTGCATTGCTTACGCAAAAACCGGGCGTTTCCTGGAGGCCATGAAAGCGGCACAGGCCCTGGCTGACAAGTATCCTAACCACTACGATGTTCAGTTCAACCTCGCCAACATGATGAGTGCCGTCCAACGGTTCGACCAGGCCGTGGCCGCGTTTCACAAAGTAGTCGAAATGCGCCCGCAGGAAGGATTGGGGCACGTGGGCCTCGGGCTTGCCCTGTTCGGCAATGGTAAGACCGATGAGGCTGTGAAGAGGCTGCGCCAGGCCCGCGCTCTCTTCAAGGAACAGAAAAACATTTCCTGGTACCAGAACGTGCGCATCATGATCGGCCAGATGAAAAGTTTCGCCCCCTACCCTCCGGATTTCTCCAACCTGTGGCTCACCAACAACATACGCACCATCCGCGACACGTACGAAACCGGGGTATTCCGCCAGTACGAGGAAACCCTGAACCTGTAAGGGGCGGCCACCCCCCTCGATTCTTCGTAATATCCAAAAATTCAAATATTTATTTAAAATTTAAGGCGAATCCCCCGCATGGCGGGCCTCATCTAAATATAAGAACCCTGTTTCTCAGGAGGTCTGCCATGAAGCCCAAAATGCTGATGTGTGCGCCAGACCATTTTGGCGTCCGTTACGTGATCAATCCGTGGATGGAAGACCAGATCGACCACATCGACACCGACCGCGCCCGCGCCCAGTGGGAGACCTTTTACCATGCGTTGAACGAAAAGGCGGAGGTGCACCTCATCGAGCCGAGGCGCGAATCTCCAGACATGGTGTTCACCGCCAACGCGGGGCTTCTGGTGGACGGGGTATTCGTGCTGAGCCGTTTCCGTCACAAGGAACGTCAGGGGGAAGAACCGCATTACCTGGAATGGTTCCGCCAGAATGACAGAGAGATCGTGAAGCTGGCGGATGGTATCGCGTTCGAAGGCGAAGGCGACGCCCTCCCACAACCGGGGCAGGACTGGATCTGGGCCGGATGGGGCTTCCGCACAGACCTTGCTTCGCACCGCTTCATCGAACAGAAACTGGGCCGGCCGGTGGTATCGTTGAACCTCGTCGATCCCCGCTTTTACCACCTCGACACCTGCTTCTGTTCTCTGCCCGACGACCGCGCGATGTATTTTCCGGAAGCATTCGACGCCGACAGTCTGCGGCAGATCGAGGCACGCATCGCTCCGGAAAACCGCATCGTCGTCTCGCAGGAGGATGCCGAACACTTTGCCTGCAACGCCGCCCGCGTACACAAGACCCTTTTCATGAATCACGCCACACCCACCTTGCGGGAGCGGCTGGAGTCGCTGGGCTTTGCCGTCGTCATCTGCCCGGTGGACGAGTTCATGAAAGCGGGCGGTGCAAACAAATGCCTGACCCTGGTGCTGGATGCAGGCGACCCCGCCGAGGTCCTTCCCCAAAGGCCGGAACAGGCGGAATCCTCCCGCTGAAAACCGGCACAATCGGGGGTATTCCTGCAGGCCGGGATCGTGTAGAATAATGCCTTTTCGACGCACCCCTGAAAGCCCGTATGGACATCTCCTTGCCGCAAAAAGATTTTCTGGTGCTCACGGATTTCACCCGCGAGCAGTTGACCGCCCTGCTGGATCTCGCGGACGACATGAAGCACCAGCCGGAGGCCTACCGCAATGCGCTTGCCGGAAAATCACTGGGCATGATTTTCCACAAGCAATCGACCCGCACCCGCATTTCGTTCGAGGTTGGCATGTTCCAGCTGGGCGGGCAGGCGCTCTTTTTCAGTCCCGGCGATATGCAGTTATCGCGCGGCGAATCCATCAGCGACACCGCAAAAGTGCTGTCTCGTTATCTCGATGCGGTGATGATCCGCACCTTCGCATACGACGACATTGTAGAACTTGCGAAGCACGCGACCATCCCCATCATCAACGGGCTCACCGATTTCAATCATCCCTGCCAGGCGCTGGCCGATATGATGACCATCCGCGCACACTTCGGCAAACTGGAGGGGTTGAAGCTCGCCTACATCGGCGACGGCAACAACATGGCGGTGTCTCTACTGTTCGCCTGCATCCGCATGGGCATGCATATTTCCATCGCCAGCCCGCCAAATTACACCATCACCCCCAAAGCCATGGAATGGATTCTCGACGACGCGGAACGGGATGAGCTCGACATCTGCCTGACGGACAACATCGAAGAAGCCGCCAAAAACGCGGACGTGGTGTACACGGACGTGTGGGCCAGCATGGGGCAGGAAGAGGAACGCACAAAACGCCTGCACGATCTCGCTGATTACACGGTGGACGACATGGTGATGTCCTTCGCCAACCCGAACGCCGTGTTCATGCACTGCCTGCCCGCGCACAGGGGAGAGGAGGTCGGCGCTTCAGTGATCGACGGCCCCGCCTCGATCGTCTTCGACCAGGCGGAAAATCGTCTGCACCTGCAGAAAGCCATCCTGTATGGACTGGTGAAATGACCCCAGCCAGAGGCCCGTTTCGGTCCCGGTGGTGGTTTTAATATCAAAAGAATTGGGTTAGAATCGGTTTCTCAACCCGTTATGAAGAAAACAGGCCGGAATACCCGCATACCTGCGTGCAACCCGGCCGTCATGAAAGTCGACTTATGAGTCTTGTGGATTCCAGCAATCTGGTGTGGATGGACCTGGAAATGACCGGGTTGGATCCGGACAAGGAAGAAATCATTGAAATCGCCACCATCGTCACTGACAGCCAGCTCAATATCCTGGCGGAGGGACCCTGCCTTGTGATCCATCAGGACGACGCCATTCTGGAACGGATGGATGATTGGAACCAGAAAACCCATTCCGCTTCCGGCCTCATTCAGAAAGTGAAGGAATCGACCCTGACCGTGGAAGAAGCCGAACAGCGGACGCTGGACTTCATCAAGCAGTATGTTCCATACAAAACCTCACCACTCTGCGGCAACTCCATCCAGCAGGACCGGCGCTTTCTCGACCGCTACATGAAAAACCTCACGGACTACCTGCACTACCGCAACATCGACGTGACGTCCATCAAGGAAGTGATCCGCCGCTGGTATCCGAACGGCACACGCCTGCCAAAAAAAAGCGACGCGCATATGGCACTCACCGATGTTCGGGAGTCCATTGAAGAACTTATTTTTTACCGCAACAATTTTTTTGTCGACGTGTCGAACTACATGTCCGAGGAAGGAAATCTGTAACTGCCATGAAACTGAACAAGGCCGCCGTGGCCACCATTTTGTTCCTGGGAATTTTTGGAGGTATGACCTTCATGATGATCTGGTCGGGAAGCAAGTACCAGTGCGAGGTGTGCATCTCGTACAACGGCTACGACATCTGCCAGCAGGTGGAAGGCATGGACTACGAAACCACCGTGCAGACGGGCATCAGCACCGCGTGCGCCGGGGCCGCCAGCGGCCGGACCGAATCGATGGAATGCGGCATGACGCCCCCCACCAAAGTCACCTGCAAGGAACTGTGAAGGCCGGGGGCCGCAAGCGGCCCCCGTCCGGTCAACCACAGATCATGTGATACACTTCTTCGTACTTTTCCTTGACCTGCCCCAGGTCGAAACGGAAGCGGTCCTTGTCCATCTTCTCGTTCGTATCCCAGTGCCACAGGCGGCATCCGTCGGGGCTGATCTCGTCGCCCAGCAAAATTTCTCCCTTGTGGCGCCCAAACTCCAGTTTGAAATCCACAAGGCGGATCTTGCGCTCCTTGAAGTAATCCCACAACAGCTGGTTGATCTTCAGACCCTTTTCGCAGAGCATCTCGATCTCATCATCCGTCGCCAGTCCGAATTCGCGGATGTGGTACTCGTTGATCATCGGATCGCCCAGATCGTCGTTCTTGTAATAGAACTCGAGAATGGGATTCTTCAGCGTTTCGCCTTCCGGCCGGCCCATGCGCTTGGCCAGACTGCCCGCCACCACGTTGCGCAGAACGACTTCGACCAGGATAATATCCAGCTTCTTCACCAGCATCTCTCGGTCGTTCAACTCTTTCACCATGTGGGTTTTGATGCCCTTGCCTTCGAGAAACTTGAAGATCGCCGCCGACACGTGGTTGTTGACAATCCCCTTGTCCACGATCTCGCCTTTCTTGATACCGTTGAACGCGGACGCATCGTCCTTGAAATACTGGATCAACAGATCCGGGTCTTCGGTGGTGTGAATGTTTTTAGACTTGCCTTCGTATATTTTTTCCAATCGTTTCATGTTCTCATCCTATTTATTGAACACCCTCTCAAAAATGCGGTCCACATTCCGCAAATGCTTCTTCAGGTCGAACGCCTGATCGATTTCATCGGTGCTCAACTTTTCCTTTATGTCCTTATCCTGCTTCAACAGAGAGACGAAATCGCCCCCCTGCTCCCACACCTGCATGGCGTTGCGTTGCACCATGCGGTACGCCTCGTCCCGCGTCACGCCCTTGCGCGTGAGCGCGAGCAAAACGTGTTCGGAAAAAACCAGTCCTTTCGTCAATTCCAGGTTGCGCATCATGTTGTCCGGATACACCACCAACTGCTCGATCAGGCGGATCATCTTGTTCAGCATGTAGTGAACGAGGATGGTGCTGTCCGGCCCGATGATGCGCTCCACCGACGAGTGGCTGATATCGCGTTCGTGCCACAGCGGCATGTTCTCCATCGCCGCCAGGGCGTTGGCCCGCACCACGCGCGCCAGCCCGCAAATCTGTTCGGAGACCACGGGGTTGCGCTTGTGCGGCATCGCCGAGGACCCCTTCTGCCCCTTTGAAAAATATTCTTCCGCTTCCAGCACTTCGGTTTTCTGCAAATGCCGGATTTCAGTGGCAATCTTCTCCAGCGTGGTGGCGACGATCGCCAGTGTGGTGAAAAACTGCGCGTGCCGGTCACGCTGGATGACCTGGCTTGAGATGCGCGCCGGCTTCAATTCCAGCTGGTCGCAGACGTATTCCTCCACATCCACGTCGATCCCCGCGAACACGCCGACCGCACCGGAGATCTGCCCAACGGCGATTTGGTCCCGTGCCTGCTCCAGACGTTCCCGGTTGCGGTTGACCTCTTCGTACCAGTTCGCCAGTTTCAGCCCGAATGACGTCGGTTCCGCATGAATGCCGTGCGTGCGCCCGATGACCGGCGTGTGCTTGTGCTCCAGCGCGCGTTGCTTCAATACCTCGGCAAAGCGCTCGAGCTCACGCAGGATTAGGGTGGAAGCGTCCTTCAACTGCACCGCCAGCGCCGTGTCGAGAACGTCGGACGACGTCATGCCCACATGCATGAATCGCGCTTCCGGCCCCACGTATTCCGCAACCGACGTCAAAAATGCAATGACGTCGTGCTTCACTTCCTTTTCGATTTCGTCGATGCGGGAAACGTCGAACCCGGCTTTCTGCTTGATCGTGTCCACCGCCTCCTGCGGAATTTGTTTGAGATCGGCGAGCGCTTCGCAGGCATGGATTTCAATGGCGAGCCAGATGCGAAAACGATTTTCCGGCTTCCAGATGAAAGCCATTTCGGGCAGTGTATAACGTTCGATCAAAACGGAATCCTTCATGCGATATATTAATAATTTTTAATCAAAAGGCAGTTGAAGCCGCCCGATGCGGACTTTACAATGAATGAATCGGTTTGACTTTGAAAGTGCAAAGGGCGTGAGGTGCTTTTCCGGTAAGGAAACCACGCGTCATCTTAAACGGATTCCGCCGCCAAATCAATTATACAATGGGCCCTTCCAAAACCATTGAAATCTGCTTTGTTTGCCTCGGTAACATCTGCCGCTCGCCGCTCGCCGAAGGGGTGTTCCAGCACCTCGTCAACTCACAGAAATTACAGGAAAAAATCATCATCGACTCGGCCGGGACGGGCAATTGGCATGCAGGCTCCCCTCCGGACCGGCGCATGGAATCGACCGCCCGCAAAAAAGGAGTCCGGTTGGCCTCCATCGCCCAGCAGTTCCAGCCCGGGGATTTCCGCCGCTACGACCTGGTGATCGCAATGGACCGCTCCAACCTGCAAAGCCTGGAATACATGTGTTCGCCGGAAGTGGCCGAAAAAAAACTCAAGCTGTTCCGCTCATTCGATCCGCAGGCCAACGGCGACCTGGACGTACCCGACCCTTACTACGGTGGACAGTCCGGATTTGAAGACGTGTTCGAGATCGTGAACAGGACCTGTCCACAGATCCTGGAATACATAAAAACCCGATTCTGAAATCGGTCTTTATGAAAAACGAACTGCACGGCGTGCTGAAAACGGCCTATGGCCAACCGGTGGAAATCCGGAACACGCAATCCATCGGCGGGGGGTGCATCAATGAAACGCTCCTCCTGACCCTGTCCAACGGCGACCGCGTGTTCGTCAAGCACAACGGCCAACCGCCGCCCGACTTCTTCGCGCGCGAAGCGGATGCGCTCCGCCTCATGGGCCGAGCCAAAAACGGCCCCCGCGTGCCGCAGGTCATAGGTCTGCCGGAAGAAATCAACCCCCGCTACCTGCTTCTCGAATACATCGAGCCGGGCACGCCCAATAGTGATTTCCACGAACGTTTCTCACGCGGGCTGGCGGGACTTCACCACATGTCGCACCAGTTTTACGGTTTCGACCGCGACAACTACATCGGCTCCACGGTGCAGGTCAACAAACCGGAGACCGATCCGCTTGTTTTCTTCCGCGAACACCGCCTGCGGTTTCAGCAGGAACTGGCGCGGAAACGCGGCCTGCTTCCCACCAGCGTGGACCAGCGTCTCGACCTGCTTCTCAACAAACTTCACCTGCTGATGGACCTGGAGGGCGAAAAGCCCGCCCTGCTTCACGGAGACCTGTGGTCGGGGAATTACTTTGCCGACCGCTACGGAACGCCCTGCATCTTCGATCCGGCCAGCTATTTCGGTCTGCGAGAAGCAGATCTCGCAATGACGGAACTGTTCGGCCGTCTGCCGCAACGGTTTTACGACGCCTATCACGAAGTGTTTCCGCTGAATCCGGGTTACGAAAACCGGAAACAGATTTTCAATCTGTACCATCTGCTCAATCACCTCAACCTTTTTGGAAGTTCCTATCTGTCCTCGGTGAAAGCCGTGGTGAACCGGTTTGTCTGACCGGTTCCGTCTGCGGCCTCTACAAGAGGACGGCTTCATATAAGGAGAGACGGTATGCCAATCCCATCCCGGTCCATCAAAAATGTTTTCTGGTGCGCGCTTGCCCTGTTGGTCCTGCTGATTCCTTCCACCCCATCCTATTCCGATTCTTCGCAGGATGTATTCGAACAACTCAAGGCGGAAGCGGAACTGTTGTATGAGCGCGGCTCGTATTCCCGTGCGCACAAGGTGTATCTTGACGCGGCCAGTTTGGTTTTGAACGGATATGACACGCGATGGGTGCAGTTCCGTCTCGCGGATACGTTGTGGCGGGCGCAGTCGGCCTCCAGCAACCCGGATACCACCACGGTAGACAAGGCCCGTTTCCAACTGGAAAAAATGGTGCGCGACGTCAAGCACCCGGAGTTCCGCGACCGTATCTGGGCTGAGGTGCAGGAGTCGCTTGGCGATTTCTTTTGGTCGCGCACGCAGGGCCGCAACTGGGGTGGTGGATGGCGCTATTACCAGAACGCGCTGGACTGGTGGGCTGGTGCGCGCGATGTGGAACTGGCGCGTGACCGCTACCTCAACATGATCTGGAAAATCACGCAACCGTCATGGGTCCCTCAAAATTATAACTACGGTTACTACGGCATGAACGTGCCCATTCAGTTCCTCGACAACGCGCGCAAGATCGCAAAGAAAGACGCGGACCGGCACCACGCCCAATACCTCTATGCCATGGCGTTGCGCAACCGCGGCAACCATTGGCAGCAGCAAAAAATTCCGGAAGCGTTTGAAGAAGCGCTGAAAGGCGGGCGCGCTTCCGAGTGGCACGACGATGCGCTTTATCATTACGCGCAGTGGCTGGCGGGGTCCGGCGAGGTCATCATCCTTGCGGACGGCCAGACCGTGCGCAAGCAGAATTATAAAAAAGCCCTGGATTACTATTCGCAACTGCTTCGCGAGTTTGACAAAGGCGAGACGCGTTATTACGACGACGCAAAGCGTCAGATCGAGGCCATCACCCGGCCCGTCCTGAACATTGGGGTGCCCAGCATTTTCCTTCCCGGCACCACACCGGAATTCACGCTCAACTGGCGCAACGTATCCGACATCAAACTGGATCTGTACGCCATCGACCTCACCCGTGACGTGGATCTGATGGATGAAAGCAATCCGGCGCATTGGATGAACAGCGTCAACCTGCTCCTCAAATCCGCGACACAATCGTGGCGCGAGGACACGGAAGATCTGGGCGACCACATGCCCGGCGCGCGGCGCATCGAATTGAAAGAAAAACTTCCGATGGGCGCCTACCTGCTCCGCGCCACGGGGGGCGGGGAGGAAGCACGCGAACTCATTCTCGTCACCGACACAGCACTGGTAACGCAAAACGCCAGCCAGCAGGCTCTGGGCTATTTCTGTGACAGCATGAGCGGCGCACCCATCACCGGAGCGGAAGTGCGGTTTTTCGAACATTACTACGACGGCCGGAAATGGCGGTGGCGGGACGCGGAAGGAAAAACAAATGAAGACGGACTCGCCGTGTTCGAACTGGAAGAAGGCCGCTACAATTCCCAGTTCTTCATGGCGGCGACCCTGAAAGGCCGGCAGGCGCTGGCAATGGGCTACAACCGCGATTACCGGAGAAACCAGCGGCCCTGGAAAATTTATGTGCATACCGACCGGCCGGCCTACCGCCCGGAAGAAACCGTTAAATGGAAACTGACCGCCCGTACATACGACGGAGATGTGTATCACACCCCCTACAAGGAAAAGCTCAAATACACCGTATACGATCCCCGTGGCACTAAAATGAAAGAAGACTCGGTCAGGCTGAATGAATTTGGAAGCGCATGGGGGGAACTGGAACTGCCCCAGACCCTGCCACTCGGCGAGTACCGGATCGAATTCCGCACCTCCGGCACAAACAGCCGTCAAATTGGGCGGGCGGCGATGTTTCGTCTGGAGGAATACAAGCTGCCGGAATTCAAGGTCGCGGTCAAAAGTCCGGAAGAGAACGGCAAGCCCAAGGTGTTTTCGCTGGGGGATGAGGTGACGGTGGACATCACCGCCGAATATTACTTTGGCGGTCCCGTTGCCAATGCCAATGTGGAGGTCGTGGTTTTCCAGAAACCGTATTACCACGTCTGGCAGGAAGAGCGCACCTATCCTTGGTACTACGGTGACATGATCCAGAAACCACACCGCTACTGGGGCTCCGGCCAGCAGGTGAAACGGGAAGTGATCAAGACCGATCAGGAAGGGAAAGCGAAACTCACGTTTGAAACCCAGCCCGGCGGGCAGGACCTCCAATACGAGATCGAAGCGCGGGTGACCGACGCCTCCCGTCGCGAGGTGGTGGCGAAGGACACGGTGAAGGTGACGCGCCATCCGTATTTCGTGCAGTTGAAAGGCGAACACAACCTGTACCAGCCGCAGGATAAAATCGGCGTTAACATCAAGTCGGTGGACGCCAACGAGCGGCCGCACACCGCTACAGGCACCATCACCGTCACCCGCGACTACTGGTTCGAAATCTGGATTGCTCCCGACGGGCATGAGGTGGCGGGTGCGGAATTGAAATCGGTTCGCGAAAAAACCACCATCTTCCCTCCCCCGCCGGTACCGGGCCAGCCCGGATGGAAGTTGAAGTTTCGCGGTTACCAGCACGACGAAATCCTGAAACGTTCGGTCACCACCGATACGGAAGGGGAAGCGCTGTTCACCTTCACGCCGGAGCGGGAAGGTTATTACCGCTTCTCATGGTCGTCGCAGAAAGATCCGCAGAGCCTGCCCATCACCGCGGAAACCACGGTGTGGGTGGCGGACAATAACACCACCGACCTCGGTTACCGCCACGGAGGGCTGGAGATCATCGTAGATAAAGATACGTTTCACGCCGGCGAGACCGCTCCGGTCATGCTGGTTTCGCACACCAGTGACCGCTACGTGCTGTTCAGCGTGTCCGCCGACAATCTGTACAGCTACCGCCTCGTTCACCTGACGGGCAATGTGAAGCTGGTGCAACTTGACATCGAAGAAAAACACGTTCCCAACCTGTTCCTGAACGGGCTCATGGTGAGCGACAACCGGATTCACAGAGACATAAAACAGGTTGTGGTGCCCCCGGTGAAGCAGTTCCTGAACGTGGAGGTGAAACCGGATCAAGACCAGTACCGGCCGCGTGAAGAAGGCACGCTCACCGTCACGGCGCTCGACCACAAAGGCCGACCTGTGGCTACCGAGGTGGCATTGTCGCTCGTCGATGAATCGGTGTTCTACATCCAGGACGAGCTTGCGCCGGACCCCCGCCAGTTTTTCTTCGGCAGCAAGCGGCCCAACCGTCTGAACATGACAAGCACGTTCCAGATGAAAACCTACCGCGACCGGAAACGCGAAGACCAGTTGCGGAAGAACGAGCTGGAGCGGCGGGCGTACGAACCGGGACGTTTCAAGGACAAGGGTTTCAATGACCAACTCGGCGCGGCCTATAAAAAAGCACCTACCTCCCAAGTCTATCCTGGCGAGCTCATGGAAGAATCCGCGCCGATGGCGATGGACATGGACCAAATGAAGTCCGAGGGAAAGGTCGGCAGCAAGGAACGGCTACAAATGAATGAGGGGGGTGGCGAGGAACAAGGGGCGGTGACCGTACGTTCGGATTTTCGCACCACGGTGTTCTGGCAACCCAACGTGCATACAGGCAAAGACGGAAAGGCGACGGTGAAGGTGACGTTTCCCGATTCGTTGACCGAGTGGCGCGCCACGGCACGCGTGGTGGACCGGAGCAACCGCTTCGGCATCGCCAAAGGGCATACCCACACGCAGAATCCCCTCATCGTCCGCCTTCAGGCACCGCGTTTCTTTGTGACCGGCGATGAGGTCGTTCTATCCGCGATCATCAACAACAACACCGATGCGCCGATGGATGTCGCACCCGGCATTCAAGCTGCGGGCGGCGTGCGCCTGGTCAAGCGCCTCACCCATACGGCAACGGATAAAACCCGGTTGAACCTGGTTTCCGTTCCCGCACGCGGTGAGGTGCGCGTGGATTGGCTGGGGGTGGTGGAAAAACCAGGGGACGTTAAAATTCAGGTGCTGGCTCGCACTCCGAAACTGAGTGACGCCATGGAAAAACGGTTCGTAGTACACGAACACGGCATCGAAAAATTTCTCGCCAAATCCGGGAAGGTGCGTGGCAAAGCGGTATCGGTTTTGCTCGACATCCCGGCGGAACGCAAACTCGACTCCACTCAGCTGACCGTGCAGGTGAGCCCCAGCATCGCCGTCACCCTGCTCGATTCCCTGCCCTATCTCATCGAATTTCCATACGGTTGTACCGAGCAGACCCTGAGCCGTTTTCTGCCGACGGTGATCGTCGGCAAAACCCTGCGCGATTTGGGTTTGGATGAGACGGATGTGATGAACCGCGTTTTTGGCGGCATTGATCCCAAGCACACAGGCAAGACGCATCCCAGGGGCAAACAGAACCTGAAAAAGCTGGAAGCCATGGCGCAGGCCGGGCTCGACCGGCTTTACGACTTTCAACATTCCGACGGCGGCTGGGGCTGGTGGAAAAAAGGCGACAGCGATCCGTTCATGTCGGCATACGTGCTGTGGGGACTGGGACTGGCCCGCGAGGCAGGCGTGGAGGTGCGGCGGGACGTCCTGGATCGCGCTTACCACTACCTCAACCGGGCTCTCGTGAAAGCCGAAGCGCAATACGACATGCAGGCGTTCCTACTCCATGCGGCAGCACACCACGGTCATAAAGGCAATGACCGTGGTAACAGGTTCCAGAAGAAGGCGTACGCCAATCTGTGGAAACACAAGGACCGGTTGAAAGCCTACGGGCGCGCCCTGCTGGCACTCTCCGCACATTACCTGGACCGCAGGGAGGACGCCCGGATTCTGATTGAGAATCTGGAGAACGGCGTGCAGGTCGACAATCGGCCGGATCAATCCATTCTTCATCATGGGACAGGAGGTAACCAGGATGCCGTCATGGCGACCGCTCACTGGGGCGAAGACGGGATTTATTACCGGTGGTCTGACGGCGGCGTGGAGGCCACGGCGTTCGCCCTGCGGGCGCTTTTGACCATCGCGCCGGGACACGAGCTGATCGAGCCTGCGATGAACTGGCTGGTGAAAAACCGGCGCGGCGCGCACTGGAGCAACACGCGTAACACCGCCATCGCCGTACTCGCGCTCAATGACTACCTGAAAACCTCCGGCGAACTTGCAGGCGGCCAGGAATACGAATTGATCGTGAACGGCACTTCCATCGCGAAAACCGAAGTGGAGGACGTGTTGCAGGCTCCCAGCCGGTATGCGATCGATCCCGGCCTCGTCCGCAACGGCGCGAACGAGATCCGCATTGAGGGAAGCGGCGAAGGTCCTTTGTATTTCGCGGCACACGCGGAGTTTTTCAGCCTGGAAGAACCCATCACGCCTGCAGGTAACGAAATCTTCGTCAAGCGTCAGTACTACAAGCTGGTTGGGCGGCCAAGCCTGCTGAAGGGATACGTCTACGACAAGCAACCGCTCAACGATGGGGAGCAGGTTACAAGTGGCGACCGCATTGAAACCGTCCTCACCATCGAGGCGAAAAATCATTACGAATATTTGGTGTTCGAGGACCTCAAGCCCGCGGGCTTCGAGGCAGTGGAAGTAAAAAGTGGCGGCGACCTGTATGCGCGTGAACTGAAATGGTCCTCCATCCTGAAAAAATTCGGCAGTCAGACCGAACCTGTGGCTGGTCAGGCCCCCCAGTTAAAGCACGTGGTGTTGCCTCCGTACCTGTCGTCCAGCGATTACACCGGGCGCTCACGTTGGGTGTATCAGGAACTGCGCGACAGAAAGGTGGCATTGTTTGTGGATAAACTGGCGCAGGGTGTGTGGGAAATCCGCTACACGCTGCGCGCGGAAGTTCCGGGGCATTTTCACGCATTGCCGGTGATGGGGCATGCCATGTATATTCCGGAAATCCGGGCCAACGGATCCGAGGTGCGGGTGCACGTGGTGGACCGTACGGAGTGAGGAAAAGAGGGCATAAAAAACCACCCCGGGTCAGGGGAGCCCGGGGTGGTTCTGAAAAACTGCTGAACAGGACGGGAACCGCCCTTTCAAAAATTTAGATTACAGGCGAACCGAAATCGATTCAAAAAACTTATATCCTTAAAATCCGCCTGCGATCTTTTTGATGAAAGTCTGGATTTCCTTTCGCAGGGGGCCGTCCAGATTTTTCTCTTCCCGCGTCAGCGTGGTCAGGATATTGGTCCCGAACGCGGCCTCCATTCCCGCGGCCATGCTGACAAGGATGCGGGTTCCGTATTTCTCCATAAGGGCGTGCTCTTCCGCCGCGCGGAACGCCATTTCCGGTCCCACCAGGATGGCCCAGGTTTTGATGACGGCGACATCTTTGGCTTCCCGGATTTGCAGGTTTTCCAATTCTTCCATATACGTTCCAGGATCAATCTGGCCGGACTCGAAACTGTCGATCAGCTGTTGCATGGACATGTCCTCCGAATCGAGCCTGTTGAGGATGTGCTCGAACAGGCGGCCTTCCATATCCTTCAGTTTTTTCAGGTTCCAGATGTAATAGTACTCGCCGGGTCGGTTATCTTCTCCGCGGATTTCGCGTTTTATTTTTTTCAGGCATTCGGGGCACCGCTTCCCTGCGTCATAGCTGAACGGCTGGCCGCAGGGGCAGTCTGAAAGGTAAGTCTGCACGGCAAGCGCCAAGGCCTCGCCTTCGATTTTCAGTACTTCCTTTATGGCCACCCGCACGAAATCATTGCGTGCGATCTGAATGCCTTTCACACAGGAAGAACAGTGGACCCTGTAGGCACCCTCGTTTTCCTCAGGTTCAAAAACAGGCTCATACGTGGCTTTGCACAAGGTGCAGGTCACTTGCTTGGAAACATTTTCGTCCATGGGTACACCCTAGTGATAACGCCTGATGGGGCGGTTGAATACGGTTTTCGGGAGGGCCTGGATTTCATCCTGGGCCGTGCGCCGGGTTTCGGTTTTTGAAAAAAAAATAACCCATGGCCGGATACGACCATGGGTTATTGAAACCTTTAAGGAAGTTACCCGGCGTAAGCCTGGCCCAATCCAGCGGTTTGTCCTTCCTCTGCTTCGAGGATGATCTTACCGGTCTTCGAATCAACCGGGTGCATGCTGATGGCATTATGAGTGCTGCACACCACCTTGCACAGATCACACCCTTTACAACGATGGGTGATGACCTCGGCTTTCATTTTCTCGGTGTTGAGTTTGATGCAGTCCGCTTCGGGGCAGTACATGATGCACAGCCTGCACCCTTTTTCCGCGATACATTTATCATCATGAACATAAGCTACGTTATACACGCTGAATGGCTCCTTCCGGTATCTTGAAGATTATAAATCCAAAAAAGCCTTAGGAAGCCGTTGCGGCCCCAACTGCCTCGAATTCACCGGGGCCGTAAAACGCAGGCGAGTAATTGGACGTTTTCACCCACTCCGAGGCAATCTCGTAAGACTTTTTAATCGTATCGTTGTTTTTCTGGAGCAGTTGCTCCTTTTTAGCATACTTCTTTTTAATGGCTTCGTCCAGCGTAGCGGTACCGCCGGAAGCGACGTACCGTTTGCCGAAGCGGTCCTGCAGGGCAGCTTCCAGCGCCGGCAGGTCCACCACTTTGGTGATACCGGCACAGGCGCCGATCATCGCCATATTGGTGGAAAGCTCGGTGCCGCCGACTTCCAATGCCATATGCGTCGCATCATGGTTCAAGACCGAAACGTTGAGGTCGTTCAAGCGTTTGTGGTCTTCATCGGTCAGCAGGTCCACGTTGGTATTGATGATGATCAAGCCATTTTCCTTGATTCCGGAATAAAACGGAGCGGTGTAGCTCTTCTGCATGGTGATGACCTGCGGATGGAACACCATGATGACTTCCGGGAAAACCAGTTCCCCGCGGTCATAGATTTTAACCGGACCGATGCGCACATAGCTTTCGGCCGGGGCCATCCGCTTTTCCGCGCCGAAGAACGGATTGGAGATGGAGTATTTTCCCATCTTGTTCGCGGCCATGGCCAACAGATGAGCGGCAGTAACCGCCCCCTGCCCACCCAAGCCGGAGATCCGGATATTCATCCGTTTCATTACTTGCTCTTCACTCATGACGTCTCCTTTTAGTCTCCTTTGGCACCGTTACTTCGCGGCGGCTTGGGCCTTGGCGGCCTTCTTTTCCTCTTTTTCCCTGGCGTCCAACTCCTTCAGGAAGGCCTTAACCTCATCCGTCATGAATTCCTTCATCACGAAACGACCTCCAATGGATTCGGCGTCCTTCATTTCATCCAAACCTTCCATGCTCTGCTTGCCGATCTCAAGGATGCACGGCGTGTAGAGCTGAACGTAGGTCGGGCCGAATTCACGGGAAACGTGAATGGCGTTGCGGATCGCTTTCTCAACGCGATTCGGTTTGGATACCGTCAGGCAAGCCACGTAGTGACAACCGGACTCAAAAGCGATTTCCGGCAGGCGAACTTTTTCAAACCCCTTGCCGACCGGAGCCATCTTGGCAACGAAGCCCTTCTGCATGAGGCCGCTTTCCTGTCCGCCGGTGTTGGCGTACAGCTCGTTGTCGAAACAGATGGTGGTGAACTTTTCCTGACGGAACCAGGACTGCATGGTCATATCAAGACCAATGTCAACGGTGGCGCCGTCACCGGCAAGAACGATAACATCCTTGATCCTGTCCGGGTAGCGCACCTTGAGGGCCCGCTGAAGGCCGGAAGCGATTGCATTCTGGTTACCAAACAAGGAATGGATGTTATGAACCGCAATGTGCGGGAACACCAGGCTGGTGCAACCGGTGGAACCGACGAACACGGAGTCTTCCGGGTTCGGGATACTGGACAGGATGAACCGGAAAGCGATGGATTCCGGACAACCCGCGCACAGTGAGTGTTCCTCGATCAGTTCTTTGCTGGTACCGATGTCCTTCCAGCCCCGCTGGGTATTGCCATATGTGGCGTTTTCCACCATGTCGTGGTACTCCTGCGGCATGATGTCAGCCAAGTCTTCACTCAACTGGATTCGTTCTTTACTCATAAATGATTCACCTCAGATATATGTGCAAAATGTATTTAAAGTTTAAATAAGTTAACCTCACGCTTCCCTTCGACTAACTGCCGCGGGAGGACAGGGTATTGGCTTTGATACCCAAGTGTTTCATGATCTCTTCGACAATGACCTCCGAAGGCATCGTCATGCCGCCTGCAACGTGAGGACCGGCGTAGACACGCTCGTTGTTCGGAACGATCGCTTTGATCTCCCGCGCCAACCAACCGACGACATTGAATTCCGGCACGATGATGTGCTTGGCATTCGCCGTGGCTTCCCGAACTTCCTCGTGCGGGAACGGCCGCAGGGATTTGATCTTGACCAGACCCACCTTGATACCATGTTCTTCTTCGAGCAGGCGGATGGCTTCACGGCCCTGCGAAACCGCCGTACCCGAGGAAACGATCAAGATTTCGCGATCGAGGTTTTCGGTTTCGATCAAGGAGCCGCCCATCAGCGCCTTGGTGTGCTTGCGGGACCGTTCTACGGCAGCGTGGATTTCCAACTGCCAGGAAGCGTGGGTCATGTAACTGATGTAATTCGATTTCATAACAAACGGGTCGCGCATCATGCGCACCGGCGGAACTTCCATGTCCATGCAGGTAACCGGAGAGCGGTACGGATCGTATTTCGGCAGGCACATCTCCTCGGACTGCAACAGGACGGTGTCTTTTGTGTGAGTGACGAAGAAGCCGTCACAGCAAAGGGCCAGAGGCACATGCACGTCCGGCTGCTCGGAAACCAGGAAGCCACCCAGAATCCAATCGTAAAGATCCTGCGCCGTCTCTGCGTGCCAAACCAGCATGCCGGTTTCCAGCAGGTAGTAAATTTCCAGCGTGTCGGGCTGAATGCTGAGCGGGGAGTTGATGCCGCGGCAGGTCACGCAAACCTGGATGGGCAAACGGGAACCCGCCCACATGGGGAAGTTCTCCATCGCCCGCATGGTGCCCGGACCGGCGGTGGTGGTGAACACCCGCGCCCCGCCAAAGGCCGCGCCGGCACATTCGCCCATAACCGCGAATTCGCTCTCACCCCGGAAATAATCCCCCAGATAGCCTTCGGCGTACAACTCGCCAATCAGCGCCGCCGCTTCACTCTGAGGGGTGATCGGATAAGCCACCGAAATATCCAGGCTGGACCGTTTGATGGCTTCGCGAATAACTTCGGAACCGGTCAGAAACGCTGGGGTGCGCTCCGCGTCAAAGAACATCTCGTTCGGGTCCGTAAAAACCTGACCCTTCTGGTTCTTGTGACCAAGCTCCACTGTTTCCGACAAAAGAATTCTTTTGCCCTGGGTTTCAACCTTTTTATTCATAAAATCACTCCCTCATTTTTTGAAAAAGAGCGCTTGTATAAAGCGGATTTACAAATTCAAAATTATATTCTTAATCAGGAACCTTCAACAAAACGTCCCTTGACACTTGTTCTGAACTGGGTGAAAGGCTCGGCCTGACTCTTCACGCCTTCCTTCTTCAACCTCTCGATGGTATCAGTGAGGTTGTTGATCGTGTCCACGCCGATATCCCGCAACGACAGACACGCATCCTCGTGGCCCGCCTGGGCGCAGTAAGCGATGGTATAGCAATCCGTACCCCCGCGAATGATCTTGAGAGCCAGGTTCGCCTGATGACAATGCACGCCAACGAATATGCAGACATCGATCCGGTTGTGCCAGATCGTAAGATTCGGATGGTTCGGGTTGATCTCGATCTCCGGGTCAATCTTTGGATACTTGGGCCGGTAATCCGCCATCGGGATCAACCGCATCGGAGCCGTATCAGCCAGCCTGCGAAGCGCCTTGGCCTTTTTCGCAGCTTTTTCATTCCATTTCCACAACACCAAGGGGCCAGGAAAAATCGTCGGTACTTTCGCGCCCAATATTTTTCGAGCCGCGTATTCGACGGCTTCATCTTCATCAACAAGTCGGCCCTCAATGTGCGCCTGCCCCGGGTCCGGCAAAACAATGCCTCTTTGAGCCGCGGCGGGAGGCAAAAACGCCTCGGGACCAGGCAAAACCTGATATGGTTCCATCCGTGTAATCCTTTTATTTTAAAGGGTTATATAAACTCTGTCATTTCAGGAGGTTCAAATATAAACCACATTTGAAGAGGTTGTCAAACCTTTTCCCTTTTAAACACTTCCGGTTGATTGTATCCCGATTTGGCTCGTGCCCCAAAAAAATCTGGGGAAAAATTGGCCTGCCTATGACTAATTCCAATCCCAATCTTGACCAAAAGTAAAAGTTTTGGCGTGCAACCTGGCGCCAGAGACCCCCACCAACAGAGAAAACGCTTTTAAATCAACCAATTAAAATATTTTGGCGGGGCGGTTTGGGGGTGCGGGGCGCGGTCCTGCTGCGGGTTTCCCTTATTACAAACCCGTTACAAACATCATTCCTGCATACAGCCCTGCATCATTATGGTGGATCAGAGGATAAGGAAAGGGGCTATTTTTCGCCCTTTCCCTCAGGAAGGCTTAAAATCACGGGAGTTGCGCCCTCAATGCCTGCAGTTGTTCAAGATGCTTTTTCTCTTCCACCACCAAATGAGAGAACACGGTGCGAACGTCAATCTTGGTCACCTGCTCAATCAGACCCTCCAGAATCTGAATGGAGTTTTTCTCCGACTGGATACCGATTTCCAACGCTTCCGCATCGGTCCAGGACTGCGGTCGATCCCTGCGGGTTTCTGGAAACACCTTGCCCAGAATCTGCTGCCGGATGAATCGCTGGACTTCCGGTTTTTCCGGGGTACGCCGCTGAACCGCAGGTTGAAGAAAACGCGATTTCTCCTGCAGCGTGCGGGCGTGGTCCTTTTCCTGATCGGCCAGGTGCTCCAGCACCTGCCGTACGCGGTCGTCGTTCACATTCCTCGCCGCCCGCTCGTAGTAAGCAATGCCTTCACGTTCCATTGCCATGCAGATCTGTACGGCGTCGGAACATTGAAGGGTGGTCCTCAAATCTTCTCCCAGGCTGGTAGTCATGAGTTCTCCCCCCATGTCATCAAAACACCTTACCTTAATACTTTGAGAGGCGGGGGCATCTAAAAAGTTTTCAAATATTTTTCGGCTCCCCCAATTTATGCTATCATTTCCCCGGTTTTGTTTTTTAAAATCAATCAATTATGGACAGATTGCGGGGGAGGCCCGGAATGCAGAAAATTTTGATCTACACAGACGGTGCCTGCAAGGGCAACCCCGGGCCCGGGGGGTACGGGGGTCTCATCTTCCAAAACGGGAAAAAGCTGGAATTCAAGGGCTCCGACCCCAGCACCACCAACAACATCATGGAAATGACCGCCGCCATAGTGGCTCTCAAAAAACTCAAGGAGCCGAGCGAAGTGGAACTCTATACCGACTCGGAATACCTGGTTAAAGGCATGACGGAATGGATGCCCAACTGGGTGCGCCGCAACTGGACCACCAGTACCAAAAAACCGGTGAAAAACAAGGAACTCTGGCAGGAACTGAGGCGGCTGGCCGACACTCACAACATCACCTGGAAGTGGGTGCGCGGGCATGCGGGCCATCCCGAAAACGAACGCGCCGACCAGCTGGCCAACGAAGCCATCGTGGAGATGGCCCGCGGTTGATGGATTGATTCCACCTGCCATTGAGGAGAACGGATGCAAAGAAGGGCGCCTTCAAAACGAGAGGGAAACGAAAACGGGTTCACGGTCCCGCCGGGCACGTTTGCCATCGTCTTCTTTTTGTTTTTCAGTTCGTGCGCCACACCGTCTCCTTATATGGCAGGCGATTCAACGTCAGTGGGATACCAAACAACATCCGCGCCACATTCATCGGGTTCCACCTCCGTTCTGCCGCCCACCCGGCCGGACCAGGCAAAACACTGGCTGCATCAAATTGAAGAGTCGCAAAAACAAAACGTGGATTCCCTGCCCTACGCGGTGCATTACGAAGCGGATACGCTGGATGAAGCGGAACCCCTGGTGCAACCCGATTCCCCAGCCAACGATAAAATCCGGGTATTTACCGATAAAACTTTCGCCCCGCCGCCTGAAGTGGAAACCCGGGATTCCGACAACTGGAACGAACTGGAGTTTGTGAACGCGCCGCGTTTCTTCGACGACATGAGCCGCGGCACCCTGCTGCAGGCCATCGACCGCCAGTTGAGCGCCTTCCGTTTCGCCAACCTGGACGAACGCCTGCGCCTGGGTTCGCGCACAGTGACGAAGCGCGACCTGAAAGAAACGCTCATCGCCTTTCGCCGCCTGCTGGTGAGCGGCCTGTCGCCGGAGGAATTCAGCCGTGCGGTGGAAGAGCAGTTTGAAATCATCGAGGCGGGAAAAGGACGCCGCGGTCGCAAGCGCATGCAGTTCACCGGCTACTACACGCCCATCGTGGATGCCAGCCGATACCGGAGCCATGAATACTCCTATCCTCTTTACCGCAAACCAAAACAGGCGCCCACACGCCGGGTGATCTGGACCCAGCCGGAAAGCAACCGCGACTACGGCTATCACCTCAGTAGCCGCACCCGCAACCTTCTGCTGACGCGCAAGGAAATCGACGGGGACTACGTCCTGCGGGACCGAAACCTGGAGATCGCATGGCTGAAGGATGACCTTGACCGGTACTTCCTGCACATACAGGGTTCCGGGTACCTGCGCTTTCCGGACGGCACGGTACAGGCGGTGCGCTTCAACGGGTCCAACGAGCTTCCTTACAAAAGCGTCGGACGGCAGATGATAAAGGACGGCGTCATCACCGAAGGTGAGGGGAGCATGCAGGGCATCAAGGCCTATTTCCAGCGCAACCCGGAACACATCCCGCGTTACCTGTTCCAGAACCGCCGCTACATTTTCTTCGAGCTGGCGGACCAGGGCCCGACGGGATCGGCGGGGGTCGAGCTGGTGCCGGGGCGCGCCCTGGCCACGGACAAGAGGCTTTACCCCGGCGGTGGCCTGGCCTTCATCTCCGCCACCAAACCGGTCCTCGATGAAAACAACCGAATCATCGGCTGGAAGCCGTTTTCCCGCTTCGTGCTCGATCAGGATACGGGAAGCGCCATCAAGGGACCCGGCCGCGCCGACCTGTACTTCGGCGTGGGAGACGCCGCAGGCGTGGCCGCGGGCCACTACAACCAGCACGGCAAAATCGTGTACCTGCTTCGGAAAAAATAATCTGGAAAAGAAAAGAACGGTGGCAGGGGGCCGCCGTCAGTTGGTGGGCAGGTTTTCGTTGTACACCTTGACCTCCGGGTCCTTGCAGAAAACCTCGCCCAACTGCCCGCCGAACCCTTCATCGTCGGTGCCGACGCTCAACAGGCAGTCGTCCGATAGAGCCGGACCCAGCGCCTCGATCTTGATGCCGCCGATCTTCACCTGGAATACGGGATCGGGGTTCCAGTCCACGGGAAGGATATGGCCCGGCGAGGCGTATCCCGCCATGTACACCACGGAGGCGAATGGACCGAAGTCTCCCTCGTCATATGCAGATGCAATCCACATGCGTCCGAGTTTGTCGATGTAAAGGTCCGAGATGTGGCGCACATTGGTTTCGCCCAGCGTCTCCCATACCGGGGCGCGGATGCCGTATTCCAGCACCTTGAAGCGGTCGCCGCGCAGGAACCGGTGCTTCCTCAAATCCAGCGTGTTCCAGAACAGGCGGCTCCGGTGCTTGCCCTCGCCGCGGTCGCCCAGCACCACTTCGACGCGATCGTCGGCTTCCTGGACGCACCCCATGCCTTCAAAGTTGTAGGGCGTTTCCTCATCTTCATCCTGTTTCGGCAGGGACGCCATGCCCAGTATTTTTATTTTCCATTTCTTGCCGCGCTGTTTCAGGCGGACATGAAAAATTCGCCCATCCCGGCCATTGTAATTTGAGCTTTCCAGCAACAGAAACTCGTCGCTGTTCTGCGGCAGACCGCAAATGGCCTCCAGGTCGTTGGCCGGTCCGCCCAGTTTTCGCCACGTGCGGTCGCTCAGGCGGATTTCCTGGTAGAGAGAGGTTCCGTTGACGGCGTCGATGGACAACACGCCGAAGCGGGGACGAAACTGCTCCGCAGGGGAGTCCTTGGAATCGTGGATGAGGAAGAAATCGCCGTTGTCCAGCCGGGCCATGCCGGAGATGTCGATCTGCTCGACGTCCAGCCACTTCTTGAAAAACTTGTTGGCGCCGCCCAGCTCCAGCCCCACCTTGATGGCGGTGGGCTCGGGTTCATCGGGCTCCGTGTTGTAGGGAATCTGGAACAGTTTGCCGCCACAGGCGCTCAACCACAACGCCGCGGAAAGGGCGAACCCCAGACGATATGTGTAGCGAAGGTCCATACTTCCAATGTAAGGAGTGAGGCAATATTTGTCTAGCACCCTGTTTGGTCAAATTTTGCCGGCCCGCGCAACGGGGCCTTTGTCAATAAAGTCCAATCGCCGTTCTCACAACCGTTTCGGTCCTTTTTCAGGGACAGGACCGCTTTGGGAAATTGCATGGAACGCCCCATCCCGAAACCAGCTAAAATGGTCTTTGATAAAAAGCATTTACGGGTCGCCGCCCCTTCCGGGCAAACGGCCTGCTTGTTAAAGTCCACCCTGTATTTTTAAAGAAAGAAGAGCTCCCATGCACCACCGCGATTCCCGATCCCCAGCCATCGCCCTCCTGCTGACAGCCGTGCTTGCCAGTGGACTGTTCTCCGCCTGCGCCACCCAGCGGGTGCAATCCGACTGGTATCAAAAAGGCGATGCCGCGTACGAGCAATCCGATTATAAGGAAGCGTTCGCGTGGTACCGCAAAGCGGCGGAGGCGGGTCACGTGGAGGCACAGACGCAACTCGGCATGATGTACGCCACCGGGCAGGGCGTGCGGCAGGATTACGACGCGGCGCTGGCGTGGACGCGCAAGGCGGCGGAGTCGGGACACGTCCGCGCGCAGACCAATCTCGGCATCCTGTACATGACGGGCTTCGGCATCCCGCGCGATTTTAAAGAGTCGGTGAAGTGGCTGACGATGGGGGCTGAGGGAGGCGACCCAAAGGCGCAGACCCAGCTCGGCCTGATGCGCGAGACGGGCATCGGGATCGCCCGCGATCCCATCCGCGCCCTGCACTGGTACCGCAAAGCCGCCACCAGCACCGAAGAACCCTACGCCACGTTAGCGAGAAACGGCTTGGAACGGTTGGAAGGCGAAGATAGTTTGAAAGATTAGAAAAATTTTAACGCACACTTTTTTTGTTCGGCCTGAAATCTTTTACCCTACTAATCCTCACTGTAAAGCGCGACGAGGCGCTTGTCGACGAAGTCGAAGCGTTCGGTGCGGACCCATTTCTGTTCCTTGTCGGGACTGCCGCTGACGGCGGAGAAATCCAGGTTCGCCGGGTTGCGTTTGATCATGCACGCATAGGTGATGGTCTCCGGCGTCTCCTCGATGTCCAGGTAATCCACGGTGCGCATGAACTGACTGCCCGTGGTCACGATGTCATCGACGATCAGCCAGTGCGTGTCGGCGGGGTACTTGGGTACGCCCAGTTGTTCCAGCTCGATCCTCCGGTGCGGCATGATGTAAAAGGTGAGGTTCATCATCTTCGCCAGCGTGTAACCGATCCGGATGCCTTCGGTCTCGATGCCCACCACCACCTCGAACTGGCCGTGTTCCTTCTGCCACGCTTCCAGCTTGCGCAACAGCATGGCGCAGTAGGCCTCGTTCATGGTGTCGGACAGCGAACCGTAGTCGTAGTTGTAATGGGATTTGATGCCGGGGCCGAACTCGAATTGGCCTTCCTTCTTGATTCGCGAGAACACGGTCGTCACCTCGAGCTAAGTTCCATCCGGTTAGTGGATCGCGGCTGTGGACGGGCCCGGCGGCGGGGTCACTCTTCTTCCGGCCAGCCGTACTTGCCGACCAGCGGCACGAACAGGCAGTGGTTCAGCATGGTCTTCTGCACCCCGCCGTTTTTCACGGTCACGCGGACCAGCTCCTGCCGCTCGGAATCGCCGACGGGCAAAATCATGCGGCCGCCGTCCTTCAATTGTTCGACCAGCGTTTTGGGAACGTCCGGCGCCGCCGCTGTTACCAGAATAGCATCATACGGCCCCTGATCGCGCCATCCATAGGTGCCGTCGAAGATTTTGTAGTTGATATTGGTGTAGCCCAATCGGTCAAGCAGTTCCTTGGCGCGGCGGCCGAGCGGCTTGATGCGCTCGACGGTGAACACCTGCGCCGCCAGTTCCGCCAGCAGGGCCGTCTGGTAGCCGGAGCCGGTGCCGATTTCCAGCACGCGTTCCTCGCCCTTGAGCGCCAGCGCTTCGGTCATGGCGGCAACGATGTACGGTTGCGAGATGGTCTGGTTGTCGCCAATGGGGAGAGGATGGTCGCCGTAAGCCTTGTGCTGGAACGAGGGCTCGACGAACAGGTGGCGCGGCAGGCGGCTCATCGCTTCCAGCACCGCGAGGTCGCGGATGCCGCGGTCAATCAGTTGTTCTTCGACCATCTTTTGCCGCTGGCCGGAGTACTCGTGGGACGATCGGGCAGTCAGGTTCATTCAATTTCCGGGAGGTTACGCGCAGGGATTCTGCCCTGTGCTGGGGTAGTACGGTGCCGGGTACGGCACAAAATCAGCACGCGGCGCGCCGTGGACGGGCGGACTGCGCGATCAATGTATGGGAATGGACCGGTCCGTCCCGAACCGCTCGAACGCAAGCTGAAACGGGTGTTTGACCCCGGACGCGGGAGGTTGTATGGTGTCCATCCGGCGGGGATCCTGGTAAAAAATCAGGTCCCACTGGTCCTGGTACCGGTCGTATTTCAACAGGTAGATATTGTCGTCGTCGGCCTTCACCTTGAAATAGTCGCAGTCGTCCCCCAGCCAGGCGTCGATGACCTCGCGCACCTGGAACGATCGCCGAAAATCGCGGTCGGCGAGAGTGAACGCCACGGGGCGTTCGTTGACCTTGTAGCCGGAGTGGCACTCTACCTTGACCATGCCGATTATGGTATGACTTGCTCCCTTAAATGTAAACCCATTTTTTGACCGCCAAAATCCCTGAAAACCGCCTTCTAAAGCGGGGAAACGACCCATGCGCCCAGCCGAAACCGCCTCCCTCGAATCGCATTTAAAGGCCCTTGTGGGCGAACGGAACCCCTTTTCCTCACCGGAGGCCCTGGCGGCCGCCGGAGCCTATGTCGAATCCCATTTTTCGGCCTGCGGGCTGGAGGTGTGGCGCGACCCGGTGTCTTTCGAGGGAAAAGAGTATTTCAACGTGTTTGGCCGTCTGGAAGGAGCGCACCCGGAGGAAGGCCTGCTGATCGTCGGGGCGCATTTCGATACGGTGGAAGGCACGCCGGGCGCGGACGACAACGCCAGTGCCGTGGCAGCGCTACTGGAAATCGCCTCCTGCCTGAAAGACACCAAGCCGGCTTTGACCATCCTGTTCGCAGGATTCACGCTGGAAGAATATGCCTTCGTCGGCAGCGAGCACCTGTGCAAACGGCTCATGCAGGAGGATGTGCCGGTGGCCGGGATGATCTCGCTTGAGATGCTGGGGTTCGTGAACCGCACGCCGCATTCGCAGAACTATCCGCATTACGTCGATCCGGCGAAGTATCCGGATACGGGCGACTTCATCGCCGTGGTCGGCAACGAGGTGTCGCAGGCGATGACGGTGTCGCTGGTGGAATCGATGAAGCAGGCTGTGCCGGGGCTGGGCGTGGAGTTCCTGGTGGTGCCGGGAGACGGCGCGGCGTTTCCGGAGGTGCAGTTGAGCGACCATTCCCCCTTCTGGAAGGGCGGGCACAAGGCGGTGATGGTGACCGACACCGCATTCTTCCGCAATCCGCATTACCACATGCCCTCGGACACGCTGGAGATGCTCGACCTTCCCTTCCTGCGCGACGTCACCGAAGGCGTGGCGGCGTACCTGGTCTCTCCCCAAATGTAAAAACGGGAGCCCGTGCGGACTCCCGTTCCTGAATCAGCAAACCCCATGCATCACCGATGCGTTCAACTCATGTTGAACAACCGTTTCAGTTGGCGTTGCGTATTTTTCATCGTCTGATCCGGGTTCTTAACGAACAGATGAACCGTCAGCGCGAAGCCCAGGCCGACCACGATGCCGCCCACGATGGCGGCGATGAGCGCGCTTTCCGCACTCACTCCGGAGACGATGCCGATGCCGAGAGACAGCGGGATCGCCACCAGGAACACAACCATGCTGGATAAAAAGTCCTCTCTTTTTATTTCAAATGCCCTAAGGCTCATAAATCGCTTTCACTTCCTTTCTTTCCCCCTGAATTCGGTTAATGCATTTTTAAACCGCAAAACGCGCCCTTTAATCCAACAAGACGCGTCTTCGACAGAACTCCTTTCGCTGGAGGATCCCACTTGAATTCCGGGTCATGCCTCGTCAGAGCGGAGGAATACCCATCATTTGTCTAATAAAACGGATTTGAGGCAACGCAAGACCGGCCCCGGCGCAGGAACCGGTAGGATTCGGCAAACAGCCGTCTATTGCAGCGGGATTCAAAGGGGGGATTATTTGGATGAGGGGGATTCGCCGTCGGTCAGATTGTCCAACGTTTTCTCCAGCCGCTTGGCGTTTTTCTTGAACACCTTCTGCGCGTTCCTGGAGGATTGCTCGATGCTCTTTTCGATGTTCTTGATCGATTTCTTCAGGCCGGTTTCCTTGTTCTTTTCAACCAGGTTTTTTTGGTTTTCTGGATCTGCTTTTTCGCGCGCTCGACGTTTTCCTCCCAGTTGAGAGAATCGAGCACCTTGTCCTTTGCTTTTTCGAGAGCGCCCGCCTCTCCCTTTTTGCCTTTGCCGTCATCGGCATGGAGAGGAACGGCAACCAAAAACAGGACCGCAACAAGCAGAATGGACTTGGTAATCATACGCCCCATAGACACGGTGATCGAATGAGGGAACGGGTGGGACATGGCAACGGCCGGGCTGAGCGCGTTACGGTTTTTCGGAAACCGCTGTGCCTTCTTCCTTCTTTTTGGTGTCGTCATCGCCAACCAGTTTCTTGAAGGCTTCTTTCAGTGGATTGCTGGACTTTTCGCCTTTTTCCTCTTCTTTATTTTCCCCGGTGGCTTCGACTTTTGAGGTGCTGTCCGTTTTCGATTTGGTTTCCACCTTGGCCTGTTTCGGCTCGTCCTCCAGTTCCTTTTTGTCATCGCCTTTCACGGTCTCGACGATTTTATCAATGGTCTGGGAAATGAACTTCTTGGCGCTGGCCTTGGTTTTTTCTTCCGAGGATTCCGCCTGGGCCTCCGCCTCAACCTTTTTCTCCTTTGCGGCGTCTTTCAGCTTGGCAGCTTTTTCCTCAGCCTCTTCCTTGGCCTGTTCAGTTTCTTCCTTGTTTTTGATCAGGGTCTTGAAGGCTTTCTTGATGATTCCATCCTTGGGTTTTTCCTCTTCAGGGGTTCCGGCTTCCGGCTTGGTTTCGGCTTTTTCGATGTCCCCGGATTCACCGGATTTATCATCCTTCTTGCCAACCAGTTTCTTGAAGGTTTCCTTCAGGATGTTCGTGGATTCCTTTTTCTCTCCGGTTTCCGGCTCCGGTTCGGACTCCGCCTTTTTGGTTTTTGAAGGCGGCGACTTTTCCACCGCGGTTTCTTCACCCGCTTTTTTTTCCTCGTCTTTACCGACCAGTTTTTTAAACGCCTCTTTCAGCATATTGGTTTTGGCCGGTGTTTTTTCAGTTTCACTTCCCTGGACTTCCGGCTCGTTTCCCTTGCCGGTGGACGCACTTTCGGCGAAAGCGGGTCCGGTCTGCACCATGGCCACCACCAGGATGAAGGCCATCAATGTGTTATAGCAGGTTTTCATAAATGGCACTTTTCCCCTCCCCAAAACAGGTCAACCCCTTGTTATGCAACTCTCTCTTTAATTGTAAACGCAATGCATTTCATTATAGAAGCAAAATTACATTTTTTTACGGCCCCCCTGCCGCCGGACCCAAAGGAAACCCGATAAACCTTGAAATCAAAATCCTTTTTGGTCACAATGGGGCCATTAAAAATGAGTGAGAAGCCATGTTAGCGTTTGCAAAAGACATCACCAAAACGGACCCCAGCCACCCCGAAGAATCCAACAACGAAAAGTTGAAGGAATACATGGAATACCAGCGCTCCCTCAACCACGAGCGGCTGGTGTTCCACGCTCTCGACCGGGCCAAGACCGGCCTGCAGCAAATCATTCAGGACAGCTGGGGAGAGGCGACCAAGTCGGAAACCCACCTCAAGGAAAATTTTCCGGTATCGCAGCGCTACGCCGACCAGGAAACGCTGATGATCATGTTGCGCAAACTGGTGAACGCGCACAACAGCACCAACAACTGGTACCAGATGAACCCTTTTTTCTGCGGGGTGGTTTACGATGCGCTGGAACGCTTTCTTGCCATGTACAACCGGCTCGCGAAGGAGGAACCGGAAAAAGCGGAAGAGTTGGGAATCGCCGAAGGGGGCCGCGAAGTGGATTTCGACGACTGGGTCCGCCTTTATTTTCTGGATCTCGACTTCATGATCGGCCAGGAGATGAATTACGTCCACTTTGCCAACCGCCGCCGCAACAAGGCCATTGAAACCTTCATCGGTCAGCAGATGGCGAGCGGCAAAAGCAGGGAGGACGCGGCCAAGGAAGCGGGTGACGAATTCAACATGGACGAAGCTTCGATCCGGATATATCTTGGTTACGAAATCAATCATCAGGACCTGGAGTTGTTTTATACCTCCGCTGAAAACCCCATCTATGAATACCTGTACGACCCCAGTGCGGAAGAAGGGTTCATGGACGGGGAAACCCTCATCGACTATTCTTATTTTCTCGGTCACCAGCTCAAGGGTTTGAGCGAAACCGAGGCGGAAAAAGTCCTCGAAGATATTGAAAAACTTTCAAAACACTGATCGCTGGGCTACACTGAAATTAGTTCGGTAACTTTTCAATACCGGGTCCCTCGTTCCGAGCGGGTCCCGTTAACCAAGTGAATTATGTCGAATCACAACATGTCATGGGATGATCTTCACGACCAGGGCCCGCCGCAGGAACGCCAACGGCCGCGCTCCGGTGGCGGTGGTGGTGAAGGACCGGGCGGCCCCGGACCGCAAATGCAGATGCCCCAGTTCAAGATGCCGCCGTTCAAACCCGGCACCGTATTGGCAGCCATCCTCGTTCTGCTGGCACTCTGGATTCTGCCCAGCGTTTTTTATTTCGTGGAACAGGATGAAGAAGGGGTGGTCACCCGCTTCGGCCGGTACGACCGCACCACCCTGCCCGGCCCGCATTTCAAGTTCCCATCTCCCATCGAACACGTATACACCCCGAAAGTCCGCCAGGTGCGCCGCACCGAAATCGGTTTCCGCCTCAACAACGCTGGCCAGGTGCGCGACTTCCCGCCGGAATCGTTGATGGTGACCGGCGACCAGAACATCATCGACATCGACCTGGTCGTTCAGTACAACATTTCCGACTCCAAGGACTTCCTGTTCATCGTGCGCGATACGGCACAGGTGGTCCGCGACGCGGCGGAGACCGTCATCCGCGGCATCATCGGCAACAAGATGATCGATGAAGCCCTGACCGTTGGAAAGGCGGAGATCCAGATCCTGGTCAAGGAACAGATGCAGGCCCTGCTCGACGAATACCAGGCGGGCATCCGCATCATCAACGTGCAATTGCAGGACGTCAGCCCGCCGAAGCAGGTGGAAAGCGCATTCAAGGACGTCGTCAGCGCGCGTGAAGACAAGGAACGCATGATCAACGAAGCGCAGGGGTACCGCAACGCGGTGATCCCGGAAGCCCGCGGACAGGCGGCCCAGATTGTCCGCAATGCGGAAGGTTACCGCGAACAGATCGTCAAGAAATCGCGTGGTGACGCCGCCCGGTTCCTGTCCCAGTTCCAAGAATACAAGAAAGCGCCGGAAATCACCCGCCGGCGCATCTACCTGGAAACCATGGAAGAAATCTTCCCCAACATGAACAAGTTCGTCATTGGCGGAAAAGGGAGCGGGGTTCTGCCGATCCTGCCCCTGGGCAAGGATTTCCAGCAAAACATGAACATGAACGGCCGCAAGTGATGCGGCCGCCATTCACCGAAAGCGGAATCGATCGATTATGAAACAGGCCAGTGTCATTGGACTCATTGTTCTGCTCATCGTGCTGTACAGCTCGATGTTCACCGTCAAGATGACGGAAAACGCCGTGGTCCTTCAGCTCCAGGAATACAAAAAGACCATCACCGAGCCCGGACTGTACTTCAAAATCCCGGTCATCCAGTCGGTGAAGTACTTTTCCAAACAACTGCTGGTCAACGACGATGAAGCTTACGAAGTCATCACCAAGGACAAGAAAACCCTGCTGATTGACAACTATTCCATGTGGCGCATCGTCGATCCGCTGAAGTTCCTGCAAACGGTGCGTACGGAACGCGGCGGAGCCTCGCGTCTCGACGACCTCATCAAATCGGAGTTGCGCGTGGAGTTGGGTACGCACGACCTGGTGGACGCCATCGTCAACACCCGTGAGCAGATCATGAACAAGGTCACTGAAGAAGTGGATAAAAAGGCGGCCGACTACGGCATCCAGGTGACCGACGTGCGTATCAAGCGCGCCGACCTGCCGCCGGAAATCGCCAACTCCATTTTCAACCGCATGCGCACGGAGCGCGAGCGCATCGCCAAGGAATACCGTTCGGAAGGCAAGGAGGAAGCCACCAAGATCCGCGCCGAAACCGACAAGGAAAAAACCATCCTGATGGCCGAGGCGTACGAAGAAGAACAGAAAATCCGGGGTGAAGGCGAAAAGGAATCGATCCGAATTTACGCCGAGGCGTACAGCCGGGACCCGGATTTTTACGCTTTCATGCGGTCCATGGAGGCTTACAAGAATTCCCTGAAAACGGACACCACGGTACTGATGGACGAGAAGTCCGATTTCCTGGAATACCTCAACAAAATCCGTTAGCCGGGCGGGCGGCACTGCGGCCTGCCCCGCTTGAACGACCACCGTCCATGAAAATTCTGATCGTCGGCGCCGGCATCGTTGGGTTCAACCTCGCCCAGGAACTGTCCCACGAGGGACACGACATCTCCATCATCGACGAAAACGCCGAGCGCATCAAAACCATCTCCGAAAAGCTCGACGTGCTTGCCATCCACGGCAATGGCTGCATTCCCAGCACCCTGTTGAAAGCCCAGATTCGCGGCGCAGACATGGTGATCTCCGTCACCGACAAGGACGAGATCAACCTCATGGTCTGTTTCCTCGGACAAAAGTTTGGCATCCCCAAACGGTTCGCCCGCCTGCGCAACGTGGAATTGACCGGCGCCAGCAAGGTGTTCAGCCCGCAGGAACTGTTCGTCGATTACGCCATCAATCCCGGCGAGATCGTGGTCGATTCCCTGCTCAAGATCATCCAGACGCCCAGTTCCATCAACGTCGCCGAATTCGCCGGCGGCCACATCCTGCTCCGCGGCTTCGAGGTGGCGGAAGACGCGCCGCTGGTCGGCAAGACCATCAGGGAAATCCGCAGTGTGTCTGAGATGAACTCCTTCATGGTGGTGGCCCTGGTGCGCGACGGAAGCCTGCACGTGCCCAAGTTTGAAGACACGGTTCAGCCGAAGGACAAGGCCTACATCGTGATCGACAGCGAGTTTCTGCCGCTCGCGCTCCCCATGTTCAACAAAAAAGTGGAACAGATCCACAAGGTCATCATGTACGGGGCCAACCCCATCTCGATCAACCTCGCCCAGGAACTGCACAAGTTCGTAGACGACGTGTCGATCATCGAGCCCAGTCACGACTACGCCACGACCGCTGCCGACTCGCTCGAGAACACCGTCATCCTGCACGGCAACGGAACCGACCCGGACCTGTTCAACGACATCAACATGAAGGACGCGGACCTGTATCTCGCCCTTTCCGACAATGACGAGATGAACATCCTCTCCGCCCTGCTCGCAAAAAAACACGGGGCGAAGCGCGCCGCCGTCCTCACCAACGACCCCGATTACATGCCGATCCTCGATTCCATCGGCATGGACATCAACATCAACCCGCGCCTCATCACCGTTTCCGCCATTCTCAAGCACCTGCGGAAGGGCGAAGTGCTGAACGTGCACAAACTGGCGGAGGGCGAGGCGGAGGTCATGGAGATCGTGGTCCATCCCAAATCCACCGCCGTCGGCAAACGGATCAACCAGCTTCGCATGCCGACGGAGGCCATCATCGGCGCGATTGTCCGCAAGGGCGAGATGATCGTGCCTGCAGGGGCGACGGAGATCGAAGCGGAAGACACGGTGATCCTCGCCACCCTGCCCCAATGTCTTGAAAAGGTGGAGAAAATCTTCAGCGAAAAAACAGGCTTCTTTTCCTGATGAACCTTCAGGCCATTTTCAACGTCGTCGGCGTCCTTCTTATTCTTCTGGGTGCGATTCTGATCGTGCCCCTGCTGGTTTCCCTTTATTACCTGGAGCCGGGCCTTCACGGCGCCATGGCTCCGCACACGGCGTTTCTCATCGTCGCCATCCTTTCGGTGGTCGTTGGCTCCGCACTGTGGAAGTACCTGCCTTCCGGCATTGAAAAACTGCGCGAGCGGGAGGGTTTCGCCATCGTCGGCGTCTCCTGGGTGTCGCTCACCCTGGTTTCCTGTCTGCCACTCTATTTGACCGGCGCCTGCCCGAGTTTCGTCGATGCGTTTTTCGAGACCATGAGCGGTTTCACCACCACCGGCGCATCGGTGCTTTCCAACATCGACGACCTGCCGCACGGCGTCCTGTTCTGGCGGAACCTGATGCAGTGGATGGGTGGCATGGGCATCATCATGCTGTCGCTGGCCATCTTTCCGGCGCTTGGCATCGGAAGTTTCCAACTGTTCAAGGCGGAAATTCCCGGCGGCGCCACCGTCGAGCGCATGCAGCCGCGCCTGGCCGAAACCGCCAAGCTCCTGTGGACCACTTACCTCGTGCTGACCGTGGCGGAGATCGCACTCTTGGTGGGCGGCGGCATGGGCTGGTTCGACGCCGTCTGCCACACGTTTTCCACCGTTGCCACCGGAGGTTTCTCCCCGCATCAGGAAAGCGTCGGCCATTTCAACAATTTGTATTTCGAAATGGTCATTATCACTTTCATGTACCTGGGAGGCGTCAACTTCGCCCTGCACTACCACATGGTGCACCGCAACTGGGACGTGGTGACCACCAACCCGGAACTCCGCTTCTACACCCTCGTCGTCGTGTTGAGCGTGGCCGCCGCCACCGTGGGCCTGTGGGCACAGACTCCCGAAAACGGCGTCGGCGATGCGCTTCGCCGCGCCGCCTTCAACGTGGTTTCCATCAACACCACCACCGGCTACGCCACCGACGACTTCACCCAGTGGCCGGATTACCTGCAGGTGCTCCTGGTTGGACTCATGATGATGGGGGCCTGTGCCGGGTCCACCAGCGGTTCGTTCAAGGCCATCCGCGTCATCATCATCCTCAAGGTCATTTACCGGGAGTTGCAAAAACTCGTTCATCCCCGCGCGGTCATCAGCATCAAGGTCGGGCAGAGGGCTCTGGACAGCGACCAGGTCACCAACGTGCTTTCCCTGTGGGGGCTCTTCTTTGGATTGTCCGGATTGGGCTATCTTTTACTGTCGATCCTGGGCGTCGACAACGCCACCAGCCTGACGGGCACCATCGCCTGCCTGTTCAACATCGGCCCCGGCCTGGGCGCGGTCGGCCCGGCGGGGGACTATTCCTCCATCCCCGCCGCCGGAAAATGGATTCTGAGCCTGATGATGCTCCTGGGGCGTCTCGAAATCTACGGAATCCTGCTCCTTTTCATGCCGGTCACCTGGCGCAAATAAGCATAAAATTGAATTGATTTTGGCAGGCTAATCCCTTAGTATTCTCCTGTCCAAATCCTGGGGGCATCCTCCTTCATTCCTTGATTCCATAAGAGTTTATGAGCCAAGGTCGAACTGTGTCCCCAGCCGGTGACCAGCAATTTGTTGCCCGGTAACCGTAACCCAACACAACCTTTTCGAAGGATTTCTGTGGGATGAATACCAACACCAATCCTCTTAAAATCACCGAAGTGGTCCTGCGGGACGCGCACCAGTCACTGCTCGCCACCCGTATGAAAACCGCGGACATGCTTCCAATAGCGGAAAAGCTGGATGCCGTCGGCTTTTTCTCGCTGGAAATGTGGGGCGGTGCGACGTTCGACAGTTGCATCCGATTCCTCAACGAAGACCCGTGGGAACGCGTCCGCGTACTCAAGAAAAAAATGCCGAAGACCCCGTTTCAGATGCTCCTGCGGGGGCAAAACTGCGTCGGCTACCGCCATTACGCCGACGACATCGTCGAGCGGTTCGTGCAGAAATCGGCAGACGTTGGCATCGACATTTTTCGGATTTTTGACGCCCTGAACGACCTCCGCAATATTGAGGTGGCCGTCAAGACTGCGAAAAAGGCCGGTGGCACGGTCGAAGGCTGCATCAGCTACACGGTGAGCCCGGTCCACAACATTCCGCTTTACAAGGACATGGCCAAACGGATCGTGGACATGGGGTGTGACATCCTGTGCATCAAAGACATGGCGGGGCTTTTGACCCCGCAAGTGGCCGGCCCGCTCATCACCGAGTTGAAAAAGGAAATTCCGCTTCCCATCCACCTGCACAGCCACGCCACCACGGGCCTGGCGGGCATGAACATGCAGGCCGCCATCAACGCCGGCGTGGACATGGTGGACACGGCGATCTCCAGTTTGTCGATGGGCACCTCGCATTACCCGACGGAGTGCATCGTTGCCGCCACCCAGGGCACCCCGCGCGACAGCGGGCTGGATTTGGAACTGCTGGAAGAAATCTCCGCATACTTCAAGGAAGTGCGCAAACACTACGCCCAGTATGAAAGCAATTTCGTCGGCGTGGACATCAATATTCTGCAAAGCCAGATCCCCGGCGGCATGATCTCCAATATGGAAAACCAGCTCCGCGAGCAGAACGCACACGACAAGCTGGATGAAGTATTAAAGGAAGTGCCGCGCGTGCGCAAGGATCTGGGATACCCCCCGCTGGTCACGCCGACCAGCCAGATCGTCGGTTCGCAGGCCACATTGAATGTGCTGACCGGCGAACGCTACAAAATCATCACCAAGGAAACGCGCGAGTGCGTGCTCGGTAAATACGGCAAACTGCCTGGCGAACTGGAGCCCGAACTGGTGCAGAAAATCGCAAAGGAAGAAAAGCTCATCGACTGCCGTCCCGCGGATCTGCTGGACCCGGAATGGGAAAAGATTTCAGCGGAAGTCGGCGACAGGGCGAAGTCGGACGAAGACCGGTTGACGTACGCGATGTTTCCGAAGGTGGCGTTGAAGTTCTTTGAGACGCGCGGCAAACCGCTTCCCGAAGCGGCCCCCGCCGCGGCCTCCGCCAACGGCAAGAAAGGCGCACCGGCGGCCGCACCGTCTGCGGCGCCTGCCGCCTCCGCGGCTTCTGCCGGACCGGCGGTGTACGAAGTGAAGGTCAACGGCAAACCCTACACGGTGGAAGTGGGTCCGGCC
>NZ_HG422173.1:236023-309017 GCF_000341545.2 Nitrospina gracilis 3/211
ACGGTGATGGTCCTCGAATCCATGAAAATGGAAACCGAGGTCCACTCTCCGTATTCCGGAACCATCAACAGCATCCTGGTTCAGGAAGGGGCTAACGTACAAACCGGCGACGAACTCATTCTGATATCTTAAATGGACTTCACATTTCAGGACGCTATAAACCGGATTCTCCATTCCACCGGGTTCGCCGCGATCGAAGGAGGCCAGATCATTATGATCCTGGTCTCTCTCGTCCTGTTGTACCTGGCGATCTGGAAAAAATTTGAACCCCTGCTTCTGCTTCCCATCGGCTTCGGTTGCCTGCTGGCCAACCTGCCGCTCAGCAACATGGCCAACACCAACGACGGCGGCCTGCTGAACATTTTTTACTCCGGGGTCAAGCACGAGGTACTGCCGCCGTTGATCTTTCTCGGCGTCGGCGCACTGACGGACTTCGGTCCCCTGCTCGCCTATCCCGCGACCCTTATGCTGGGCGCGGCGGCGCAGGTGGGCGTGTACACCACGCTGATCGGCGCGGTCGCTCTCGGGTTCAACCTGCAGGAAGCCAGCGCCATCGGCATCATCGGCGGAGCGGACGGACCGACATCCATTTTCCTGGCGGCCAAGCTGGCTCCCCATTTATTGGGACCGATCGCCGTCGCCGCGTATTCTTACATGTCGCTCGTCCCGCTCATTCAACCGCCCATCATGCGCGCGCTGACCACGGAAAAAGAACGCAAGGTGAAAATGGAGCAGTTGAAACCGATCTCGCAGACGGTGAAGATTCTGTTCCCCATCATCTCCACCCTGGTCTGCATATTGATGCTTCCCGGCGTGGCGCCGCTCCTTGGTATGTTCATGCTGGGCAACCTGTTCCGCGAGTCCGGCGTCACCGGACGCCTGCATGACACGGCGCAGACGCACCTCATCAACTTCGTCACCATCCTGCTGGCCCTGGCCGTGGGATCGTCCATGACCGCAGAATCGTTCCTCACGCTGGACACGATCAAGATCATCGTGCTGGGCCTGCTGGCGTTTGCATTCGCAACGGCGGGAGGTGTGCTGTTTGGAAAGCTGATGTACATTTTGTCGGGAGGACGGGTTAATCCGCTGATCGGCTCGGCGGGCGTGTCGGCCGTGCCCATGGCAGCGCGCGTGTCCCAGAAGGTGGGTCAGGAGGAGGACAAATCCAACTTCCTGCTCATGCACGCGATGGGACCCAACGTCGCCGGGGTCATCGGCAGTGCCGTGGCGGCAGGTGTGTTTCTATCTCTGTTCGGCGACATCGGACCCGCCAGCGAAGGCGCGTCTCATGCGGCAGTGCAGACCATCGAACTGTTCGCCGCCAATACGGGAGCCGGAAACTGATATGAGCCCACTTATTCTTACTTCCATCAAGGTTTCGTTTCTGGCGCTGGGCGTCATCTTTCTCGTACTGGGGATTCTGATCGCGGCCATCAAGGTCATGACTTCGCTCATACCCTACCGGGCGCCCGCACCGGTTCCGGCCAAAACCAAACCCACCGCCGCCGCTCCTGCGCCGGCCGCTTCGCAGGAAGATGAACACATCGCCGCCATTCAGGCGGTGATGGCACACCGCTTAAGCGGACAGCAGAATCTGCAAATCACCCAGATCTCTTCCAAGTAACCGGGTTTCCTTTTACACCGCATCAAGTGGCGGAACCTTTGTGCTCGTGAATTTTCCTCAGATTGGCCTGGGCCGAAACATGGCCGGGCCGGAGGTGCAGGGCCTTTTTTAATTGCTGCTCCGCCTTGTCCAGGTACCCCGCCGCCATGAGTGCCTCCGCGAAAGCGTTGTGCATATCCGCATTGTCCGGGCTTAAAAAAACGGAGATCGAAAATTCCACAATGGCGGCGTCAAACTGCTTCCGTTTTTTATAAAGGTTCCCCAGGTTGGCGTGCGCCTCGGACAGATCGAAATTGGTTTCGATGGCCTTTTTATAGAATCGCTCGGCCTCTTCGGGCTGCTTCATCTTCTCGAACAGCAAACCGAGATTGTTATACGGTTGGGCGAAGTCGGGGTTGGTGGCCACCGCCTTGCGAAACCAGGTTTCCGCTCGTTCATGATCCCCTTTTTGCATGTACAACAATCCCAGGTTGTTCTCGACCATCGCGTCCTGTTTCACCGCCAGCGCATCGTGAAACATTTTTTCCGCCTGTTCCCATTGCCCCCGGTTCTGGTAGGCCAACGCCAGCAGGTTGTACGGGGGTTCATAATCTTCCTTGATGCGGATGGCTTGCCGAAACATGTCCATCGCGCCGTCTTCATTGCCCTGTTTATTGTAATAGATGCCCAGGTTGGTGTGCGCCCGGGCCAACTTGTCGGGAAAATGCGCGATCACCCACTCCCAGAACACACCGGTATTCTTCCACACGGGAATCTGCTTGATGGTCCACACGCTGGTCACTCCGATAACCACAATGGCGAAATACCCGATGATCACGCTGGCCAGCACCTCGCGCCGCCGCTCGGCGAAAAATCTCCACAAACGGATGACCCCAAGGGCCAGCAGCACATAAAATCCGAGTGTGGGAATGTAGGTGAACCGGTCGGCGGCAGCCTGACCGCCGACTTGAATGATTCCGATCACCGGCGACAGCGTCACCAGGTATATCAGCCAAACTGCCATCCAGTAGCGGCGGCCTTCATTCCACTTGACGATACAGAACCAGCAGATAACAAAAAACGTCGCCACCTCCAGCCACATTCTCACATCCCAGTCGGGAAAGGGATACAACGGCACCAGGGGTTGCGGCCACAGGGTTTTTTCAATGTAAAAAACCGTACTTCTCAGTGCGTTCACGATACGGACGGTGAAACTCAACTCGTCGATCGCGACCACCGCACCCTGGATTTTCTGCGCGATGAACGTAATGACCGCCGTGGCGAAACTCATCACAAAATGCGGGATCTTTTCAGTAAAACACTTCCAGGCATCGGTCCGGCTGGATATCCGGTTCAAGGGGTACAGGTCCAATATCAGAACGACAACGGGAAACGTGACAGCCATGGGTTTGGACATCAAAGCCAGCAGGAACAGGAACAGTACCCACTTGTACCATCTTTGGCGTTCCGCCTTTTCGGTGGCATCCGCATACCACAGGTAAACCAGAAGCGCACTGAACATGAACAGCGCGCACAGCAGGTCCTTTCTTTCCGCCGCCCAGACCACCGACTCCACACGAAGAGGGTGCACGGCAAACACGAGCGCCGCCCAGGCGCAGGCCAGAAGCACCCCGCTCCGTCCCCTCAGCCCAGGGTACGCCCGGTTGGCAAAATGAAAAATCAAAAGGAAAACCAGAAATGCATTGATACCGTGCAGGACGATGCTCACAAAATGATGGCCCGCAGGCTCCAGCCCAAACAGACGATAATCGATGGCATGGGACAACCACGTCATCGGCTGCCAGTAAAACGGCTGCAGACTGATCAGCATATGCAGGATGTTTTCCGGAGCCAGGGACCGGATCATCGTGTTGCCCAGGATGTAACCGTTGTCATCCCAGTCCACAAAACCATTGTCCAATGCGGCCCAGAAAACAATCAGAACGAAAAAAACAGGGCAAGAAAAACCAGCGGCAATGCCGATTTGGATGAATCTGGGAATTTGAGTCGGATCATGTAGCAGGTGCGGGATCGGGTTGTTAATTCTGTCCTGTTTGTTCCTTGTCTCCGGAAAGGATGTACTGCGGCGTTCTCAGTATGGCGCCGAACATGCCCACCACTTTTTTACCCACAGAGGTAATGGGTACCGTTTTGACCTCAGGATTTTCAAACGGTCCCCGAACCTGGTAATAACTTTTAAATACGCTTTCCTCTTCTCCAGCGGTGATGATTTTACCGACCAGTGGGATCTTTTTGAAGAACGAATCCACCGCACGCCACGGTGCCACCCCAACCGTAGTATCCATGTTGCGCTCGTTCAAATCAAATGAACCGACGAGGGTCATCAGTTGTTTTGGGTTTTCAAAAATGAAATTTTCGGTGACCGCCACTCCATCCTTGAGAGAAAAGTCCCCCTTGATCACCTTGTAATCTGTGAAAGGACCGCTTCTGCGCTTGGCAGCTTTATCCGGGTCCAGCGAGTACCCGAACAATTGAATGGTACCGTTCAGCAGGCGCCCGGTCTGGATCCTCCCGTTTCGGACACGAAGCACCAGCGTGCCGTTCAGCGCGCGGGTGAGTTCTGGTAAACTCTTGCCGCGCGCAGACACGCGGGCCTCCAGCCGCTCCAGCGTTCCGGTCAGGCAGTTTTCAAACAGACCTCCAAACACATTAAAAAACCCTTCCGCCCGTGTTCCGGTCGAAACGATATGTGCCGAGAGCTCCGGGGGCTGCTCCGGCATCAACTTCAGAACCGCCCGGACGTCAAATCGATCGCGTCCCTTTCGACCCCATCTCAGGGTGTCCGTGGACACGGTTCCTCTTTCAAATTGGAACGTTCCCTGAAAATCGTGAAAGTGCGCGCGAGGGACCATCAACTTGGCCAGGTTGATTTTCAAGGACCCCGATCCATGCTGGAACCAGGGCTCCGCCGTCCATCCTGCGGCCATCACCCCGGCGGGTTCGGAGGAATCCGGTTCGCCTTCTTTTTTGAACTGGGTCGTGTCCAGCACCTTTCCACTGACACTCAAATCCCATTCAGGCTGTTCCTTGGCAACGAGTTTGCCTTCGATGGTCAAGGGCATTTTGCCGAGAGTCACCCTGCCCTTCGTCACCTTCACCACACGGTTGGCGAAGAACAGTTCCCCATTCACCCACACCGGCATGGGCACCTGCTCGGGAGCAAGCCGGACCTCGCTCAATTCGATCCGGCCCTGGTAATTTGCCGATTCCGGCTGGTCCAGCAACCCCTTTCCTGAAATGTCGAAGTTCAGCACTCCGGCGCGGGCACCGCGCAGGGGTTTGATGTAGGGAGAAAGAGAGGCTACCTGGAAACCGCTGGCTCCCAGCTTGAACTCAAACCGGGTGGGGTCTTCCAGAACCAGGGTGGCGGTGCCGGAAAACCGGTTTCCGTTCAACCCGACCGCCAGTGTTTTGAAGTCGATTCCTTCCTTGTCGGTAAACACCATCACCGTTTCGATGGTGTTGGGCACCGCTTCCGGTTTGGCAAGCAGGTCCCGGTATGAATACGAAGCTCCCGTGAGATCGATGGAGCTCTTCAATGTGACCGAGCGCTTCGTCCAGTGCAGAACGGACTCCACCTGAACCACCCCTTCGTACGAAAGTGTTTCCAGGAAGGGAACGTCGATGAAATCCTGTCTTTGAAAATCGGAAGCCGTCGCCTTGAGAACCAGTTCCGCCTTGGGTTTTCCGGGATTAAAGAACGTTCCCTGCAACCGGATACTGGAATCCCCGTAACGCGCTTCGCTGGTCTCAAACGAAACTTTTTTCCCGTCAAAGGCAAGCGATCCGGTCACCTTCTGTAAAGGCCGAAACAGGTCACGGTAGAGAATCGATACGTTGTCGAAACGCACTGTGCCGGTCATTTTGGTTTGTTTTTTCGGGTCGGCAAACCGCTCCTCGCTATACTCGATGTTCAATGTTCCGTCCGATACTTCCATTTTGCTGAGGAAGCGGCCGAAACTTCCGGAAACCGCCGTCGCAGGAATGAACTGTTTCGACTGCAACGCCCCGAGGTCCACCTGCGCCGTGATCTCGGTCTTCACTTCACCACCGGAAAGATGCGTGATCCCGGAAACATCATGAAAACGGTGATTGCGGCATTCCGCCGAAAATTCCGCAAACCGCAATGTCCACCGGGTTGCCTGGCTTTCAGGGCCCAATGCATTCTGGAATGCGACCGTTCCCTCAATTTTCTGAAAGGGAGACATCATGCTTCCGGCCTGGAACGAAGCTTCCCGCACCCGGGTCTCACCCTGGACCGCCCATTGAGCCGGTGACAACAGGGGACCCGACAGGGTCAACTGCGTTTCGCTTTCCCCGCTGGCCTGCTGGATCGACTGCAACGCTTTTTCCACGCTCCCTGCCCCCTCCAGTGTACGGGCCAACGCAGCCAGGTCGTCGATTTTCACATGCGCTTCCAATTGGGTTTTCATTTGCGGTTCGGTGGTGAGGTCGCGGATCGTGCTGTCGATGTTGGCAAGTGTCACCTTTTTCCACCGGGCCCGCTCCAATTTCGCCGTGACACGGCCTTCATGGTATTCCAACCTCCCCGTCACCGCCTTGAAAGGGGCAAGTTCGCCATCGCCATTCACGTTGTCCAGGTTCACGACCACCGATAGTTTACCGGAAAGGGTACCGGCCAGGATTTCCTGCAACTCGTTCCATCCCCCACGAAACGCCGCCGATTCCACTTCAATCTGCCCGGATTTCCAGTAACGAAGCGCAGACGAACGCACCTCCTGCGGGATGAGGTGAAACGGAAACGTTTCGTCCAGTTGAGCCGGAGACAAGGCGGAAGCGCGCATCCGAAAGGCCATCCCGGGATCCGGCGCGGGAAACGGGGTGAGGGCTCCCTGCACCTGAAACCGGAAATCACCCATGGTGTAGCCGGCCTGGCGTACTTCCAGCGCTCCCGGCGTCCACACCACGTCGAATTCAAACCCTCCGGCAGGGGGTGTGTCCGCCGTTGTCAGTGAGGGCGTTTCATTCCCCGGGTCGAACTGATGTTCCAGCGTGCCCGATGCTTCCAGAATCGTTCCCCAGGTGCCCGAAAAGTTGGATCGCAGGCGCAGAATGGCGGGGCGCATTTCGAATTTCAGAACCTTCTCCCAATAGTGCCGCAGCCGCTCACTTCGCAACCGGTCGGTTTGCAAACGGCCGGAATAATGCAATGCCCCCAGGTTATCGAAACCCCCGGCGAAATCGACTTCCCCTTCCAGCGCGAGATCCGGTTCATTCAATTTGCGCGGGGCCCAGGCCGCTTCCATTTTCAACTTCACCTTCGCCGCCAAAAGAGGCCGGGATAAAGCCAGGTTTACAGAATGCAAAGTGATTTTGGACGGCGATCCCTCGCTGTCCGGAACCGAATGATCGATCCAGCGCAGTGTGCTCTGTTCCATTTCGATGCTGCGGATCGTACTCATCCACAACATGGATGTGGCTGCGTTCTGTCCCTGGGTGGAGGCGGAGGAAACCGGTTTCGAAAACGGCAGGCGCCCTCTCCGGTCACGCACCAGTTGAATGTCCGCACCCTCGACCTCGACGCTGTGAATGGACACCTGCTGCTTGGAAAGGAAAGGAAGGATACGGAAACCGATCCATACTGACCGGGCGGAAAAATCTATCTGCGGTTGCCCCCCGCTTTCGGGAGCGTCGGTGTGAAGCAGGCTCAACCGGTTGAGGCGCAGGCCCAGGCCTTCCTCTTCGAAATCCACTTCCACCGATTCCAGCGTCACCGGCTGGCCCACCAGGTGCTCCAGTTCGGAGATGAACATGCCCTTCACCGTCTCTTCATCGCTGAGGCGGAGATAAAGCAATGCCCCCACTCCAACGCACAGAAGCAGCACCGCAACCAGCAATCGAAGAAAGAGTTTCTTTTTGGAAAAGGGCATGGTAAGAATACGTGGATGACCGCTTGTTTTTAAACGACTATCCAGTCAGGTGGAGACCGGTCCCCGAACCTCAGTGTAACGCATTCGGAGACGGTGCGCCTCCAAGATTGCAACCCTGCGCATCCCCGGGGTAGGGAAGACGCCGCGCCGCCTGCCAACGCTCCCATGTCCGATCAAACCAGTCAGGAATGCGTGTACGGCGTGCATCCGGTGCGCCAGGCGCTGGAAACGGGTGCCCGGCACTGCTATAAAATCGTCCTTGAAAAGGACAAAAACCCGGCCCGCCTGCGCGACATACAATCTCTCGCCAAAAGCCGTAAAATCCGAATCGAATCTCTGCCGCGAGACGCCTTCCGCAAACGCTTTGGGGAGCAGGGACAGCAGGGGGTGGTGGGATTTTTCGCACCGGTGCCAACTCTGGGGTTGCGCGAATTGATGGAACGCGCGCTCAAGGCGACAGAGCGACCGGTGGTGGTTCTGCTCGACGGCATTCAGGACCCACAAAATTTGGGTGCGCTGATCCGCTCGGCCTACGTGCTCGGCATGCAGGGAATAGTGGTGCCACGACACCGTGCGGTGCCGTTGAATGAAACCGTGGCCCGGTGCTCCGCCGGTGCCATTGAACACCTCCCGGTGAGCGTGGTGACCAACCTGAACAACGGCATCGCGGCGCTCAAGGATGCGGGGTTCTGGATCGTCGGGGTGGACATGGAGGGCAACCGCACCTGCGACCGGTTCGAGTTCGACATGCCCGTTGCACTGGTGATCGGCGGCGAGGGCAAGGGCCTGCGCCTGTCCACGCGCAAGGCCTGCGATTTCATCGTCGCCATTCCCATGGACGGCCAGCTGGGATCGTTGAACGCTTCGGCGGCGGGAGCCATCCTGTTTTACGAAATCCTGCGGCAACGACGTGCCGCACCCCCTTCCAAACAGAAAAAGGACTGATACCGGAAGTATCAGCCCTTTTTAAATCTATCGTAACCCCGATCGAAGGATCAGGAATAACCTCTTCGTTGTGCGGATTTGCGCTTTTTCTTTGCTTCTTTCTGTTTGCGCTTTTTCTTGACTGAGGGTTTTTCGTAAAACCGGCGCCTCTTCAGTTCTTTCAGCAAACCTTCCTTGGTCATTTGGCGCTTCAAGGCTTTTAATGCTTTATCGACCTGATTCTGATGGACAACGACTTCCAGCAAAAAAACCGACCTCCCAGAATAAGTGGAATTTATACGTAGGGGTATTTATTTTGAAAGATGTAATTATCAAAAAATGCCGTAGGGAAGTCAAGTGCTATTGGTTGAAATCTTCCGTTTTCAAGACCTTTTGGACTTGTTTTTGAGGCGCCGGGTCTGGTAATTCTGGAAGCGGGAAAACCACCAACAAGGCAGGAGAGGCTCATGTCGACCCATTCACGCACGCTCATAATCGCTTTGTTTTTTTTGATATTAGGGCTCCCCGGCCGGGGGCTCGCCGTGGAGTTCGCCGTTCCAAACAACGGGTCCCCCTACCGCAACCTGGGCGAGCTGGAAACCGGCCAGATCCTGCATCTGCCCACCGGGGTCGTGGTCACCCCGGACCAGATGATGCACACCATTTCGAACTCACGTGTCATCTACGTCGGCGAAACCCACGACAACCTGGAAGCCCACCGCGTGCAGTTGGAAGTCATCCGTGACCTGCACCGGCGTTATCCCGGAAAAGTGGTCGTCGGCATGGAAATGTTTCGCCGCTCGGCACAAGGTCAACTCGACCTATGGCATGAGGGAAAACTCACCCCACGCCAGTTCCGCAAACTGTTTCGTGAAAACTGGGGAATGGGAATTCAACTCTACAAGCCGATCTTCGACTTTCTGGAAGCCAACCGTATCCCCCTGATCGGTTTGAAATCAAGCGAGGTTACGGAACAACGCCTGCGTGAAGGCGGCCTGCACAAACCCGGCCTGCCGGACATCGATGAGAGCGATCCCTACCACCGAGCCTATTCCATGGCGCTGTTCGGCGGTCACGATTCGCATTCCACCGAGGGGTTCCATCCCTACCAGATGCTCTTGCTGTGGGAAGAAAGCATGGCAGAGACGGTGGCCGAGTTTCTGGGCGACGACCGCTACCCGGACCACAAGATGGTGGTGCTGGCCGGGGGCTTTCATGTGCAGTACGGTTACGGCATCCCCAAGCGGGCCTTTCGCCGTGTCCCGCACTCCTACTCCATCGTGTTGCCCACGGTGACGGACATTCCGGACAACCTCAAGAACCGCGAAATGAAGTTTGAATCGGTGGGAATTCCGCTCTACAGCGGCGACTTTGCGTGGAAGCTGGATTACGTGGTGCCACCGCCCATGCGTATTCGCCTCGGGGTGTACCTGGAAGACCGCGACGATGGCCTGCATGTGATCCGCGTCATGCCCAACTCCAACGCCGAGCGCATGGGCATCCGGAAGGACGACCTCATCCAGAAACTGAACGGATCACGTGTGGTGGATACGGAGGAACTGTCATCACGCCTGCAGAAACACGACTTCGGTGAAACCGTGCGCGTTCACCTGATGCGCAACCAACGGGAGGTTGAGGTGGAAGGGGTCCTGCAAAAACCGCCGGAATCGCCGCACGAATGATCACGCCGCCGGGTGTTCCATGGAAACACCGAGCCGCTCCAAATTGGTATCCCCGGTGAGTTCCAGAAAAATGTCTTCCAGCTCCAGGTGTTCCTGATCCTTCTTCGCCATGCGGCGGAGTTCTTCCATCGACCCGAGGGCGATGACCTCCCCTTTTTGAATGATGCCGATGCGGTGGCACATGGCCTGCGCGATGCCAAGCGAGTGCGTGGACATGAACACCGCCGCCCCCCGTCGGCACAGGTCGGTGAACAACTGCTTCACCTGGCGGGCGCCCTTGGGATCGAGGCCCACCATCGGTTCGTCCACGATGAGCACCTTGGGCTCGTGCAACAACGCTGCGGAGATGATGAGCTTCTGTTTCATCCCGTGAGAATAACCCTCGATGAGCGCGTTCTCCGCATCCATGAGATCGAAGAACGATAAAAACTCGTCGGCACGTTCCTCAGCGACCTTCATGTCCACACCGTACAGCTTGGCTATGAACATCAGGTACTCGCGGCCGGTGAGTTTTTCGTAGATGAACGGTCGGTCCGGAATGTAGCCGAAAATGGACTTGGCGCGGAGGGGTTCTTTGGATACATCGTAGCCGCCGATGACCACCGAACCGCTGGTGGGTTTCAACAGGCCGACCAGCATTTTAATGGTGGTGGTTTTGCCCGCACCGTTGGGGCCAAGGAAACCGAAGAACTCGCCCGGAGGCACCTTCAGGTTGATCCCTTTCACGGCATGGACGTCGCGGTAGGTTTTGACGAGGTCTTTGAGTTCGATCACGGCAGGATTCAGCGGATGGTGAACGATGTCATGCCTTCGGCGGAAACCCACTCCACGTCAACATGCTTGACGTCCGCCATGGCAGGGCCCTTGCGGCACCAGTCGAGCAGGCTTTCGAGGCGGTCGCGGCCGCCTTCGGCATGTATTTCAACCGAGCCGTCGTCGAGGTTGCGAACCCACCCGGTGACGCCCAGTTCCTTCGCCACCTTCTCCGTGGTGGCGCGGAAAAACACGCCCTGCACGCGACCCTCGACTTTCAAATGAACGGCGGCGTCCTCCATGGTTCGCTCAGCTTCCGCGGTTCCCCTGATCATAAAGATGCTGGATTTCCCGGTAAATGCCGAACTTGGAGCCGTCGCCGATTTTCTCGCCGAATTTGCCGAGATCGCGCATGATGCGCTGAAACTCGGACAAACCGCCGGTGAAATTTTCGATCAATGGGCTGAAATAGGCCTGCTCATCAGGATCCAGCCGGCCATTGATTTCCCGCAATCGTTCTTTAAGGGGTTCGAAATTCTTTTCCATGATTCATATGGTAGCGTTCCGAATTTGCCATTGCAACGGTTTTAAAAGTTTCTTCCAACAGGCTTCACCGTCTCCTCCCACCCCGCGAACAAGAGCAAAGCACCGGTTGACACTACGATATGTTTTATGATACATAACGAACCGGGCCACACGGAAATTTCTTCAACAACTCGAAAGGGACGGCTCGCATGTCGAAGTGGACAACTGTGTTGGGCGTGATGGCGGTGTTCGGGTTCCCCGCCCTGTCTTGCGCGGAAACGGTGACCGTTGCGGTGGCATCCAATTTTCTGGGCCCGCTCAAACAGATTGCCCGTCAATTCGAGGCCGAGACGGGGCACGCGGCGCGCATCGTGTCGGGAAGCACTGGCAAGCTGTATGCGCAAATCAAAAACGGGGCACCGTTTCACGTATTTCTGGCGGCGGACTCCAAACGCCCTCGCCTGCTGGAGGAAGAACAGCTCGCCTCACCGGGATGGCGCTTCACGTATGCGCGGGGAAAACTTGTGTTGTGGAGCGCAGATCCGGAATCCATCAACGAAGATGGCGCCGGGGTACTGAAAACCGGAAAGTTCCGCCACCTGGCTGTTGCCAACCCGAAGACCGCACCCTACGGCCGGGCGACGCAATCCACCCTGCAGAAACTCGGCCTGTGGGAAGCGTTGCAGCAACGCATCGTGCGCGGTGAGAACGTGGTGCAGACGTTTCAGTTTGCAGCGAGCGGCAACGCGGAATTTGGTTTCGTCGCCCTGTCACAGGTGCTGGCACTCCCCCCCGGAAAACAGGGAAGCCGCTGGGACGTACCGCAGTCCTTTCACCCTCCCATCGACCAGGACGCGGTTCTTTTGGCAAAAGGAATCCACAACGCCGCCGCGAAAGCGTTGCTCGAGTTTTTGAAATCCCCGGCCACGAAAAGACAGATCGGGGCCTTCGGTTACGATACGGATTGAATTGAAAGGAATTCAAATAATGGAAAGCGCCCTCGACTGGCAACCCATTATTCTCACCCTCCAGCTGGCCGGCATGACCGTACTGTTGCTGTTACTCGCAGGCACGCCCGTGGCCTGGTGGTTGTCGCAAACCAAGTCGCGCTGGAAGGTGTGGATTGAGGCGGTGGTCGCCCTTCCACTCGTGTTGCCGCCGACGGTGCTGGGTTTTTACCTGTTGATCGCGCTGGGCGCAAACGGAATCATTGGCGGCCCCCTCCAGGAGTGGACCGGCGCCTCCCTGGCCTTCACCTTTCCGGGTCTGGTCCTCGCGTCCACCCTGTACTCCCTGCCCTTTGTCGTGCAACCATTGCAGGGCGCGTTTGAATCGATTGGCAGACCCTATCTCGAAGCGGCGTGGGCGCTTCGCGCCTCCAGGTGGGACGCGTTTTTCACCGTGGCTTCGCCTCTGGCCCTTCGGGGTTACATCACCGCCATCGTGCTGGGGTTCGCGCACACCCTAGGCGAGTTCGGCGTGGTGCTGATGGTGGGAGGCAACATTCCGGGCAAAACGAAAGTCCTTTCGATCGCCATTTACGATCACGTGGAAGTGCTCGAATACACCCAGGCTCACCTGCTGTCGGGCGGTCTCCTAGTATTTTCCTTTGCGGTGCTGTTGATCGTCTACACCTTCAACCGCCGCCTTCCTTTGCACGTTTCATGACCCGCCTCACCGCACACTTTCAGGTTCCGTACCCCGGGTTCACCCTCGATGCCGAATTGGACGTGCCGGCACGCGGTGTGACCGTGATCTTCGGCCGGTCGGGAAGCGGCAAGACCACGCTTCTCCGTTGCATGGCGGGACTCACAAGGTCGCCTTCCGGTTTTTTTTCGGTGGGCGATGATGTGTGGCAGGACGAATCCCAGGGTCTCTTCCGCCCGGTGCATCAGCGTGCCATCGGCCTGGTTTTTCAGGACGCGCGGCTGTTTCCGCACCTGAGCGTTCAATCCAACCTGCAATACGGTTACCGACGAATAGCGGAAAAGGAACGTAAGGTCGACTTCGACCATATAGTTTCCCTGTTGGAGATCGGGCCCCTGCTGGACCGCCGGCCCGCGAACCTTTCCGGTGGTGAACAGCAACGCGTCGCCATTGGCCGCGCCCTGCTGACCAGTCCGCAGCTCCTGCTCATGGATGAACCGCTGGCCAACCTGGACACCGCGCGCAAAATGGAAATCCTCCCCTATCTTTTGAAACTGCGCGCGGAACTAGGCCTGCCCATTGTGTACGTCAGCCATTCGCTGGAAGAAATTATGCAGTTGGTGGATACCCTGGTGTTGTTGAAAGAGGGACGGGTGGTCGCCTGCGATGCGGCGAACCGGGTGCTGCAGACCCTGCCTGCGGAAGAACGCATCGATCCCGGTCTGGCGGGAACGCTGCTGGACACAACGGTTGTGGACCATGACGATGCCTTCGTATTGACGCGCGTCCGTTACGGGGACCAGCACCTGTACCTCCCACGACAGAACGTGACCCCGGGACGCCCCCTCCGCCTGCACGTGCTGGCCCGCGACATCAGCATCGTGGTCAGCCCGGCGACTATCCAGACCAGCGTGCTCAATATCCTGGAAGCGACGGTGCTGGAAATCCTGGAAGGCGGGGGTGCGGCACATGCGGTGGATATCCGGCTGGATGTCGGTCAACCCGTGCTCGCCACCATCACGAAAAAATCCCTGGCGCGTCTGAACCTGAAACCCGGACAAAAGGTGTACGCGCACATCAAGGCCGTGCAGATGGTGCACGAGATTCCGGAATTTTGAAGGGAGGGGAAAGATGAAATGGGAGACAGGATCGAGGAATCAGATCATGCCCATTTTGTTTTCGATGTCGGGATCGAGTTTGATGGCTTTCTGGTAGTGGCGTTGCGCCACGTCTTCGTTGCCGACCAGCTCGTTGAGCGTGCACAGGAAGAAATGCGCTTCCGCGTATTTCGGGTTGGCACGCACCGCCTTGTTGAAAGCGTCGAGCGCTTCCTGGTAATGGTCCAGCCGGTATTGCGTGTTGCCCAACTGGTAACAGATCTGTGCATCGCGCGGGTTCAGCCGAACCGCTTGCGTGAGCGGCTCCACCGCTTCCTGATACCGTTTGCGATCTGAATATAGTTTGCCCAATTGAGCGTGCAGTTTTGGATCGCGGGGTTTCTGCTTGATCATCTGTTTTAAACGTTCGATCTCGCGCTCATCCTGCCCCCCGCCGGATGCGGCCGCAGCGGGGCGTCCCGGAGGCGGACTCGCAGGGCGCGCCGGAGCCGACTGTTTTTGCGGCGGAGGCGCAGCGGCGGGTTCCGAAGATACCGCCGCGGCGGCGCTGATCTGCGACTGGATCGCCCGCACCTCCGCTTCCGCCTTGGCCCGGGCTTCGGACTCCATCTGTATTCCCGCCCGCAGGTGTTGCAGGTCGTCCTGATACTTGCGCAACTGGCCTTCCAGGTTTTCGGTCTGCTTCTTGTGCAACTCCTCGCTCTTTTTGGCCTGCTCGAGTTCTTTTTTGAGCGCTTCCAGTTCTTTCGTGTCGGTCGCCTTTTGCTCCACTTCCTTGATCTTCGCCTTGGCGGCGTTGAGCAGTTTTTCCAGTTCCGCCTTTTCCTGCCGTAACTGTTCCTTGCCCTCGCGCAGTTGCGCCAGTTCCTGCTCCAGCGATTCCGATTTGCCGGAGCCCGCCGCCGCCTGCTTCAACGCCTGATCGACCTTCGCATACGCATCCTTCAACTGTTGTTCGAGGGAAGTTTTTTCGGCAGTGAGTGCCTGCTCCGTCTCCTTGAGTGCGGCGACTTCCTGTTTCAAGGCATCGCTTTCCCCGCTGGACTGGTTGGCCTGTTCCAGGCTGGCCTGCAATTCCTTCAGCTGCCCGGCCAGGTAATCCTTTTCCGTTTTGAGAAGCTCTTCGGCTTTTTTGGTGAGCTCGATTTCTTTTTGCAGGGATTCCACCTCTTCCGAGCCCTGGGTGGACTGACGCTTTGCGTTCTCCAGTTGGGATTCGAGATCGCTGATCTGAGTTTGAAGATTGATCGACTCGTTCTGGAGGGCGAGCTTTTCATCCTGCAGAGCCTGTTCGCTGTCACGGAGCGCCTGTTCGGATTCGCGGAGAGATTCCAGTTCTGACTTGGCGGCCTGGAGTTCCTGCTTGAGTATATCGGATTCGCCGGTATCCGCAGGACGCTGAAGTGCTTCCTGAAGTTTGGCCTCGGTCTGTTGGAGTTTGGTCTCGAGGTTGGCTTTTTCCATTTTTGCCAATTCCTCGGACTTCTTCACAAGATCCAGTTCGCGTTGCAGCGCATCTGAGCTTGGGGCGGAAGAGGCGGCCTTCTGCGCCTCCTCGAGACGGGTTTGAAGATCCTTGACCTGCGCTTCCAGGCCTTCGCGTTTTTGCACTTCCAGTTGGTACTGCGATTCCGGAATCCCGCCTGAGGAAGCGGCGGGGGCATTCTGCAAGGCGGTCTCGGCTTTCTGACGCAGGGCCTGCTCATCCAGGACCTTCTGTTTCAAGTCGAGCACTTCCTGTGTTTTGCTCAGCAGTTCCTGTTCGGCCCGGGTGCGCTTTTCGATTTCCTGGTTGAGTTCGGCTCCGCTGGAAATCCCGGCTGCGGCGCCTTCAGACACTTTTTTCTCAAGCTCGACGGCCTTCTGGTTGGCATCCTCCAGGGCTTTTTCCAGTTTGAGGCGTTTGTCTTTTTCCGCTTCCAAGAGAGGAGTGAGGTCCTCTGTCGCCCCACCTTTTTGGAGTTCGGCGATCTTCTTTTTCGCCGCGTTCAGTTGGGCGGTTTTTTCCTTCAATTGAGTCTGAAGGTTGTTCAGTACTTCCTGGAGCGTTTGGGCAACGCCTTTACTGGCCATTCACAGTTCCTTTCCTGTATCTGATCCCAAGGAAGGCCGGGGGATCCCGTCCTGAGGCTCCCTTGCTTGAAGACAGTCCCTGCAGGCAAAGATTCCCCGTCAGGTGGAATCACGTCATGGAAAGCATTCCAACCAAGAGATTCATACGGAGTCGATTCAATTTAGATTTTATTAAAAATAATAGGACTGTCAACAATCAAACCTATAAAAAAAAGAGTTTACACTCTCACCGTCCAATCCATCCCACCTTTGACCAAGCCTACTGGAAAAATACCTTCCCCTTCAGGGAAACAACGGCTCCCCGTCATTCAAAATCTGAATTTCAATTTGGAATTCTTTTTTGGTTTTTGGGTGCCGATTTTATGGCAAACCAGGGCTGTGGTGATCATATTGAATAGTGTGGACCATATTGATTTTAAATGCGAAATCAATCTAATCGTGGAGCCGGTTCCGGCCCGCTCACTCCGTAAACCACTTGGAGGTTCGAAACCTGTAAGACATCGACTCCGGGCACCTCTCACCCCATACAGGGTGCAACTAAAAATGAAATGCCCGCCCCGCGTTCAACCACTCCAACGGAAAGGGGTCCTGTATGAGCACTCAATACGTGGACAATTTCGCCGACGACATCGGTCCCATTAAAATCCTTCACATTTATAAACCCAAGTCCCAACTCCGCGGCATCGTGGTGGTCGACAACCTGGCCATGGGGCCGGCCGCCATTGGGGGATGCCGCATGGCACCCGACGTCTCCACCCGCGAGGTGTTCCGTCTGGCGCGGGCCATGACGTTGAAGAACGCCGTCAACGGCCTGCCGTACGGCGGAGGCAAGTCCGCGATCGTCGGCGACCCAAAAAGTGACCTGAAAGAAACCTGGATGCGTGAATTCGCACGCGCCATCCGTGACCTGAAAGAATACATTCCCGGCCCGGACATGGGCACCGACGAGCAATGCATGGCCTGGGTTCACGAGGAAGCCGGGCGCGCCGTGGGCCTGCCTTATTCGAAAGGCGGCCTGCCGCTGGATGAATTGGGCGCGACGGGCTTTGGTGTGGCCGTGGCGTCGGATGCGGCCAGCGAATGGATGCAGTTGCCACTGGAAAACGCGCGCGTGGTCATTCAGGGGTTTGGCAATGTCGGCCGGGCGGCGGCGACCTGCCTGCTGGAACGCGGGGTGCACGTCATCGCGGTCAACGATTCGGATGGCGGGTTGCACAATCCGGATGGTTTGAACATTCCGGAATTGTTTCGCTGGGTACAGACCCGGAACCTGAACCGCGCCACGCATCTGGGCGAGCCCATGGAACGCGACCGGGTGCTGGAAATCGAAAGCGACATCTTCGTTCCCGCGGCGCGGCCGGACGTGTTCACCGAAGCCAACCAGCACCTGCTGAAAACCCGGCTGGTGCTGGAGGGCGCGAACATTCCCATCACGCACGAGGCGGCGCGCGTGCTGCATGACCGCGGCATCATGGTGATCCCGGACATCATTGCCAACAGCGGCGGAGTCATTTGCGCCGCGGCGGAATACGAGGGTAAAACCGAGGACCAGGCGTTCGACGCGATCCGCAAATCCGTTTACCGCAACACCACGGCGCTGCTCAAACGTGTGCGCGAACGCAAACAGTACCCGCACGACGCGGCCCTGCAAATGGCGCGGGAGGTGTTGTCCAAAAAAATGGGGCTTTACGCCAGCACATGAAAGAAAGGGGAGATCAACGGAATTCCGGGTTCAGGCGGGCGGCTTCCTGTTTGTGATGCTGGGACGCTTCCTTCTGGCCCTGAATGGCCAACACCACGCTCAACACGCGGTGCGCTTCGGCATAATCCGACTGGATCTCGACGGCTTTCATGAACGCCTCGCCCGCCTCGTCGTATTCGCCGACCACCATGTGCGCAAGGCCCAGGTTGTACTGCGCCTCCGCCCATTCGGGGTCCAGGTACGCGGCTTCCCGGAAGGCGTCTATCATTTCCTCGCAGCGGTTGAGGGCGTCAAACGCCTTGGCCAGCCAGAAGTGCACCCGGGGGTTTTCGGGATCGAGTTGCGCCGCCTTGCGGAACACCTTCAATGCCTCCTCGCCGTTGAGGTCCTTCATCCAGGCCTGGCCGAGCTTGATCAGGAGGGCCGGGTCATCGGGATGGGCCTCAACCTGTTGCTTGAGGGCTTCGATTTCCGGGTTGACCGCAGGCGGTTCGTTGGTGGGGGCTTCTTCGTTCATAGGCTCCGATTATCCTGGTAGAGGGTGCATTGTAACAAATTGGGTGAAGCCATCAACACCTGTAGCCGGGTGATTGCCTCCGCAGGGAGGAGTGCGTATCAGGAATACTGGCGCGTGGGGGAGAAACGGTTCATCCGGATGCCGCCCATGCGGAGACCGGTGAGCACATCGATCGACGGCACGAAAAACCGGGCACCTGACACCGGACGCAGGCGGTCCGCCCAGTGCACCCCGTCCTGTCCGGGCGAAATCTCGAGCGATTTTTCAAGTACCGTGTCCACCGCATCCGGGTCGCTGTGAAACAGCATGGTCAGCGTTCCCGCTTCATCTTCCGCGCGGTACGGCAGAGAATGAATGAGCAGATGCTCCTCCCGCCCCAGTTGCCGGGCGGTTTCCTTGAGAGGCGTGGCCACCTCCACGGTCTCGTCCGGAGCGTGACGGAAATTCTGCACCAGCACAAAGCTGCCACGAAAAAAGTCCGCCTCGTGTGTGTCGATGAAGACCGACTCCGGCACTCCATCCGGAGCGGCGGTTTCCTGTTCCGCAAAGGTGATGGCGGGGGATTGGCCCCAGAACCGGTCGATGGGCTGGACCAGCCCCTTGAGGTTTTCATCAATGTACCCCACCATGTCACGCAGGCATTCGATCTGGTTGGCGTGAAGATAAAAAAGCAGGTCCCCCTCGGTGGCGGGAAACTCGCGGCCCTCCGCTTCCAGCGTTTCAAACGGACGCAGGCGGCGCGGTTTCTTGCCGTGCCAGGCCAGCAGCCAGAACATCGGGCCGAAACCGACCACGCAGGCGATCCGTTCACCCGGATACTTTTTCAATACGTCCGACACGAACCCCGGCACCATCACCGAGAACTGGCCGACGCTCATCGCGTTCATCGGCAGGTCCACCACTTCGTAAATCAAAACGCACGAGTGGCGGGCGGGGGTGGATACGATTCCTGTCTGCGATCGGGACATGGGCTTTCCGGTTTCAAAGTGAAAGCGTTTACTCTAACACTGAATCGGCGGTAGGAAATACAAAAATGAAAAGCAATGGAAGAGAAGAATAACCGAGGGCAAAAAGAAACCCGGGCCGGAAATCATTCCAGCCCGGGTTTCCTTTCAGGTAAACCACGCCGGCGGGGACCGGCGACCCTTTCCCTGGCCGGCACACCGGCCTTCCCTGACTAAGGTATGGAAGGGAAAAGAACCCTGGAATCTACGGGACCTGTCCTTGGCAACCCGCACGAAGCCTGCCGCTTCGCTTTTTTCGTTTTTCAGCTTCCGGAATTGACGGGATCCGGATAGTTCAGATCGAGGCGTTGTTTCACCCAGGAAGGGACCTGGGCTTTAGGCGCCGTCACCAGCCCGATGTTATCCTCATTCTTGTAGAACGTGTCCCAGTACATCTTTTCGAGCCGCTCTGAAGAAATGACCTCTTTCAAACTTCCATCCGGTTTGATGATTTTCACTTCGTAAATCATGGTTACCTCCTTCACCCCCCTATTCCGGGTTCGTTGTTACCTGAACCAGGCCCGACTGCGGGTCCTGCCCCCTGTGTGTAATCACTTTACTGACTGCAAACTGTACAAGCAACAGTCGTGCCATTTCCGTTACGATATACTTAACGGCTTTTTTTTCAATATTTTAATAAAAAATTGAAGGGTTCTTCCGGATTGGATTTCCCGATTTCCGAATACAAAAACTTGTCACCAGTGACAAAATTGAGCTCCAAAATCTAAAATCTATTTATTTTTTAAGCATTTACAACTTATTCCAATTTTCGGGCTGATCATTTCTTTTTGCACATGGTTTGTCCAATTTCCGTAATTCCGCTGATTTATTGACGTCAAATTTTGGAATTCGGAATAAAAGTACTTGTTTTTTCCTCCGTTAAAAGGATTCCCCCGTAAGAACACCACCTACACGGTCCGCCTGCTTTTACTCCTGCCCCGGTATTTCGCTCTGGAAAAGACGGGCTGCAGGGTCCATTTTGACAATATATTGTCAACGGGTTATCAATGGGTGTTTTGCAGTCTGTGCTTTAAACGGGATACTTGAAATGGAAGAGGAATACTTTTTTGAATGCCCCTGGTGCGGGGAGGAGATTTCCATGCTGGTGGACCTTTCGGTTCCGGCCCAGGCCTACATCGAGGACTGTGAGGTCTGTTGCCGCCCGATAGAAATCCAATACCAGAGCAGCGGATTCGGGGTGGAAGGCTTTTCTGCCGCCCGGGGATGACGCCATTGCGGCATTTTAACGATGTGCGTCAGCCGATTTCGGTCAGGGACGCAAAGTCGTCGCGGTAACCCTGCATGCGCTGGCGGGCGTGCTGTCTCTGGACGGGGGCCATCTCCGCATCCACGCGCACGATCAAATCCATCCAGTAACGGTGACGATCCCTCAGCCCGGCCTCGAACCCGGCAACCCAGTGGGATTCCGGATGACGGAGCCACTGCAACAGACGGGCATGGTAAAACTCCGCCGACCCTCCCTGCCGGACGAGATTCAGAAAATCCCGCTGGAACCGGTTGCGGTTTTCAAGTCGCAGCTGCACCCAGTCATGGTTGGCACGCAACCAATACGAAATACGGGCGACCTGCTCTTCCGTCAACCCGCCGTACCAGTCGTCGAATACATCCAGCACCCACTCGCGATGGTCGCTCTTCAATTCATCTGCAGTCAACGCCGCCTGCTTCACCAGCCAGCCCCCATCATTTTGAAAACGCCCTTCCAGGTGGCGGATCTGCTCCTCATGGAGCGTGGCGAGGAAACGTGAAAAGTCCGGCAGGCCGCGGGCGATCAGCCGGTCCCAGAAGTTCCCCTGCTGATGCCAGATCCAATCGGCGTCCTCCGCGCTCAAACCGTCGGTGTAACGCCGGTCGAGTTCGTCGAGCGCGGCGACGAGACGCGGCAGTTCATGCCTGCGGTGCCACACCTGCAGGGCGGCGACACGGTGATCAAGAAACCGCTCCTGCTCACGGGTGAGATCGAAGTAGTGATCGATGCGGTGAACGAGAAACCAGTCGGAGAAGTTGTAGGCGATCCGGGTGCGGCTGCATCCGGCCGCAATCACCAGGCAAAGTACGAGCAGGATAAGCCGCCGCCGACCCGGCCTTGCCGGACGGGGGAGTAGAGGACGTCTGGCCATCGAGTCGTCTCCCGCGGGAAGGTTCCCCTGGCGCAACCCACACACACGCTTGCAACAAAGTTACGGTCAGCGCAGGGAAAAGGGTGAAGGCGGGGTCTCGGAATCCGTTTGCGTTTCCCCGATCACGCGTCCGCCGAAATCAGAAAACACTTTTTGGCCGTTCTTCATGCGTTTCAGGTGGTGATGGGAACGGCGTTTCCTGCTGCTTGATTGCGGGCCTTCATCCGCCGCAAAGTCATCCGCCCCCAGAGCATTCCACACAGTCTGATCGCGGAGCCGGGTTTTGAATCCGATTCCCTGCGTCCGGTCCAGGATGCGCTCGGCAAAATCGCTGCGCCCGGGAAACGCGGTGATGTTGGTGGTGGGACCCAGCGGAAACCGAAGAACGCCGAAACCCGGAGAAAACACGAACGGCTGGAAGGGTCCGACAAATGGAAACGGTCCCGCAAATCCGTTCCGCTGGAACGGCCGAAGGGAAAACGGCGGTTGTCCGGGATGCCGACGACGAAATCCCGGCCCACGAACCTTTTTTTGCCTAACCGCCGGGTGTCGCCCGGTTTGATTTTGAAACCGGGATGGCGCGGAAGAAAATCCTGCCGACCCCGGATCACGTCGTTTTGAATTTTCCGGGAGTTTTCGTCCAGACGGTTACGCAGTTCATTGGGGCCGAACAGAAAATTCCGGCGAAGCGGAGACACGCCCTGCCTGCGGGAACCGCGAAAGGATGAGGCACGCCCGTCGCGAAATCCCTGCTGGATGCGGGTGCGGCGTTGAAAACTGGACTGGAATTTGGAATCAATGCGGCTCTTGAAACCGGATCCCCGATTGAACGAGGAATGAAATCCCGCACTCCCGCCGCCGGCGGAGGTGACCTCCGGCAAGATGCCGGAGAAAACAAAAAGGCCCATCAATAAAATGGAAGGAAAGACCAACGGTTTCATGAGCTCGCCTGAAAGAGAAACACCACACCGTGGCGCTCAGCCGGTTAGCAACCATCAATAAAAGTATATCAATCCCGCGAAAACCGCCACAAGCCCAAACCATCCTTATTGGCTTTCCCCCGAACCCGAAAATGGAAGCCCCTTGCAATATTGGAACTTTTCAGGTTAACCCGGCTGATTCCGGGCAATTGCGGGTTCGGCCCCCACCGGCTGTTGCATTAAATATTTGCAACAGTATGGGCAACGCGTTACCATCCCTTGAACTGGGATCCCCTTTTTTCAACGGAAGATAAGAACCGTCATGAACACGCGTCCGGCAGACAACATCGAATCCATCATCAATCTCCTCAAGGAAGCGGTTTTCGTGTACGACGAGAACCTGGAGATCCGTTATTTCAACGAAGCGGCGGAACGCATCACGGGATACCGCCGTGAGGAGGTGCTGGGCCGCAAGTGCATCACCATCCTCGACCAGAGCGTGTGCCTGAATAACTGCGAGTTGTGCCTGACCGTGAAAAAGGGCATCAACTACGAAGCCCACTTCACGTCCTCCTTTTTGCGCAAAGACGGGGCCAAACGGATGGGCGAATTTCAGGCAGGCCTCCTGCAACGCAACGAAGAAGGCACGCGGGTGGTGGTCGCCCTCAACGACGTCACTGAAATCTCCCAGTTGCGGCAGGAATTAAAAGAGGTCCACTCCTTCGGCAACATGATCGGCAAAAGCCGTGTGATGAAGGAGTTGTTCGAGACCATCCAGAACGTGGCGTTTTACGATTCCACGGTTTTCATTCAAGGAGAAAGCGGCACCGGCAAGGAGCTGGTGGCGAGGGCCCTGCACTACGCCAGCCCGCGCGCGGGCAAGAACCTGATCAAGGTGAACTGCACTGCGTTCGCCGATACCCTGCTGGAAAGCGAACTGTTCGGCCACGCCAAGGGCGCGTTCACAGGGGCGCTTCGCGACCGCATCGGGCGCTTCGAGGAAGCACACGGCGGGACCATTTTCCTGGACGAGATCGGCGACCTCACACCGACCATCCAGGTTAAGTTGCTGCGCGTTCTGCAGGAGAAAGAAGTCGAGCGCGTGGGCGAGAACGTGACCAGGCAGGTGGACATCCGCATCATCGCCGCCACCAACAAGGATATCCTGGAGGAGGTGAAAACGGGGCGGTTCCGCGAGGATTTGTATTACCGGCTGAACGTCATCCCCCTGCACCTGCCGCCGCTCCGCGAGCGCAGGGAAGACATTCCCTACCTCGTCCAGCACTTCATCAAACGCTGGAACGCCCAGCACGTGAAACCCATCGAAGACATTGCCGACGACGCGCTGGGTCTCCTGCTCGACCACAACTGGCCGGGCAACATCCGGGAACTGGAAAACGTGGTCGAGCACGCCTGCGTGAAGTGCTCAGGTTCCCGCATCCACAGTGTGGACCTGCCTGCGTTCTTGCAATCGGAATCCGCTCTTCCCGGGCGCAAAAAGGGGAACCCGGTTCGCCGCCGCAACTGGTTGAACCGCGAACTGGTTACCGAGGCCCTGGCCCGGGCCGAGGGCAATCAGTCCCGTGCCGCACGGGAACTGGGTGTGCACCGCATCACCCTGTGGCGAAAAATGAAGGAATTCGGCATCCCCGCTTAAGCAAGAATCCAACTGTCATTGAATAGAGTTTGTTTCCGGCAGGCAACGCCTGTCCCTTCCCCGCTTGCGCGGGGAAGGACCAGGAGTTGAGAGGATGGGGCGAGTTGAAAGCCGGAGTGGGGGGGGTCACTTCCCGGCTCGAAAGACGGAAGGGTTCTCTTCCCCTTCCACCTCCAGGTGGCCGATCGCTCCTTTCGCCACCCGGAAAATGCTGTGATCCACCAGGGCATAGGTTCCCGGCGCATCCACCTTGAACTCGACAATGGTCGCACCTGCGGAAGGAATCATGGTGGTCTGCACGTTGGTATTGACCAATCCGCCGATGGCGCCTTCCATGTACACCTTGTCAAAGATTTCGCCGATGATGTGGAACGAAGACACCCGGTTGGGACCGATATTGCCGTAATAAATGCGCACGGTCTCGCCGACCTTCGCCTTCAGCGCGTTGTCAAACATCACGCCGCCTTCCTTGCCGTTGAACACGACGTAGGTCGGGTTCTCATCGAGGCCGCGCTGGATGTCGAACTCCACCAGCCCTTCTTTCTTCTGGGTGGTGAAGAACTCGCTCCGCATGACGTAGTATTCGCGGTCCACCGGCGGCAGGCCGCCTTCCGGCTCAACCAGGATCAGTCCATACATGCCGTTGGCGATGTGGTCCACAATCTGCCCCGCGGCACAGTGGTAAATGAACAGGCCGGGAGCCATTGCCTTGTAGGAGAAGACACGGGTCTCACCCGGAGCGACGGTGATCACCGCCGCACCGCCACCCGGTCCGTTCACCGCATGCATGTCGATGTTGTGATCCTGCGAGTTGGTCTTCGGGTTGGTAAGATGAAACTGCACCGTGTCACCCACCCGCACCCGCACCATGGGGCCCGGAACCGTGCCGTTGTAACTCCAGAATTTATACTTGATGCCTTTACCCAATCCATCCGCCAGGTCGCCGACGAATTCCTTCGCCTCAAAATGAACCTCCACCGTTTTCGACTCGGAACGCTTGGTGGGGGACGGCACATTCGGCGCCGTGGCCATGACGGAGTCGCCATGCGACCACCCCGGCGTGGCAACGGACAGGATGAACAGGAACAAAATCAGCTGAACGGGTTTAAAGCGCAATTGGGAAAGGGATTCGATCATGTAACTCATACTCCTAAAGGTTAAAAAAATTCCAGGAAACAACCTACCGTCTTGCTAATACAAGGCCCGTGCCAAATTCCAAAACACCGTTTTTAAACTGATTTTGCAGGGTAGGGCCCTTTCCCTTGTTGCGTTAAATGACCAACGCAACATTGCAGACAGTTGCGTGTCCTCGGGCAACTCCTCCTTTTTCCGAATGCTGCCTGTTCCACCCGGTCCGCCGCCATAAATGATGGAAACTTATTGACAGACCGCACGTTATCGCCAATAATAGCTAAATCTCAATAATTGAATAACTTATACCCCACCCCCTTGGCGAAACCCTCTGTTTTGGAAAGCTTAGTGGGAGGTTGATCAAGAAAACCGCATGGACCGCTACTGGGAACGCTTCAAGACCCCTTTCCTTTGCTTCGCCGGGTTTTCCGGTGTGGGCAAAACCACCCTGCTCGTGGAATTGATCAAGCGGTTCCGCCGCGATAACATCCGCGCCGGGTACTACAAGCACGACGCGCACCGCTTCCAGATGGACAAGGAAGGCAAGGACACCTGGCGCGCCCAGCAGGCGGGGGCGGGCATCCTCACCATCAACGATCCCGAGCACTTCGCCATCATCGCCGAGAACCCGTTCAAGAAACGCTCCATCACCCACGCCCTGGAACAGTGTGACTGCATCCTCATTGAAGGTTACAAGAAATCGCCGTTCAACAAGATCGTGTTCCTCGACGCCGAGGGCCGTCTGCCCATCTCCCGCGACGACACCGGTATCAAAGCCGTGGTGCACCAGGGCGTGATTCACGATACGGGGCTGACCGATCTCGGCATTCCGCTGTTTCACCGCGACGAGGTGGACCGTATCTACGAATTCGTGCGCAGTCACTTTCTTCAGTGCACCAGTGCCATTTACGGCGGCGTGTTCATCGGCGGCCAGAGCAAGCGCATGGGCAAGGCCAAATTCTCGCTCGCCTACAACGGAAAGACGGAAGCCGAACGGATGGTGGACTTGTTGTCGCGGTTCTGCGATAAAGTGGTGTTGTCGGCGCGGCCGGACCAGGACCTGGCTGACCTCGGAGACCTCGGCGATTGCGAGCGGTTGAACGACGAACACAGTGGACTGGGTCCGGTGGGCGGTCTCGCCACCCTCATGGCCAACCATCCGGACAAGGCATGGCTGGTGGTTGCCTGTGACATGCCGTTTCTGAAGGAACGCAACGTCCGGCACATCATCGAGCAACGCGACCCTCTCCGCTATGGCACCTGTTATATGAAGAAAGGACGCCTCGGTGTGGAACCCATGTGCGGCATTTATGAACCGAAGTTCATCGTGCCCCTGTTCGAAGCCATGTCGCGGCGCGAACTTTCGTTGTCGCGCATCATCAATGAACTGCCGTTCCATTGCATCGGCGTGCCGGAAGACAACCGCTCAGATTTCATGAACGTCAACACGCCCGAGGAATACGAAGTGGCCCGGGTGAAGCGGGAACAGGAGGAAGACTGAAATGGGCATGATCACCGTCGACGAGGCGCTCGCCAGCATCCTCGCCAAAATCCAACCCAAAGGACTGGAAAAGGTCTCCATTACCGAAGCGCTGGGACGCGTGCTGGCGGAGGACATCACCGCCCGCCGCGACAACCCGCCGCTCGACAACTCGGCGATGGACGGCTACGCGGTGATCGCGAACGACATCCAGTCGGCGACCCCGGACAGCCCGGTGAAGCTGGAACTGGTCGACGAAGTCGCCGCCGGGTCCATCGGCACGATCACATTGAAATCCAACCAGGCGATCCGCATCATGACCGGCGCCCCCATTCCTCCCGGCGCTGACGCGGTGCTGATGCAGGAAGACACGGACAAGAACGGCAGCTTCGTATTCGCCAAGGACAAGGCAACGGTCGGCGAGAACATCCGTCTCGCAGGCGAGGACGTGAAAACCGGCGACGTGGTGGTGCCGAAAGGCGGCGTCATCACCCCGGCGCACGTGGGCATGATGGCGGTGTGCGGCCGATCCAGCGTCACCGTCGGCCAGCGACCCACGGTGGCCATCCTCTCCACCGGCGACGAGATCGTCGATCTCGACCAGGTGCCGGAAGGGTCGCAGATTTACAACAGCAACGGTTACATGCTGATGGCGCAGGTGGCCTCGGCGGGCGGCGTGCCGCGTTACATGGGCATCGCCAAGGACGACGAAAAGGACCTGCTCGAAAAATTCGAGTGGGCGCTGGAGAGCGACATCGTGCTTTCCTCCGGCGGCGTGTCGGTGGGCGATTACGACCTGGTGAAGGCGAGCCTTCAAAAGATGGGCAACGAGATGGTGTTCTGGAAAGTCGCCATGAAACCGGGCAAACCGCTCGCCTTCGGCAACATCGGCGGCAAGCCGGTGTTCGGTCTGCCGGGCAACCCGGTGTCCTCGTTCGTGTCGTTCGAGCAGTTCGTTCGTCCATCGATCAAGAAGATGATGGGCGCGCGCGACCTGAGCCCGCAGACGGTGCAGGCGACGCTTACGGAAACCATCAAGAAAAAACCGACCGGGTGCATTTCATGAGCGCCGTGGTCTCCTGGGACGGCGGCGACTACACCGTGACCCCCGCGGAACAGCAGGGGTCCGGCGTGCTCAAGTCCACCGTCGCCGCCAACGGCCTGCTCGTGTTCCCGCTGGAGAAAAGCGAACTCCGGAAGGGCGATCGGGTCACCGTCCAACTCCTGAACACCTGAGGCCGATGCCGAACTTTCTCCCCCACTCCCGCACTTCAAACATTTTTTTCTCCATATTACTCCTGATGTCCGTTTGGGCGTCGCCCTTGTCGGCCGCCACGGGTTTCGACCGCATGGCGGAACAGATCGAGGCCCAGTTCCCGGACATCCAGGGCATCGTGCTGTCGGTGGAAAACGGCGAGGTGCTGATCGACCTCAAAAAGGGCCAGCCCATCCACTCCGGAGACCGGCTGAAAGTCATCCGTTACGGCGAACAGATCGTGCACCCGGTGACAGGCGAGGTCATCGGCCGTAAGGAAACCGACATCGGCCTCATCGAGGTGACCGAGGTGCGCACCAACTACTCCGTCGCACGCACATTGAATACCAACGAACCCATTCAGAACGGCGACGGCGTCGAGAGCCGCTTCCGCAAGATGGTCATCCTGTCTGCGCCGGTTCTGCAGGCGGAGGACCTGTCGCTGGACACGCAGGCGGTCGGCCTGGCCATCGAGCGTTCGCTCAAAAAGCGTCCGCGCATGGAAGTGCCTGCCTTCGGCGTGCAGGCGTGGATGCTGGACCAGGGCCTGCAAGCCGCCGACCTCATGAACCCGCAGGTGCTGGCCAGACTGAATAAGGAAATCACCTTCGACCTGCTTCTTCTGTCCAGGGTGGAGACCGTGCAGGGCCAGACGGTGCTCCGTTACCGCGTGGTGGCTGTGGAGGATGGCGCCGTTTTGCAGGAAGCGCGCGTCGTATTCGATGAAATGACCGCACTGGCCACGCCCGAGAGCGGCACCCAGTCGCAAGCCGCCAAGGAACTGGGGCTGGTGAAGTTCATCGGCAAACAGGATTTCGATTTCGTGCTGGCGGACATGGATGTGGGCGACCTCGACGGTGACGGCGAGCCGGAGTTCGTGTTCATCGACCGCAACCGGGTGATGATCTACCGCTTCGTCAAAGGACAGTACGAGAAAATCGGCACCATCCGCGTGTCGGCGGAGTTCAACCGGTTCCTCACCGTGGACGTGGCGGACATCAACGGCAACGGCCGCGCCGAAATCTTTGTCACCAACCAGGTGGGGCAACAGCTGGAGAGCTTCATCCTCGAACAGGTGCCGGGCCAGACCCGATTCGAGAAAATCGCCACCGGCCTCAACCGCTATTTCCGGGTGATCCGTTCCTACAAGGGAGTCCCGCGCCTCCTCACCCAGCGGCCCGGAGTCGAGGAACCATTCGGGTCGGAAGTCCACACAATGGTTTATAGGAATAATACCTACAAGGAAGGTGCAAAGCTGGGCTTTGAGCGGTTTTTGAACCAGCAAACGACCCTCTACGGAGTGACTTTGGAGGACACGAATTTCGACAAATCCATTGAAATAATTGTCCTTGACAACAATTACAATTTAAGGGTATATTCGACCGATGGAAAACTGCTAGTAAAATCAGAGGATTACTACGGACACGACCCGCGGCAGATCGAAGTGGGGCTGAAAGACCAACCTTATGTTGACTTTACAGATCCTTACGTTCCCAGGCCCGTCCGATACAAAGGCAGGCTGGTCCCGGTCCAAAAAAGGAACCAGCGCTTCCTGTTGGTACCGAAAAACCATCGGTTCGGCGGCAACTGGCTGTCAGAACTCGTCGTAATCAACAGCAGCAGTCTGGCTTTCATCGCCGTCAACAAGGAGGGGTTGGAGACGGTGTTTGAAACAAATAAACAGAAGGGATACCTGGCCGCATTTCAGGTGGTGGGTACGAAGGACTCCCGCAGACAACAAGTCCACGTAGCCACCGTGGCCGACAAGGGCGGCCTCTTCCGGGACGAAAAAATGACGACGTTGTTCGTCTATGACTGGAAGTGATCCCACAGACCAACCATTCAAAAGAGGAGGACCCCACCCCGCAATACCCGAGAAAAGTTCGCTCAAGGTCAAGGAGCTTCCCATATAAGCGTTGATACCTAGAGTCAAATAAGTTCCATTTTCCTTACTTGGAGGAGGTAAGCATGAAAAGGAAACTTTTAGCCGCAGGCGCGGCGGCGGTGGCCGTTTTACTGGCCGGCGTCATGGTCGCCCAGGCGGCAAGTGTCAAGTTCGGCGGTCAAATGCGACCCCGATACGAGATTTTTGAGCAAAACGATTTCGACAAGAAAACCGATCCCACCCATTTTTTCCTGACACGCATTCGACTGAACGCCGACGTCAACATCGATGACAAAATCGGGGCGTTCATCCAGTTCCAGGCCCGTGGCGTTTACGGTGCCGGCACCGGCGGTCTCATCCCCGGTCCCGCTCCCGGACCCCGCAATGCCGCAGTTCCTGCCGACGGACTCGTTGATGTCGGTCTCCACCAGGCATATTTCACCGTACAGGACTTTTTCGGCATGCCCGCTGACCTGAAAATCGGTCGGCAGGAAGTCGTTCTGGACGGACACCGCCTGTTCGGCAACACCGGCTGGACCACGGGCGCTCAGTCCGCGGATGCGATTCGCCTGGATCACCACCATGGCGACAACATGTTTTCGTATATTTTCATCAAGGCCATTGAAGCGAATGGTTCCGTACCGTTTGCTGTAGGTGGCAACAGCGCCGGCGCACCGATCAACCTCGGTGGTGCCGGCCCAGGCGGCCTGCTGGGTCAGGGTACTTGTGGCCGTGGCACCGGATTCGGCGCTGGCGACCTGAGTGACAACTGTGACCGGGAAGACCACGTGTTCTGGGGCAACATCAAGACCATGGTTCCGAACGCGGTGATTTCTCCGTACCTGGTCATCACGGTGGACAACTCCTGGAACGGTTCCGGCACGTCTGCCGGCAACCCGGACAACGAGATGATCACCGTGGGTGGTCGCATCGCCGGCAACGCCGGTGGTTTCGACTACCGGTTTGAAGGTTACTTCCAGGGTGGCCGCGCGGAAGGCATCGCGACGACCATGCCGGCTACGGGAAAAGTGGTTTCCGCCGCAAACCTGGCCGCCTACACAAAGGGCGGTGGCTCCGGTGTTGACCGCCGCGCGTATATGATCGGCGCCCGTCTCGGCAAGACCTTCAAGAACGTCATGTGGACCCCTTCCGTCACCCTGTGGTACGACCGGCTCTCCGGTACGGACTCCGAGGACATTCAGGACGGCATCTGGGGTACCTTTGACACCCTGTACGACACCGGTCACAAGTTCTACGGGTACATGGACACGTACCTGAACGCGACCGGTGGTGACACGTCGTACCTCGGCCTCGAGGACATCGCCATCAAAACGTCGATGAAGCCCGCGGCCAACTGGACCGTGAAAGCGGACTTTCACTACTTTAAAACCCCGGCTGAAAACATCGATCTGGGACGCGAGCTGGACATCACCTTCGTCCACAAGTACAGCTCGAACCTGACCATGACGGCTGGGTATTCCAACTACTGGGCGGACCCGGGTTTCATCCTGGTCAACCCGCGTGTATCCCGGTCTGCAGGACAGGGCGGAATTGTTGACGGTTCCGCCAACTGGGGTTACGTTCAGCTGGACCTGAAGTTCTGATCGTTCTTCAACCTCGCATCATCATCCCCCGGGCGGTTTCGCCCGGGGGATTTTTTTTGCCCGGTCGGGGCACCGTTTTACAGAAGCGTCCAAACGGCCTATAATGGAGTCCATGCTCTTTCAAGCCACCCCGAGTGGCAGCCGAAAACCCGTTGCGCCGGATCCTGCACGCAGGTAAACCCGCGCAACCTCGGAACGGGCGATCCGCCCTGCCCGTCCCTTCACGATTTTCAACACAGAATCGGTCGTGCCGCCGGGACCGGGCCAAGCCGCGGCCTGAATGCCGCCGAGGCCCGTTTCGCACATTGTTCATTCATCAACCTCCAAGGAATTGACATGCACTTCAAGACCCCTTCCAGACTTCTGCTCCCTCTTCTGCTTGCGGCTCTGCTTTTGTGGCCCCACGTGTCCATCGCTCAGGTGGCGGACAGCCATGCGCCTGAAGAGGCGCGCATGGAAATCAACGGGCGCCTCGTGCCGCCCATCGTGGCCACCGTCAACGGCAAGGAAATCCCCGGCACCATGCTGGTCAGCCAGGTGCAGATGTACAAGATGTTTCACCAGCAGCAGGGCCACCGCGTGAGCCCAAAGCAGGAAGCCGAGTACTCCAAAGAAGCCCTCGACAACCTGATCGGACAGGAACTGCTGTTCCAGAAAGCGAAGGCGTGGGGGATCACCGTCGATGAAAAGACCGTGCAGGGTGAGATTCAAAAAATCCAAAGCCAGTTTCCGTCGGAAGAATTATTCAAACGCGCGCTCCACGTGCAGGGGCTGAACGAGGGCCTCCTGCAGACCAGTATCGAACGTCAGTTGGTGGAAGAACAGGTCACGCGTACCCGGCTCGCGCCCAAAGCCAATGTCTCGGATGCGGCCGTGAAAACATTTTACGAGGAAAACCGGGAACAGTTCCTGCAACCGCCGCGCTGGGAGTTTTCACACATTTTCACCGCCGCCCTGAAGAAAAATGAACCGGAAGACCCGAAACTCCAGGAGCGTTTTCACAAACTCCAGGGCATGGTGGAAACCGACGCGCGCAATAAAATTGAAAACGCGTTGAATGAAATCAAATCCGGCAAGCAGTTTGAAGACGTCGCCAAAGAATATTCCGAGCATGAAGAAACGCGCCAGAACGGCGGCAAATGGGGTACCATGGCCCAGCACGAGATGCCGGAAGAAATTTACGAGGTCGTCTCCAAATTAAAACCGGGGCAGACGTCCGGGATCGTGCGCAGTGAGTACGGATTCCACATCCTGCGCCTGGATGCGGCGCTCCCGGAGGAAGTGGTGCCGCTCGACCAGGTGAAGACGGATCTGCTGAACCACCTGCTGAAAGAAGAAGTAAAAAAGAAAAGGACAAGCTGGTTTCCAAGTTGCGCGATGAGGCGGATGTCGAGGTGTTCTTTTAAAAAGAGGCATTGCAGAACCACCCCCTGCCCTTTCATGAGAGGAAGGGGAACCTCCATAATCTGCGTGACCACTTCAAATCCAAAATGAAAACACTGGTAACAGGAACTACAGGGTTTCTCGGCTCGGCGATCGCGCGCGAGTTGATCCTGTCCGGCCGCACGGTGAAGGTGCTGGTGCGGCAGGGCTCGGACCTGCGCAACCTTTCCGGACTCGACGTGGAAGTCGTGCACGGCGACCTGCGCGATCCGGATTCCCTGGCACGCGCGCTCGACAAGTGCGACACGCTCTATCACGCAGCCGCCTATTACAGCCTGTGGAGCCGCGACCGCAAGATGGTGTACGACATCAACGTCACCGGCACGCGCAACATCCTGGATGCCGCCCGGCAGGCGGACCTCCAACGCATCGTGTACACCAGCACCGTCGGCTGCATCGGCCTCACCGGCAACGGAACACCCGGCGACGAAACCACTCCGTTCAACGAAGCCACCCTCTGCAACGATTACAAGCGGTCGAAGTGGGAAGCGGAACAGGTGGCGCTGGAGTTTGCACAGAACGGTCTGCCGGTGGTCATCGTCAACCCCAGTGCACCGGTGGGACCGCGCGACATCAAACCCACGCCGACGGGCAAGGTGATCCAGGATTTCCTGAACGGGAACATGCCGGCCTACCTCGATACCGGACTGAACCTGATCGACGTGCGCGACTGCGCGCGCGGCCACCTGCTGGCGGAAGAACGCGGCAAGGTGGGCGAACGTTATATCCTGGGCAACCGCAACATGTCGCTCAAGGAAATTCTCGACACGCTGTCGAAGATCACCGGCATTCCCGCACCGAAAGTGCAGATGCCTTACTGGGTGGCGTACACGGCGGGGTGGGTGTGCGACGCGGTGTCGAACGTCATCACGCACAAGCCGCCGGCCGTGCCGCTGGGCGGCGTCAAGATGGCGAAATATCACATGTACTTTGATGCTTCGAAGGCGGTCCGGGAACTGGGGCTGCCGCAGAACCCGGTGAAACAGGCGTTGAGCGACGCCGTTCACTGGATGCGCGAACACGGGCTCGCCCGCTGAATCTGCACCCACACGACCTGATATGGAAACTTTCAACCTGCTGATCGGGACGGTCCTGCTCCGGCCCTACGTGTTTGTCTTCCTCGCGATCTACCTGACGCTCGCGGTCTGGCACTTCGGCGCCAAACGCGCGGCGTTGTTCACGGTCATTGCCTATTGCATCGCCTTTCTCAGTGAATATTCTTCGACGCGCAACGGTTTCCCCTACGGTTACTACAGTTACATCGACACCACCCGCGACCAGGAATTGTGGATTGCCAACGTGCCGTTCATGGATTCGCTGTCGTATTCGTTCCTGACCTACGTCGCTTACACCATGGCGTTGTTCCTTTTTGCACCGCTCAAGCGAAACGGCTGGGACATCCGTTTCGGCGACACATCAAAGGTACATCATTCGTTGAAGGTGGTGTTTTCCGGAGCGGTGCTGTTCATGCTGATGGACGTGGTGATCGATCCCGTCGCGTTTCGCGGCGACCGCTGGTTTCTTGGCAAGATCTACACGTACCAGGAGGAGGGGGAGTACTTCAACATTCCGCTGACCAACTTCGGTGGCTGGGTGATCACCGGGGCGGCGATCCTCTTCACGTTCACACGCGTGAACCGCTGGCTGGAAAGCCGGCCGGGATTCCGCGACGCGGGCCAGCGCGAGGTACCGTACCAGGCGCTGCTGGGACCGGCACTCTACTTCGGGGTGTTGCTGTTCAACCTGGCGGTGACGTTTTACATCGGCGAGGGGGTGCTGGGATTGTGCGGTACGGTGTTGACGCTGGCAATCCTGGGGGTGTTGGTGATGCGGCTCCGGCGTCCCGACCTGCTTCCGGTCAAAACCTCACCGGTAATTGGTGAATGACATGGCGATGTCGAAATCCTTCGCCTTGAGCTCTGCGATCACTTCCTGCAGGTCGTCGCGGCTCTTGCCCGTCACGCGCACCTGATCGTCCATCACCTGTCCCTGCACCTTCACCTTGAGACCTTTGATGAACTTGACGATCTCCTTACCCTTGTCCTGCGGGATGCCCTGTTGCAGGACAACGTACTGGCGCACGGTGTCGCCTGCCGCCGCTTCCACCTTGCCGTAGTCGAGCGCCTTGATCGGCACCTTGCGCTTGATCAGCTTGCCCTGCAGGATGTCGACGACGGACTTCAGCTTGATCTCATCGTCGGAGACCAACACCAGCCGATTTTCTTTTTCTTCCAGCTCTACGTTGCTCTTGCTGTTTTTGAAATCGAACCGCTGGCGGATTTCCATCATCGCCTGGTTGACGGCGTTGCGCACTTCACTCAGGTCCACTTCGGACACAATATCAAACGAACAGGATTTGGCCATGTTGCTTGCTCCGTGATTTTGAATTGGGTTGAACAGGTTGCAGGCCGCAGGCAAGGAATGCGGCGGGGACGGGGTCAATGGATCTTCGTGTTCATGTAAAAACCGTAAACGAACATCGCGATGGTGACGAGCACAATGGAATCATCAATCAAAATCTGTTTCCAGGACGGGGAGTCATCGTGCAACAACCAGGGAACGATGACGAACATCACCGCCAGGAACCCCAGCGCCAGCATACCAATGATCGAGTACAAAAGGATCTTGGTGTTGGCATCGCTCATGCCCGTTTCTTCCTTTTCAGATTCCTTGCGAGAATCATTCATGATAAGGTATTTCCTCTTTTTTCATTGCGGTTGACCGGGTGCGTCCGGTTGCTGGAGTTCGTGGATGTCCAAGAACCATTATAGCGTAGGAGACCCCAAAGCCGAGGAGTTGATTGCCCAACTGCAGGAATTCTGCACCGATCCTTCCCTGCGCGACCTGTTCCGCGAAATGCTGACGACAGTGATCAAGGTCGGGATGGAACACCAGGACCGGGGCGATTACAAACTCATGAATACCACATTAAAGGAGTTGCGTCACGCCTTTCGCGTTTTCGAGGATTACCGCGATTCCCGCAAGGCGGTCATCTTCGGTTCCGCACGCACTTCCCACACAGACCCCAACTACCTGATGGCACGGGACTTCGCCGAACAACTGGCCGACCGGGGGATGATGATCATCACCGGAGCGGGCGGCGGCATCATGGAGGCGGCCAACGCCGGGGCCGGACCCGATCGCAGTTTCGGCATCAACATCGACCTGCCCTTCGAACAGCGCGCCAATCGCCACATCCACGGCGACCCGAAACTGATGTCGTTCAAATACTTCTTCACCCGCAAGCTGTTTTTCATCAAGGAATCCGACGCCACCGTGTTGTTTCCCGGCGGATTCGGCACCCTCGATGAAGGTTTCGAAAACCTCACCCTGTTCCAGACCGGAAAAACCGAACCCCGGCCCATCGTGCTGGCCGACGCGGAGGACGACACCTACTGGCAACGCTGGGAAGCCTATGTGCAGAACGAGCTGCTCGACAACGGCTATATCTCGGAAGCCGACCTGAGCCTGTTCAAAATTGTCAAAACCGTCGAGGAAGGGGTCGACTACATCCTCGACTACTACACGGTGTACCATTCCTTTCGCTACGTTCACGATATCACCGTCCTGCGCTTCATCAAACCCATCCCCGACTCGCTGGTCAAGGACCTCAACGTCGAGTACAAGGACATCCTCCTGCGCGGCGAGATCCAGAAATCCGAGGCCCTGCCGGAAGAGGTGAGTGCCGGGGAAGCGCCCAACCTGCCCCGCCTGACCCTGAACTTCAATAAACACTTTTTCGGGCGCCTCAACGAGATGATCCTGCAAATCAACCGGGAGCTGAAAGACTGAATCCCCTTCCCCCCTCCCAGCCCATCGATTTCCTCCATTCAAATCAGCACCTCCCATCCATGCATGAGCCATTAAAAATTTAACTATTTTTATAAATTTTTTATAATATTTATCTTAAATCATACATATAGGGGGCCTGAATATGCACTTTCGTGGCCAGCCGCCTGCTTTTAAGTGGCCATTTATCAACATGTCTTCATTTTTGGTCTTTCTAAGTCTCCGGTTGGCAAGGTAATTGCTGTTTTACTGGTACAACCTGACTATTTGGTATGGAGACTCAAACCATGAAAACCCGGCAATATCTAAGAGAAGGCCAGATTCTTTTCCGCGAAGGCAGTCAAAGCGACTTCATCTTCGTGGTCGAGAAAGGCGAGTTTGAAGTGTCCCGTTACAACCGGGACGGCCGCGTGGAGGTCATTGACGTTCTGCGACCCGACGACATTTTCGGCGAACTGGGCGTCATCGAAAGCCGCCCGCGCAACGCCACGGTCCGCGCCCTGAAAGACGGCGTGGTGGCCATCGTTTCCAAGGAAGAGATGCTCCGCACCGTGCGGCAGAATCCGCAGGCTCTGATGTTGATCCTGAAAACGATGGCGCAGCGCGTGCGCCAGGCCTCGCAGGGCCGGAAGAAAGCCCTGCGCGCCCGGTCGAAACACGAATTGGCCCCTCAGGCAGTGTAATCTCCCTTTCCAAGTTTCCCTAAACTGGAGATGAGAGGCCACCTGGGGCCGTTGACCCGGTTCACCCTGTCCCCGCCGGGTCTTCGGCCCCTTCCTTTTTTTTCGCCCGTTTACAGCCCCCGCCCCCTGCGGTAGAATGCCGGCAGTGCACATCCTTGCTTTCAACCCTCCTCTCCCGGTTGAACTTTGAGAATTCTGAGAACCCTGCAAACCTTCCTCCCGGAAGCGGACGACGCCTCCCGTCAGGCTTGGGAGTTGTCGCGTCACCTGGAAAAGCAGGGCGTGCCCTCGCCGATCCTCACCACCTATCTGCACACCGATCCGCATCTGCCGGAAAAGGAAATCGTCGATGGCGTGGCCATCCGCCGCCTTCCCGTGCAGGCAGGCATGATGGGTTACGGATTCAGCCTGGGCGCCATCGGTTACCTGCGCCGCTTCGACCTGCTCCACGCGCACGGGTTCCGCAGCTTCCTCACCGACACCGCTTTTTTTTTGCCCTTTTAAAGAGAAAAAATGCGTCATCAGCACCCACGGCACGCTCCTGCCTGGGTCGGGGCACAAGGACGGCTTTCCGCCGCGCCTGCATGATCTGTTGACGTTGAAGACGGCGATCCGCCGCGCCGACGCGGTGGTGGTGGGATCGAAAGGGGAATACGATGAAGCACGGCAGATCGGGGTGGATGCAGAACGGCTTCACATCATTCCACCGGGAATCGACGTGATCCACCCGCCGCCGCCCGCACCGGCTACGCGGAACGCGCTCCGCCTGCTATACGTCGGAGAGTTTCACCCGAACCGGCGGCTGGAACTCATCCTGCGCGCGGCGAGGAACCTCACCGTGCCGTTTGCCATCGACCTCGCGGAATGGGGTGATCCCACTCCCGGGGCCGACGCCTACGTCGAGTCGATCAAAAAACTGGGCAAGGTGCTGGGCGTGGAGGATCGTTTGCACATCCACCGTGCCAACGAAAGGGAAGATCTAGATCAGCTCTACCGCGCCGCCGACGTGTTCGTGTATCCCGTCGGCCACGAAACACTGGGCCTGCCCCTGCTGGAGGCGGCGGCGTACGGACTGCCCATCGTCTCCACTCCCGCCGGACTCACGCAGGACCTGGTTGTTTCGGGGGAGACCGGATTCGTCGTGCCTGCCGACCCGGACACCATCGGCGACCGCATCATGAAACTGTCGAACGCCGAGACCCGGCAGGCGTTCCGCGACCGCATCCGCGCGCAGGTGCGTGACCACTTTGGCTGGAACCACATCACCCAGCGAACCCTCCACCTGTACCAGTCCCTGCTTCGTTGATTCAAAACAAAAAGGAAGGATGACCGGGGAACGGTCACTGACCCAGAAACGCGTCCTGCGCTTCCTTCTGGAGTTGCTCGACGGCGTCGGTGTGGCGCGGTGAGAAATGGAAGGTACGCAACTCCCTCACTCCTCCCGCGCGGGCGAGGAGCCCCGCCTGCCTGGACGTCAGGTGACAGCGCTCACGCGCGCGCTCTTCTTCTTCCGCGATGAACGGCGACTCGCAGTAAAACACGTCGGCATCTTTGATGAGTTCGACGATGCGCTCCGCATTTTCCGGGTTGTACACGGTATCAACGACGTAGGCGATCTTCTGTCCTTCCGTAACCGTCACCAGCTCACGCTGGAGTTCGCCCAGCGTGCGCTTCTCCGGCGTGGCGTGGCCACGGGGTCCGGTGGGCACCTCGATCGGCGTGTCCTCCGGCCGGCCTTCGAGAACGGCCTGTTTGAGCTGGTTCAACCACTTGCCGGGGGTGAAGCCCATCTGCTCCAGCCGGTCCTTGTTGATGTTGAGGTGTTTCGATTCTTTCAGCGCAAAACCGAGGCACGGCACGCGGTGTTCCAGGATCGACGCCTGCACGGTGAACCCGGGTTCCTGCCAGATGACGCGGTTTTCATACGGGCGCGTTGTTTCATTACTGCGCCGGAAGCGGTCGATGGCGCGGAAGGTTGCGACCTTCAATTGATCGGGGTGCACTTCGGTGACTTCGATGTCGATCGACTCCTCGTAGCGGTCCACCAGGTTCCAGGTGAAGCCCGCCAGCTTGCCCTCGACGTTGGCGATGAAGTGTTCCGGCCCGAACAGGCGGAGCGTGTGGCCGCGGCCGAAGGCGATGCGGAGCAGCCGATCGAAGCCGATGAAGTGGTCGATGTGCGTGTGGCTGACGAACACGTGGCTCACTTTCAGCAGATCGACATTGGCGATGCGGTGAATTTCGCCCAGATCGAACAGCAGCGCGCGCTTTTCATACAAAAAGCGAACGAACAGGCCCGGGTCGCCCAGCGGATCGTTCACCAGCGATGGATGCAATATGGGTTTCATATTTTCACTCCCCCTTTTCCCTGAAGGGGGTATCGGTCACGCCGACGCCTTTTCGTTCATGAGGAAGGCTTCGATGAAGCGATTGAGGTCGCCGTCGAGCACCGATTCCACATCCCCCATCTCCACCTGCGTGCGCAGGTCCTTGACCAGCTGGTACGGATGCAGGACGTAGGAACGGATCTGGCTTCCCCACTCGATCTTCTTCTTGCCTTTTTCGAGATTGCGTTTTTCCTCTTCCTGTTTTTCAAGCTCGATTTCGTACAGCCTGGACTTCAGCACCTTCATCGCCGACGCCTTGTTCTTGTGCTGCGAGCGTTCGTTCTGGCACTGCACCACGATGCCCGTGGGCATGTGCGTGATGCGAACCGCGGAGTCGGTGGTGTTGACGCCCTGCCCGCCCGGACCCGACGCGCGGTACACGTCGATCTTGAGATCGTCGTCTTTCACTTCCACGTCGATGTCCTCCGCCACTTCCGGGAAAACGAACACCGACGCAAACGAGGTGTGCCGCCGCTTGTTGGCGTCGTAAGGGGAAATACGCACGAGGCGGTGCACGCCGATCTCGGCTTTGAGGTATCCGTAAGCGTAATCGCCGACGAAGTTCACCGTGGCGCTTTTGATGCCCGCTTCCTCGCCGTACTGCATGTCGAGCACTTCGGATTTGTAGCCGTTGCGGTCGCCCCAGCGCAGGTACATGCGCAGCAACATCTGCGCCCAGTCCTGCGACTCGGTGCCGCCGGCGCCGGAGTTGATGTTGAGGAGGGCGTTGTTGCCGTCGTTGTCGCCGGAGAGCATCGCCTTGAGTTCGGCTTCGGTGAGCGCCTGCTCGAGGTCGTTCACCAGGGTCTGCCCCTCGCCTTCCATGGACGGATCTTTCTCCTCTTCCATCAGGTCGAGCATGGCGTCGAGGTCTTCGCTTTGCTTGATGAGGTCCTGGTACACCTTGACGGTGCGCTGGAGGGAGGCGCGGCGTTGCAGGATTTTCTGCGCGGCTTCGTTGTCGTTCCAGAAATCGGGCGCGCCGGTTTTGGCGTCGAGGTCTTCGATTTCTTTCAGTTTGTCATCGACGTCAAAGAAACCCCCTGATCCGCTCGATCCGTTTCACCTGTTCGCGATGCTGCTTTTTCAACTCGTCGATCATAGCGACGCCACCTCCTGATAGGAATGTTTAACGATTGATGATGAGTTCCCGTATTGTCGCCGAGAACCGCACCCAGCGCAACGGTCCGGAGCGGGTCAATGCAAGTTGACCAGCGTGTAGGGAACCTTGCCCACGGGGTCGAGCCGGTTGTTGTTGTCGATGATGCGTTTGAGGTCGCTTCCCTGGATGGCATCCACGAACACCCGTGCCGATGGCGATGTGAAGTCGGGTTCCACCCACCGTTCGGCCAGGTGGACCAGGTCCAGGTTCATGCCCGGAGGCCGGGGATACGCCGCCGCGCGTTTTTTCAGGACGTCGGCGGTCATCCGGGATTTATCACGGGTGCCCACCGCCACCGTGGCGCGGCCTTCTTCGTCCTCGAAAAAATACAGGTGTTCGAACACGGCGGTCAAGGTTTTCCAGTCGGAAGGTTTGTGCTCGTTGCTCGGCCCGTACAGATTCGTCGCCACCACCCCGTCCGGTGACAGCACACCGCGGATACGTTCATAAAACTCCACTGTCTTCAGGTGAAACGGGATCGACCCGCTTTTGAACGCGTCGAGGATCACCAGATCGTAAAGAAGCTTCCCCTGCGTGCGCTCCAGAAAACTGCGCCCATCCTCGGTGTGCACCGTCACGCCTTTCTGGTCGAGCGGAAAAAAGAATCGCTGGCACAGGGCCGTGACCTTGGCGTCGATCTCCACAACGTCGATAATCAAACCCGGGAACCAGCGCGCCAGCGCCGCAGGCAGCACGCCGCCGCCCTGCCCGATAACGAGCACCCGCTTGAGGGGCGGCCGGAACAGCAGGGCCGCCATGGTCAACCGCGAATACACCAGCACCAGGTCCTGGGGCCGGGCGGGGTCGATGCGGCTTTGCAGGAAAAAGTCGCCGTTGCCCCGGAACCACATTTCCCGGTGCGTCCCGCTCTGGATGACGAAGATGTCGTTGTACCGGCTGCGGGCGTGGGCCAGCACCTTCAAATCCTCGCCCGATCCCTGATTTTTCGTCGGTTGGGAACTCATAGCCCGGACAGAATAGAGAGGCGTTACAGGGGAATTTTTTTCCAAAATTTGCCCGATTGGATCATTTTTTACAAAAATTTTTCTTTGATCCGCCTCTATGATACCATGAGAAGAATTTAAAAATTCCCAATTTTCCCTATGAAATCCGTCCGTTCCAGCACTTCCGAACGGTGAATTTCCTCAAACCCAACCTTTACTCACTTACAACAAGGGAGTGAACCATAATGGCGCAGAAAATATTGAAACATAAAGTCGGATTGGAGCACCACGGAATCCGCAACGTGAAACAGAGCTTCTGGAACCTGAGCACGCCGGAGCTGTACGAGCACATCATCCGGAACCAGGAAGGGCACCTGTCTCACCTCGGACCCGTGGTGGTGACCACCGGCGAGCACACCGGCCGTTCGCCCAATGACCGGTTCATCGTGCAGGAGCCGTCCAGCCAGGAAAACGTCTGGTGGGGCAAGGTCAACGAACCGTTTGCCATGGACAAGTTCGACTCCCTTTACGAGCGCGTCCTCGCCTACCTGCAGGGCAAAAACGTTTACGTGCAGGACTGCATGGCCGGGTCGGACCCAAAATACCAGCTCCACATCCGGGTCATCACCGAATACGCGTGGCAGAGCCTGTTCGCGCGCAACATGTTCATCCAGATCAAGGACCGCCTGAAACTGGAGAACCACAGCCCGGCGTTCACCATCATCGGCGTGCCCAATTTCAAGGCCGTGCCGAAGATCGACGGCACCAACTCGGAAACGTTCATCATCATCGACTTCAGCAAGCAGTTGATCCTGATCGGCGGAACGCACTACGCGGGCGAGATCAAGAAGTCCATCTTTTCCGTACTGAACTACCTGCTTCCGCACCGTCACAAGGTGCTGTCGATGCACTGCTCCGCGAACATGGGCGAAGACAACGACACCGCCATTTTCTTCGGCCTGTCGGGAACCGGCAAAACCACGCTGTCCACCGATCCGCACCGCAAGCTGATCGGCGACGACGAGCACGGCTGGAGCCAGGAAGGGGTGTTCAACTTCGAGGGCGGCTGTTACGCCAAGGCCATCCGCCTGAACCCGAAAGCGGAGCCGGATATTCACGAATGCACGCGGCGCTTCGGCACCATTCTGGAAAACGTGGTGATGGACCCGACCACGCGGCGGCTGGATCTGGACGACGCCAGCCTGACGGAGAACACCCGCGCGGCGTACCCGCTGACCCACATCGCGCACACGGTGGAAGACCGACGCGGCGGCCATCCGAAAAACGTCATCATGCTGACCTGCGACGCCTACGGCATCATGCCGCCTGTCGCCAAACTCACGCCGGAGCAGGCGATGTACCACTTCATCTCCGGTTACACGGCGAAAGTTGCGGGCACCGAGCGCGGCATGAGCCGAGAGCCCACCGCCGTGTTCAGCACCTGTTTCGGCGCGCCGTTCATGGTCCTGCACCCGTCGGTGTACGCCAACCTGCTCGGCCAGCGCATCGCCGACCATCACGTCCACTGCTGGCTGGTGAACACCGGCTGGACCGGGGGACCTTACGGCGTCGGCGAGCGCATGTCCATCGCGCACACGCGCGCGATGATCAACGCCATCCTCGACGGCAAGCTGAGCAGTGTGGAGACGCGGCCGGACCCGATCTTCGGTATCCACGTGCCCACATCCTGTCCGGATGTTCCGGCGGAGGTGTTGAATCCGCGCAACACTTGGAAGAACCCGAAGGCGTACGATGAGAAGGCGCGCGAACTTGCCGCCCAGTTCGTCGAAAACTTCAAGGAGTATGAAAGCGCGGTGAGCCGCGAAATTCTGGAAGGCGGACCGCGTCTGCCGAACGGGAAGAAAGCGTCGATCAAGAAGATCAAGTAATACAAAAAGCCGCGGCCCGGGCCCCCGGGCCGTGTTTGCTTTATTCCCACTCCTCTTATTTAAAGCACACCGTCCTGGAAGGATTCATTGACTTGGAAACACGCCCTCTCATTGCCGTCACGCTGGGCGATCCCGCCGGGATCGGTCCCGAAATCATCGCCAAGGCCCTGCCGGGCCGCGTGCTCGATTTCTGCCGTCCGTTGGTGATCGGCGACGCGGCGTCCGTCGAACGTCACCTCCAACAATACAACCCGGCGGTCACCGTTCATAAAGTCACCTGTCCGAAAGACGCACGCTTTGAAGCAAATCAACTCGACGTGCTCGACTGCGCCCACGTACCCGCCGATCTGCCGATGGCCCGACCGTCGGCACAAAGCGGCCGGGCGGCGGTGGAGGCCATCCGCAAGGCCGTCGATCTCGCGGTCGCGAATGAAGTCCACGCCATCACCACCGCACCTATCAATAAAGAAGCCATTCACCTCGCCGGGCATCTTTACCCCGGTCACACGGAAATGCTCGCCGACTTCACCCGCACCGAGCACGTGGGGCTGATGCTGGCGGGCGGCAACCTGCGCGTGGTGCTCGCCACCACGCACGTGCCCTTGGAGCAGGTGAAAGCGCTCATCACGAAAGAACGCGTCGAGACCATCCTGCGCGTCACGCACAAATGGCTGACGCAGATCGGTATCGAACGTCCGCGCATCGCGGTGACCGGACTCAACCCGCACTGTGGCGACGGCGGTGTGTTCGGCGACGAGGAAGCGACGGCCATTGTGCCCGCGCTCGATACTCTGCGTGCCGAGGGCATGGATGTCACCGGACCCCACTCCGCCGACGCGTTGTTCGGGCGCATTCACAAAACGCCGTGCGACGCGGTGGTCACCATGTACCACGACCAGGGCATGATCCCGATCAAGATGGCGTCGATGGGTTCCGCCGTGAACATCACGCTCGGCCTGCCCATCCTGCGCACCTCGGTCGATCACGGCACGGCGTACGACATCGCGGGACAGGGCATCGCCTCCGCCGACAGCCTGGTGGAAGCGTTGCGCATGGCGGCGGTACTCTCCCCCACCGCGCACGCCGCCTCATGAGAAAAAAACGCTCGCTCGGACAGAATTTCCTCACCGATCCCGCCATCGCGGAGGAGATCGTGGCACACGCGCAGATCGAGGACGGCGGTACGGTGATCGAGATCGGCCCCGGCCCCGGCATCCTCACCGGTCTCCTGCTCGAACGGTGCGGCAAACTGATTGCGCTTGAGATCGACCCCAAGCTCTGCCACCTGCTCAACAAACGGTTCAAGTCGAATCCCAAATTCGATCTGCACCAGCGGGACGCGCTGGTGTACGATTACAGCCAGGCGGGCGGGCGCTTCCAGGTGGTGTCGAACCTGCCGTACTACGCGGCGATGCCGATCCTGAAACGCCTCATCCACTACGGCAGTCACATCGCCAACATGACGCTCATGCTGCAACGCGAGGTGGTGGACCGGCTGGTGGCGCAACCGGGAAGCCGCGACTACGGTTCGCTCACCGTGTTCACGCAGTTTCACTGCGAGGTCGAACGCATCATGGAAGTCGGCAAAAAGAATTTCGATCCCCCGCCGAAGGTGGACTCGTCGGTGATCCGCCTCGTCCCCCGCTCGGCACCGCCGGTGGAGGTGGACAACCTCAAAACGTTTTTCCACGTCGTGCACGCGGCGTTCTTCCACAAACGCAAGATGCTCAAGAACAATCTCAAAAGCCTGGCAAAGCATTTCGATTTCACCTGGCAGGGCATCGAGGACGCCGGGATCGATCCGGCGCGCCGCGGCGAGACGCTGTCGCTGGAAGAGTTCGCCACGCTGTCCAACCTGATGGAAAGCAAAACACAATGAGTGCAGAACGCAATCAAGGCAAGGTGATCCTCGTCGGCGCCGGACCCGGCGACGTCGGCCTGTTCACGCTGAAAGGCAAGGCGTGGCTGGAACGCGCCGATGTCGTCATCTACGACTACCTCGCCAACGCGCGCCTGCTCTCCTTTGCGCCGAAACACGCCGAGATCATCTACGCCGGAAAAAAAGAAGGCCAGGTGACGTTCTCGCAGGACGCCATGAACGCCATGTTGATCGAGAAGGCAAAGGCGGGCAACATCGTCATCAGGCTCAAGGGTGGCGACCCGTTTATTTTCGGGCGCGGCGGCGAGGAATGCGTCGCCCTCCAAAAAGCAGGCGTCCCGTTTGAAGTGGTGCCGGGGGTGACGGCCTCCACCGGCGTCAGTGCCTACGCCGGCATCCCGCTCACCCACCGCGATTTCTCCTCCACCATCTCCGTCGTCACCGGTTCCAACGAAAAAGGCAAGGAAGACCTCCACATCGACTGGGAAAAGATCGCCAGCCGCGCGGGCACGCTGGTGTTTTTGATGGGCGCGCGCAAACTGCAACGCATCAGCGAAAATTTAATGAAGTACGGCAAGGACCCGAAGACGCCGATCGCCGTCATCCAGTGGGGCACCACGCCGCGGCAGAAAACCTGGACGGGCACGCTCGACACCATCGTCGCCATTGCGCAGAAAGAAGAGATCAAACCGCCGGCGCTGACCATCGTCGGCGAGGTGGTGAACCTGAAACCGCACATGGACTGGTTCGAGACCCTGCCGCTGTTCGGCAAGACGGTGGTCATCACCCGCGCCGAAGAACAGGCCGACGATTTCTCGCAGGCGTTGCTCGAACGCGGCGCCGAGCCGTACCTGTTTCCAGTGATCGAGACCCTCGAGCCGGAAAGCTGGGAGCCGCTCGACCGTGCGCTGGGCGAACTGGAAAACTACGACGGGCTCATTTTCACCAGCACCAACGGCGTGCGCTGTTTCATGCAGAGGTTGCGGGATACCGGACGCGACATCCGCGACCTCAAGGGACTGCGCCTGTTCGCCATCGGGCCGAAAACCGAACAGGCGGTGACGGACCTGGGCATCCCCGTCGAGGCGGTGCCGGAGAAATTCGTCGCCGAGTCGCTGATCGAAACGCTGGGAAAAGCAGACTTGAAGGGAAAACGATTGTTGTTGCCGCGCGCCGCGGTGGCGCGGGAGACGTTGCCGGACACACTGCGCGGGATGGGGATCGAGGTCGATGTCTGCCCGGCGTACCGCACGGTATTGCCGGACACCGATGCCGCCGATCTCATTGCGCGTTTGCAGGAAGGATCGATCCACGTCCTCACCTTCACCGCTTCGTCCACGGTGAAGCACTTCATGCAGTTGGTCGGCGATAAGGTGAAGGATCATCTGAAGGGCGTCACTGTCGCCTGCATCGGCCCCATCACCGCCAAGACCGCACGGGACCACGGCCTGCCCGTCCACCTCACCGCCAGCGACTATACCGTCGCGGGGTTGATCGAAGCGATGGAAGCGTATTTTTCATAGTCCCTCCCTTTTAAAAAGAGGCCAGGGGGATTCTTGCTTTCAGCCAGCCTTTACAAGTGTACGCTTTTGGCGTACACTCAATAAATGCAGATCAGGTCGATTCGGCATCGGGGTCTAAAACGATTCCTGGAACGTAATGAAGCCAAGGGCCTTCCCGCAGATCGGGTGGAGAAAATCCGCGACATCCTGACCGCATTGATGCTGGTGGACACCCTGCACGATTTGCCCCGGTTGCCGGGGTGGCGTCTGCATAAATTGACGGGCGGCCGCAAAGGCGAGTGGAGCCTGTGGGTGACCGGAAACTGGCGAATGACATTCCGGGTCGAAAACGACGAAATACACGATTTGAATCTGGAGGATTACCACTGATGGCACGCATTGCAATGATGCCTTCGCATCCCGGCGAGTTTGTCCGGCGGCAGGTGCTGGACCCACTGGAGCTTTCCATCAGCCGCGCGGCGGAAGTCCTCGGTGTGCGCCGCGCCACGCTCTCCGACCTCGTCAACGGCAAAACCGGGCTGTCGCCGGAGATGGCCCTGCGGCTGGAAAAGGCATTCGACGTGAAAATGGATTTTCTTCTACGCATGCAGGCGCTCCACGACGCCGCACGCATGCGCCGGCACGAAGCGGAAATCGAAGTCGAGCGGTTTTCCAACCATTGAGGACAATGAAGTTTTGCAACCAACAACCTTCAAATCGATCAAAACCTCGCTTTTTGCCCTTATCGTTTCGTTTACCTTCTCTTGTCTGTTCACCAACCCTTCTTTTGCAGACAACCCGATATATCCCGACTTTGTAGATCGCAAAATAACAGGAATCGAATTGGGAACAAGCTATTTAAAAGAACTAAAATCTGTTTATGGAGAGGGACTTTCAGTACTTAGCGATGAGGGGGTTTGTTATTTCAGCGAAAAAGAAAATACCTTCATAATTTTTAGTTTATGCGAGGACAATTTGGTTTGCAGTTATGATTTGTCTAAAGATAAAGATTTATGGGGCGAGTGTAGTAATTACAAGACCATACATTCCCTTAAAACAGGCAAAGGGATTTCCCTAGGAGACAGCATAGAAAAAGTTATTGGCATCTACGGATGGCCAGAAAGCTCCAAGCCCATCAACAATTTAAATGAAGTAAAAAGTTTGGATTACCATACTGACTACACAAGAGATCGTAGAGTGACTCTTTTTATGATGCAAGCTTATACTTTGAAAACGGCAAGCTAAAAAGACTTTTCATTCATGATGGAAATTGAACTTGATTAAAAACCGTTTTTCTCACATCGCCATCACCAACCGCGTGCCGATGGCGAGGGTGACGGCGGCGGTGGCGTAACGGATTTTCCCCAAATGGCGGGCGACGTGTTCGAACGCGGTGACGCGGTTCACCATCGCGGCGTACACGGACATCGTCACAATCATCCCCAGGCAGAACAGCGCGATGTAACCGATCACTCCCGCCGGGAACTGGAACAACGCCACCGGCACAAGGATCAGAACCCCGGCCCAGCCCGCGGTTCCGTGCAACACCCCCATGCCGAACAGCACCCAGCCGGACCGCTGCGGCACACCTCCTGCGTCCACGTGCGCATCCCGTTTGTGCCGGACTTCACGCAGGGCCAGCCACACGGCAAGATAAATCATCGACAGCCCGACGACGCGTTCCATCACGCCCAGGTTCACCTGCGCAAACACTTCGCGGAGCGGGGTGATGAGTCCGGCGAGCATGAGGAGCGTCAGGCTGTGGCCCAGCGCCCAACGCAGGGCAAGGAGCACCGTCTGCTTCAACGAGCGGCGGTCGAGGAGAAGCGACGACACGGTGGCGACGTGGTCGGCGTCCAGTGCGTGCAGGCAACCGAGGAGGAATCCCCCGGCCAGCAAAAATCCGTATTCCATAAAAGCAGGCCCCCAGGCAGTTGATCCGCTTTGGATTATAGGTTTTCGGCCTGCCACCCGCAACGGCTTTTCCGAAGGGAATCGGGCAATTCCGGCCTCATTTCGATAGTTCAGAATCGGGCTCGGCCCGGCCATCCCATTCCCTCTTGTGAATTCCGTCAAAAGGGGTACAATTTCGGTTAATCTCCCACTGCCGTCCGTGATGCGCCCGGCGGCATTTGTGAAGGAAGAATAGACATGCGATCCATTCGTGTCAGCCACATACTGTTGAGTACTGAAGATCTGGCCAACACCCTGCTCGAAGGGTTGAAGGACATCGACGACCCCAAACTGCTGAACAAGATGTTCGCCAAGATGGCGAAGAAGTACAGCGCCTGCGGCACCCGCGACAAGGGCGGCGACCTGGGATTTCTCGAATATAATTCCAACGCCAAGGAGCTGGAAGACGCCGCCATGGCCACGCCCGTCGGCAAGCTGGGCGGGCCGATACAGAGCAAGTTCGGCTACCACATCTTTCTCGTCACCGAAGAAGAACGCATGGACGACCTCGGCATCGACGGCCTGCACGCCGTCTCGCTCAAATAACACCCTGTACACTGTGAACGCAAACACCACCGCATCCGATTCCCAAGCCGAAGCGATCCTGCAAAAAGCGCTGGACGGCCACCGCCTGTCCCGTGACGAAGGCGTCGCCCTGTTCGAGGCGAACGACCTGACCCTGCTGGGCAACGTCGCCACGCGCCTCGCGCGCCAGCGCCGAAAGAACGCCGACAACGCCGTCACCTACATCATCGACCGCAACATCAACTACACCAACGTGTGCGTCACCGACTGCTCGTTCTGCGCGTTCTACCGCAAGGAAGATGCGGAAGACTCCTACGTTCTGCCGTTCGAGACCATCGCGCAGAAGATCGACGAAATCCTGCAACACGGCGGGCGGCAGATCCTCATGCAGGGCGGGCACCACAAGGACCTCAGGATCGAATACTTCGAGGACCTGCTGTCGCGCATCAAGGAGCGGTTCGACATCCACATCCACGCGCTGTCGCCGCCGGAGATCGTGCACACCAGCAAGATTTCGAAAATCTCTTTAAAGGAAACGATCGAGCGCCTGAAGAAGGCGGGGCTGGACTCCATTCCCGGCGGCGGGGCGGAGATCCTGGTGGACCGCGTGCGGCGCATCATCAGTCCGAAAAAATGCAGTACCGACCAGTGGCTGGAAGTGATGGACATCGCCCACCGCCTTGGCCTGCCGACCACCGCGACGATGATGTTCGGTCACGTCGAGACCCTCGCGGAACGCATCGAGCATCTCGACCGCCTGCGCGAACAGCAGGACAAATCCGGCGGCTTCACCGCGTTCATCCCGTGGCCGTTCCAGGCGGGTAACACGGACCTGCGGAAAGAAATCGGTCCGAAGAAAACCAGCGGCTGGGAATACCTCAAGACCCTGGCTGTCTCACGCATCTACCTCGACAACATTCCGAACATCCAGTCGTCGTGGGTGACGCAGGGGCCGAAGGTGGGGCAGATGGCGCTTTATTTCGGCGCCAACGACATGGGGAGCACCATGTTCGAGGAAAACGTCGTCTCCGCCGCGGGCACGGTGTACCACCTCGACGAAGAAGCCATCCGCAGGCTCATCACCGACAGCGGCTACACGCCGCAGAGACGCACCATGCGTTACGAATACGTGTGAAGACGGTCAGGTGAACGCGGCCGATTCGCGATACACCTTCACGCCGCGCCGGATGAGGACGTTCAGGATCGCCGCCACCGGCACCGCCAGCAGGATTCCCAACAGGCCGAACAGTTCCGCGCCGATCAGCACCGCCACCATGATCGCCACCGGGTGCAGGCCGACCTTGTCGCCCACGATGTAAGGCGTGATGAGGAAGCCCTCGATCGCCTGCACCACGCCGAACACCGCCACCACGCCGATCAGCGGCACCCAGTCCTGCGTCTGCAGAAACGTCAACAGCACCGCCGGGATGAATCCCACCACGATGCCGAGGTAGGGCACCAGGTTGGCGTAGCCCGCCATGATACCGATCAAAAGACTCAACGGCGTACCGCAGAAATAGAGGCCGACGCTGTAAAGGATGGCCATGAACGTCGCCACCATCATTTGCCCGCGCACGAACTGCGACAGCACGTCGTCGATCTCCGTCACCACCTGCGCCGTCTGTTTGTAGAAGCGCGGCGGGATGAGCTTGCCGAGTTTCTCAACGATGACGTCGAAATCGCGAAGCAGGTAAAACATGGCGACGGGGATGATGACGAGGTTGACCACGAACAGGAGCGTGTTGACGAAACCGGTGATCGATCCCCACACCCAGCCGCCCGCCGTACCCAGCAGTTCCAGCGGCACGCGGCCGAGTTTCTGCATGCTGTCGTGCAGGACCTCGCCGATGCGTTCGCGGTCGATGCCTGCCAAATCCTGCAGATACGGTTGAATCCAGTTCTTGATGACAGTCAGGTAGTCCGGCAGGTTTTCTGCAAGATTCTGGATCTGCACCTGCAGAATGGGAATGAGCACGATCCCTGCCACCAGCACGACGATGAAAAATGAAACGATCAGCACCACCACCGCGGGCGTGCGCTGGAGTTTCCAGGATTCCAGCCGGTCCACCAGTGGGTCGAGCAGGTAAGCGATGGCGAAGGCGAGGAAGAACGGCGTCACCACGCGCCGCACGAAGTAGAGAAACACCAGCGCGACGACGGTGCTCACCAGCAGGGTTATGAGGAGTTTCTTGTCCTTTTCATCCATGCGATCACAGGTCGCCCATCATGGGCGGCAAGTTGGAAGGGATCTGTTGGGTCGGCGGCGGCTCTACAGGAGGCGGCTCTTCGTCTCCGCCCAATTCATCGCCTGGAGGCAAATCGTTGTCCTCCTGCTGCTGAACCACTTTCTTTTTGTCCGGTCCCCAGTACCGGCTCAGCGCGTCCGCCAGAAACCGCACCATGTTTTCGCTGACTTTCTCGAACGCTTTCAGCTCGCCGTCGAAATCCTTTTCCACCTTGACGGTGGCAATCTCACTTTTGGCGGCGATCAGCACACCCTGCGTTGCGGAGACGGCGCGCACGTTGAGGTTTGCCTGAATGGTTTTGGTGCCGGTGCCCGCGTCTTCGTTCACCAGAGTGGACCGCGCCGTACCCAGCACCACCACGTCGGCGGCGGCTTTCAGCCCGACCTCCACCGAAGCCTGCAGGTCGCCGTTCACCGCACGCAGGACCAGCGTTTCCGGAATCTTGTCGCGCACGCTCTCACGCTTGATGGCCTGGATGTCCCTCGCCACAAGGTGTTTATACATGGAAACCTCGGCGATGGGCATCGCCTCCCAGAAGCTGTAAACCGTATCGGCGGTGAGGCTCTTTTCTTTAAGCAGGACCAGTACCGTGCGCGGTTTCACCAGCGCCGCCAGCACACCGCGGGTGTTCAGTTCCTTGTTGAGCGCTTCCTTGAAAAACATCACCTCCAGCTTCACGCGGCTGACTTTCTCGATGAGATCGTCAGTGGCCTCCAGGTAGCGGTAACTTTGAATGTACGCTTCCGGATTGGAGTACATGCTTTTGAGGGCGCTTTTATTCTGGTTGTATACCGTCGCGCCGAGCATGTCCCGCAAAGCTTCATCGAGCGAATTGCGGAAAGCTTCCCTCACCGCACGGTCGCGACCGGCCACGTAATTCTCGTTATGAACCGCCGCGTCGCCGAACGCCTCGTAACCCATCGATGGAATGTCCACCACGTCCTGCGCGTGGGCCGGGGAGCAAGCCCAGGCAAAAACACACGTCATCAATATCAAAATCCATGCGTGTTTGAATGCGCCAAACGGGTTCACGATGTCTTTCCTCTTCGCCTCCCGGTGGGGGCGGGTTTTGTGCGTTTCGTCGATTTCACCGCAGGCGGACCGGTTCTCCGGTTTGCGCTCCTGGCGGATTTCGTCCGCGGCGTCTTCGTTCGCGAAGCGGGCCGCGCCGGCGTTTCCGGTTTCGATTCCGATTTCTTTTTCGCCACCAGCCGGCGAAGCGCCTTCACTTCGGCAATGGTCAGCGGGCGGAACGTGCCGGGCGGCAGTTGGTCGTTGGTCAACGGCCCGAACTCAATGCGCGTGATCTTGATCACCGCGTGCCCCACCAGCTCGCAGATACGCCGGATGTGGTGCTTCTTGCCCTCGATCAATTGTAATTCAAGAAAGCTGTTTTTGCCCGTGATGCGGTGCAGACTTGCCTTCAGGGGAAGCGTGGGACGGCCGTCCAGCGTCACCCCTCTTTCCAGTTTACGCAGCGTTTTTTCAGTGGGAATGCCGCTGACTTTCACGTGGTACGTGCGCGGAATTTTATTTTTCGGATCGAGCAGTTGATCCGCCATCTCGCCGTCGTTGGTGACCAGCAGAACGCCCTCGGTGTTGTAGTCGAGGCGGCCGACGGGAAACACGCGCACGCGGATTTTCTTGAGCAGGTCCATCACCGTCGGACGGTCCTTCTCGTCTTTCGTGGTGGTGACGCAGCCGCGCGGCTTGTTGACGAGAATGTAGGTCTTTTCCTTCGGTGGGGGAATGAGGCGGCCGTTGACGTGAATGAGGTCGGCGCCCGGATCAGCCAGCGTGCCCTGCTTGGTGACGACCATGCCGTTGACGGAGACTTTACCTTCTTCGATGTAGCGCTCCGCCTCGCGGCGTGAAGCCACACCGGACTGGGCAATGATTTTCTGCAAACGCATGGCCATGACGGGGCATCCTTATAGAGGGTTGCGCTCAGGCCTGGGGGTCGTTGTCGACCGGCGGTTCTGCCGGATCCGCCGACGCACTGTCAACCGTCGCGGCGGATTCGGTATCGGCGTCACTGTCTCCGGATGGAGTGGAGCCATTTTCTCCACCGCCGGAACCAAAGGACAACTCACCCTGCTGCGGCGTGTCCTCGCCTTCGATCTCTTCGCTGAAATCTTCCAGCGTCGGCAGTTCGCTCAGGTCGCGCAGGCCGAAGTATTCGAGAAATTTTTTCGTGGTCTTGTACATGATCGGCTTGCCCGGCACGTCCTTGCGTCCGCCGGGGGCGATGATCTTTTTCTCCAGCAGGGTTTTGACCACGCCGCTGGAATCGACGCCGCGGATTTCCTCCACCTCGGCGCGGGTGAGCGGCTGTTTGTAGGCGATGATCGACAGCGTGTCGAGCGCCGGTTGCGACAGGCGGAACGTTTTGTCGAGCTTCAGCATGCGACGGATCCACTCGAAGTAATCCGGCCGCGTGCCGATCTGGTACCCTTCCGCCACCTCAACGATCTGCAGACTGCGGTCCTCGTAGTCGGCGCGCAACTCTTCCAGGATGTCGCGCACGGCGTCGGCGGTGGTTCCGTCGGCCAGCACCTGCTGAAGCGTCTCCGGCGACAAAGGCGCGTCGGAGGCCAGAAGCAGGTTCTCTATGATGGCTTTGATTTTTTCGCGTTCCACGTTATCCGCTTCCAGTCAATTCTTGAAATACTTGCTCAACGAAAGTTCCTGCGTGTGATAGTGCGACTGCAACTGCTTGCCGTACAGTCGCGTGGGTTCGGAAATGATCCTCTCGAACTTCATCCGGCAGAACGTCTGGCCGTCTTCGATCATGAACGGCACGTCGTGCGGCCGCACTTCCATGACGGCGCGGGTGCCCTGGCTTTTCGCGCCCTTGCCCGGGTGCCAGCCGAAACCGGGATCGAAGAAGCCCGCGTAATGCGTGCGCAATTCGCCGCTGTTGGGCTCGTACGCCACCATCTCGGAGACGAGGTCCGGCCAGATGCAGATCTTCTCCTTCGACATCATGATGTAAAAGCTCTCCGGCTCCAGAATGAGCCGGTGCTTTTTAGAGTAATACACCGGCTCCCAAAAATCATCCGCCTGGTAGTGATTGGTCTTGCTGAGATCGACCACCTGACTGTTGGCCTTGGCCTTGTAAGCGACGATGGAGTTCTTGCGGTTCGCGCCCTGCAGGTCGACGCTGATGAACAGGCCGTCGTCGGCCTTCACCTTGTCCCAGTCCACCGCCCCTCCGTTTTTATGATAGAGAATCGGTTTCTTCTTATACAGTGTCTGCAGCTGGCGGTCGGTGATCTCCGCGTTGCCCTGCTTGAGCCGCAACTGGTTGAGGGAGATGCCCTCCTGCACGCGCACCGGAAACGAGCGCGACAATACCTCCAGGTACAGCTTGCCCTTGTAGCCCGGCGCAATCTCGTCGAAACGGTGGCCGCGGTCGATGATGACGCGGGTGAACATGTCGAGCCGCCCCGTCGAGCTTTTCGGGTTGGTACACCCGAACAGGGTGGCGGGCAGGTCCAGTTCCTCCAGCAGGGGGATCAGGTAGATCGCCCCCTTTTCCAGGATGCCCCCGTCGCGCAGGTCCACCTCGTACAACTTCAGGTCCTTGAGCTTTTTCTCGACGGTTTCGTTTTCCGGCAGGAAACTGCTCTGGATGCGGTACGCCTTCTGCCCCAGGCGCAGGTCCAGGCTGACAGGCTGGATCTGGCTGTCGTACAGCGTGCGCGGGGTGTGGATGATGCCCTGATGGTACGCCAGCTCGATCTCGCGGTCGGTCAGGTAGCCGGACTTCCCCTTCAGACTTTGTTGCAGGGATGTTTTAACCAGAGACTTGGCGGTCAGCTTTTTCATTCAACCAAACGTGGGATTCGGGATTGCGCGGATCGGGGTGCCGACGGCCCGGGATCAGGCTTGGACGGACGCCAACAGGCTGGAAAATCCGATTGACAGGCCATTTGCCGCTATGATTAAATCCTAATATTCATCACTTTGCAACCATTGTTTTCGAGTCCAAGTTTCAACGAATTATGCCTCTTTACGAGTACTTCTGCGAAACCTGTGAACAGGAATTCACTCTTTTGCAATCCGCCTCCGCGAACAAGGAGGAAACGGTGTGCGACCTGTGCGGCTCCGGTAACGTGAGGTACAAATTTTCCTCTTTCGCGTCCAAGGTGGTGGGAGGCACTCCCAAAACCTCCAAGCCCGTGACGATGGACGATTATCCCAACAAGGATGTGTTCAAGCTTCCCATCCCGAGATTGCGTTCGGAACTTTAGCGGCACGTGACGAATTCTGAATAAAACACCCCGGACCCGAAAGGTCCGGGAAGGCGGGACCGGGTCTTCGCCGGGCGACGGCCCTTCTCTATTATTTTTACATTCCTGCAAGGTGGGTGCTTTTCATGGGTTCTTCTTCAAAACAATCGCATAAGAAATCGTGGACCGGTCCGGTGCTGGGTGTGGTCGCCGCGGGCCTCGTCGTCTGGACGTTCACGGAGTTGTCCACCCCCGCGGCCAACCTCGAACCTTACAACCAGTTCCAGGCCATCCCCGCCAGCACCACGGAGCCCGAACCGCCCGCTCCCGTTGATACCATGTCTACCCTCGCCCCGGCTCCGGAAGAAGTCGAGCAGGCGGTGCCGAAACAGGAACCCACACTGGAGGACAACCTGGTCGCCGAGGCGGTGACCGAACCCAAAATCGACCCGGCCACGGGGATCGATCTGGAAAAGGAACTGCGCGAGGCGCGCCCCAAAACCCCGACGGGCAAGGACCTGCCGCGTCAGACCCTGGAGCACATCTCCAAGGGCATCGAGTATTCGGAAAAAGGCATGTTCAACCACGCCGACCTCGAGTTTGAAAAAGCCTCGAAGATCAGCCCCAACGCGCCGGAAGTGTATTCCCTGTGGGGCACGTCGATGCGCATGGCGGAAAAATACGCGGGCGCCGACCGCAAGTTCAAACGCGCACACGAACTGGCCCCGAATGACGCCGAGATCACCCTCAACTGGGGCATGGCGCGGCTGTTCGGTAAAAACGCCGATGGCGCGCTGGAACTGTTCAAAGAAACCGTGGCGCTGGATCCCGACAACCACCTGGCATGGAATTACCTGGGCAAGGCGTACGGCCTGAAAAAAGATTACGCCAACGAAGAAACAAGCTACATGAAATCGCTGGAGCTCAAGGAAGACTTCGCACAGGCGCATTTCAACCTCGCCGTCGTCCGCAGCCTGCAAAAAAAGTTTGAAGACGCCGCGCCGCATTTCATCCGCGCCATCGAGCTGGACAAGCAGTTCGAGAAACCCTTCGTTGTCCAGTTCCTCACCGCCATGGGCCTGAAAAACAAAACCAGCATGAAGGAAGCCAAGCTGAAAGAAACGGGTAAGGACAAGGCTCACGATCACGACGAGCACGCCGATCACAAACACGGGAAGGGCGAGGAACATGCCAAACACGAGCCGCAGGAAACCAAACCGTCCGAAGGCTCCGACCACAACATGGAAGGCTCCGGTTCCAACATCGTGAAAACCGTCACCCATCTCAACGGACAGGTGCTCGTCAACGGCGAACCTTCCGGCAAACGAGGCGTGGTGTATCTTGAGACCACCAACAAGCTGAAGGTTCCTGACCAGCCGACGCAGAACATCACCATCACCCAGAAGTCCAAACAGTTCCTGCCGGGGCACTCGGTGGTGATGGTCGGCTCCACGGTGACCTTCATGAACGAGGATTTCGAGGTGCACAACATCTATTCGAAATCCAGCGGCAACCAGTTCAACCTGGGCGCGATGTCGGGCGGCGTGCAGAAGCAGATCACGTTCGATACCCCCGGCCCGGTGGTATTGCGCTGCAACATGCACAAGGACATGGTGGGCACGCTGTTTGTCGCCCCCAACGGCTACGTTGCGGAGACCGATGATAACGGCCAGTTCGACCTGCCGGTGGTCAAGAGCCAGGACTACAAGATGGGCTTCTGGCACCCGCGCCTGTTCCCGCAGGAAGTCGAGGCCAACATGCGTTTCCTCAACCTGACCGGCGAAGACAAGACGCTCAAGCTCGAGATCCAAACGCAGTCCGATCCGTCGGACATCCACGACCTCGTGGACGGTACGGATTACAACGAGATCGTGGACAAGATCGAAACCGAAATCTACGGCGCCATCGAGCACTGGAAACTGGGCAAGAAGTACTCCTCGCAGAAGCGCATGCTGACCGCCATCACGCGCCATTATGACGGCGGCGGATTGAAAGACGCGATCACCAAGAGCTTCAGCGAAAACCGGAGCAAGAACCTCGAAGACGGTCTTGACAAAATCCGCAAGCAGATCGCGGGCATCGACAAGTCCGAGGAAGTGACCGAGGCCTCCCTCAAGTTCAAGGCCAAGCGCATCATCGCGCAGTTGAAAAACAACGTACGCGAGCTCGAACACCGTCTCAACCCGGACAAGAAAACCACCCAGTGAGCCCCGCCTCGGACGGTTTGATTTTGCCCTGCCGGGATGGTACTTTGAACGCATGACACTGCGCATTTTCAACACCCTGACCGGCAACAAGGAAGAGTTCGTCCCGCTCTCGCCGGGCAAGGTGCGCATGTACGTCTGCGGCGTCACCGTGTACGACTACAGCCACGTCGGGCACGCCCGCGCCGCCATCGTCTTCGACACCCTCTACCGCTACCTGAAGCACGCCGGGTACGACGTCACCTACGTCCGCAACTTCACCGACATCGATGACAAGATCATCAACCGCGCCCGCGAACAGAACGTTCCATGGCAGGAGGTGACGCACAAGTACATCGACGCGTTTTACGAGGACATGGACGCGCTCAACGTCGAGCGGCCGACCACGGAACCGCTGGCGACCGAACACATCGGCGACATGATCAAGATGATCGAGGGGCTGGTGAAAGCGGGCAAGGCCTATCCCGCCGAAGGCGACGTGTACTACTCGGTCAAGGCGTTCCCCGAATACGGCAGGCTGTCCAAACGCAACATCGAGGACATGCAGGCGGGCGCGCGCGTGGAGCCGGGCGAGCACAAAAAAGACCCGATGGACTTCGCGCTGTGGAAGAAAAGCAAACCCGGCGAACCGGCGTGGGACAGCCCGTGGGGACCCGGCCGTCCCGGCTGGCACATCGAGTGCTCGGCCATGAGTTACCAGCTGCTGGGCGAGACGTTCGACATCCACGGCGGCGGCAAGGACCTGGTGTTCCCGCACCACGAGAACGAGATCGCGCAGTCCTGCGGCTTCACCGGCAAACCGCCGGTGCGCTACTGGGTGCACAATGGCTTCGTCAACATCAACAAGGAAAAGATGTCGAAGTCGCTCGGCAACTTCTTCACCATCCGCGACATCCTGAAAACATTCCACCCGGAAGTCCTGCGCCTGTTCCTGCTGACCAATCACTACCGCGGTCCGATCGATTTTTCCGACCAGTACCTGAAAGACGCGGAAAAAAACCTCGACCGCTTTTATGAATTCTTTGCACAGGCGGAGTCCGCTCAAGGAAGCCGGAACGGCGGCGCGGCGGAGATTGCAGAAGACACCCTGCGCTCTCAACCGTTGCTGAAGAAATTCGACGAGGCGATGGACGACGATTTCAACACCGCCGTGGCGCTGGCGGACATGATGGAAGAGTTGCGCCGCCTCAACAAGCAGTTGGGGGAGGAGGGCACCGACCGGGACGCATTTCACCGGGATGCGGCGACACTCCGCCACGCGGGGCAACTGCTGGGGCTGTTCTACCGCACGCCGGAAGAATACAAAACCGAAATTCGCGCCCTCAAGGGCGGCGGACAGGACCTCGACGTCGCCAGGATCGAACAACTGATCGCCGAGCGGCAGGCGGCCCGGTCGTCGAAGGATTTCGCCACCGCCGACCGGTGCCGGGATGAACTGCAGAAGATGGGTGTGGTCCTGAAAGACACCAAAACGGGCACGACATGGGAAGTCCAGTAAACAACACGCATGAATATTTTTCCGATGCCTACCTGAAATTCCACCGGCTCTACTCGCAGACCGAAGTGAACGAAGCGGAAGAGCCGCCGGTGCCGGAGAAGGTGATCCGCTGCGTGTGGAACGACCAGCTGTTCAAAACCCCCCACCTCAAAACCACCGACGGTCAATCCCTCGAAGTCGTCTTTCCCGGTTACTGGAATTTCGGAAACGGTCCGGACTTCAAAAGCGCCGCCATCCGCATCGGCGGCGAACTTTTGGAAGGCGACGTGGAACTGCACGTGTTCGGTTCCGACTGGGCGGCGCACGGCCACAGCGGCAACAACGAATACGACAACGTCATCCTGCACGTGTTCATGTGGAAGGGCCGCGGCCGACGTAAGTTCAGCACCAAAGAAGAATCAAAAGCACCGGAACCGAAGCTGTCGCGTCCGCACATCCACGAACTCGAACTCAAAAAATACCTGAAACGCGGGATCCTGAAACTGAACGAGGAACTGGATTTCGAATCCTATCCCGTCCTGCACTCGTTCAACTACGGCCTGTGCCACCAGCCGCTGTTGCGCCTGCCGGAGGAAAAACTGCTGAAACTGTTGAACGCCGCCGGCGACGCACGCATCCACACCAAGATGGACCGCTTTCACGACCGCATCATCACCAGGGGCTACGAGCAGACGTTTTACGAAGGCGTGGCGGAGGCGATGGGCTACCCCAGCAACAAACTGCCGTTCCGCACGCTGGCGGAAAAAGTACCGATCATGGAATTGCGCGAGACCCTCCCCGCCCGAGCCGGCGAGGAGGAGCGCAGGGAAATCATCCAGGCGGTGTTGTTCGGGGTGTCGGGGCTGATAGATTTCGAGGAAATCGCCGGAAACGAGAACCTTCTCCCCGCCGAACGCATCTTTTTTAACAGACTGCGCAAGCACTGGGAAAAGCTCCGGGAGCGCTGGGAAGACCGGCTGATGAGCCCGCGCGAGTGGAAATTCGGCAAAATGCGCCCGGCAAATTTCCCGTACCGGCGCATCGCCGCGCTCAGCCATCTTCTGGTTCGGCACTGGGAAAACGGCCTGTTCGCCGATTTTCTCGACACCCTGCAATCCGCCGTTTCCAATTCCGGCGAGACGGGGTATACTAAGCCGACCCGTAACAGGCTGACGCAGTTTTTCTGCGTGGAGGCTGCGGACTACTGGTCGCGGCACTACACGCCGGGTGGCAAGCCCCTCAAGCAAAATCAACAACTTGTGGGCCCCGACCGGTCGCGGGAAGTGGTGGTGAACATCGCCATTCCCATTGGCCTGATCTACGCACGGGCCAGCAAATCGGTTCCTTTGGAGCAGGCTCTCAGTTCTTTGTTTCAGACAAAAAGCCGGCCCGCCGATAACAAGTGGATCCGGTTCATGAAGCACTACATCATGGGCAACGAAGAGCGCATGCTGAAACCGTTGACCAGCGACCAGCAGACGCAGGGATTGATGCAGATCTACCAGGATTACTGCACCAGAAACGAAAACAACTGCCTGCGTTGCAAGTTTCCCGGCATGGTGGAGCGGTATTTCTCCTGAAAAGCCCCGTCCGTCCCCCGGTTTTTCGCGTAAAACCCTTGATTCGATTGAATTAAGAATATAAAGTGGGATCATTCATCCCCATCCCGGCCCTCGCGCCGCACAGGTACATTTATCATGGATCATTTGACCGATCTCGAAGATCAGAGCATTTACATTCTTCGTGAAGCTTATAAAAATTTCAAAAACCTGGCCATGTTGTGGTCGATCGGCAAGGACTCGACTGTCATGCTTTGGCTGGCCCGCAAGGCGTTCTTCGGCCACTGCCCGATCCCGCTGGTGCACATCGACACCTCGTACAAGATTCCGGCGATGATCGAGTACCGCGACCACTACGCCAAGAAGTGGGGACTGAACCTCATTGTCGGCCAGAACAAGAAGGCCCTCGACGAGGGCATGAACCACGAAATGGGGCGCCTGGTGTGCTGTGAAGCGCTCAAGACCCAGGGCCTGCAACAAACGATGGAAGAGTACAATTTCACCGGACTCATCCTCGGTATCCGCCGCGACGAAGAAGGCACCCGCGCCAAGGAGCGCTACTTCTCGCCGCGCGATAAAAACTTTGAATGGAACTTCAAGGATCAGCCGCCGGAGTTGTGGGATCAGTTCAAGACCACCTTCGCCGAAGGCACTCACATCCGCATCCATCCTCTTCTGCACTGGACGGAGTTGAACGTCTGGGAATACATCGAGCGGGAGAACATCCCCATCATCGACCTGTATTTCGCCAACGAGCAGGGAGAACGTTACCGATCCCTCGGTTGCGCCCCCTGCACCGGCTCCATCAAGTCCAAGGCGCGGAATGTGAAAGAGATCATTGATGAATTGAAAAACACCACCGTCTCCGAACGCTCCGGGCGCGCGCAGGACCAGGAAAACGCGTACGCCATGCAGAAGCTTCGGGCTAAAGGTTACATGTAAATATGGGAGACAACGGATTCAAGACCCCGCAGGATGGCCGCTTGATGAAGCTGGTCATCGTGGGACACGTGGATCACGGCAAATCCACGCTCGTGGGGCGTCTGCTTGCCGATACCGACAGCCTGCCCACCGGCAAGCTGGATTTTGTTAAGAACATCTGCGACCAGCAGGGCAAGTCGTTCGAGTTCGCCTTCCTGCTCGATGCACTGGAAGAAGAGCAGGAACAGGGCATCACCATCGACACGTCGCAGATTTTCTTCAAGACCGAGAAGCGCTGGTACGTCATCATCGACGCTCCCGGCCACAAGGAATTCCTCAAGAACATGGTCACCGGCGCCGCCAACGCGGAGGCCGCCCTGCTTTTGATCGACGCCCACGAAGGCGTGCAGGAGCAGTCGCGCCGGCACGGCTACATCCTGCGCCTGTTGGGCATGACGCAGGTGGCGGTGGTCATCAACAAGATGGACCTGGTGAAATACGACCCGGAAGTGTACTTTCGGATCAAAAGCGAGTACACGCAGTTTCTGGAATCGATCGGCATCGAGGTGCGCGAGTTCATTCCCATTTCCGCGAAGGAAGGTGAGAACGTCGCCAAGCGTTCCGAACACATGCCGTGGTACACCGGGCCGACCATCCTCGAACGCCTCGACCAGTTCCAGGAAAAAGTCAGTACCGTGGAAAAACCGTTCCGCATGCCCATCCAGGACGTGTACAAGTTCGACCAGCGCCGCATCATCGCGGGGCGGGTGGAATCGGGCACGGCGAAGGTCGGCGACCGCGTCCTCTTCTCGCCGTCCAACAAGAGCACGGTGATCAAGAGCATCGAAACGTGGAACGCGGACACTCCGGCTGCGGTGGAAGCGCCGCACTCGGTGGGCATCACGCTGGCCGAGCAGTTGTTCCTGGAGCGAGGCGAGATCATCAGCCTCGAGAAGAACGCTCCGGTGGTCACGACCACCTTCGACGCCAACGTGTTCTGGATGGGGCAACGCCACCTGAAGCGGGGCGAAACCTACAAGCTGAAACTCACCACGCAGAACGTGGACTGCGAAGTCGTCGAGTTCAAGAAAGCCATCGACGCCTCGACCCTGGAAACCCTTCCGGACCAGGATTTCATCGCCAAGAACGACGTGGCAGAAGTGACGCTCCGCACGAAGCGGCCCGTCGCCTTCGACCTGTTCACTGAAATCGCCGAGACCGGCCGCTTCGTGCTGGTGGACGAGTACGACGTGTGCGGCGGCGGCATCATCACCCACTTCACCCCGCTCGAGGAGGTCGACCGCCTGCGCAACGAGGCGCGCTACCGCGACTCGCACTGGGTGAAGGGCAACGTCACCTCTGAAATGCGCGCCTACCGCAACGGACACCTGCCCGCCATGATCCTGTTCACCGGCAAGTCGGGCACCGGCAAGGCGGCGCTGGCAGGCAAGCTGGAGGAAGTGCTGTTCCACCAGAATTTCCAGAGCTACCTGCTGGACGGACGCAACATCCAGGTGGGTGTTGGCGCCGATATGGACGCGGAAACGTATTTTTCGGACGGCGAAGCGGTTCGCCGCTTCGGCGAGGTGGCCAAGCTGTTCCTCGACGCGGGGCATGTGGTCATTTCCACCTCCAACGTGTTCAACCAGGAGGACCACTCGAACATCAATCTGCTGATCGAGCCGAGTCCGCTGGTGGAAGTGCGCATCACCGATGACCAGTACCCGAAAGGCATGCCGGAAATCGTGCTCAGCCTGAATGACGCCAAGGACGCAGACACGGCGGTCACCCGCATCGTCGATTACCTGAAGGAAAAGAAAATCCTGACCGGCCACAACTACTCAATCTAACTCCATTCTTGGGGTGGATACGGGCACGGAGAATCGATTCAAAGCCACGCCCGCAGGCTATCGTTCACCGTCAACGTACTAACCCGTTTCTCTCCCGCGTGGCGGGAGAGAATTTGTTTGACTTTTGCCGCTTCCCATGTCAATTTACAACCTTCATTCTGGGGTTAATTGACCGAAAATACGGCATTTTGAGGAAACATCCATGCCCAAGATCACCGTTCACGACACCGAAACCGGTGAACAGAAAGTCTTCAAAGTCGGCTACGGCGGCAACCTGAGAAAAGCCGCCCAGCACCACGACATCAGCCTCTACCGGGGCCTCCACGAATACACCAACTGCCATGGCATGGGGTCCTGCGGTACCTGCCTCGTGGAGATCGAGCCCATGGAACACGTGAACGATCACGGTCTCATCGAGAAACTCCACAAGATCAACGGCAACCGCAAGCTGGCCTGCCGCACCAAGGTGTACGGAGACATCTCCATCAAGACCAAGCTGGTGGAATGAGCGCCCTCTCGCGCCCTCCCTCTTTCCTTCTTTCCCTCTGAACGACAAGGTAAAACCAGGTGGACGGCGAAAGTGTGTCCTTAAATGATCTGAAGCAGGATCAGCATCGGCAGGAAAATGAGCCCCATCACCGTCACCCCCGCATGCAAAACCACATCCCATTTGCGGCTCATCGGAATGATTGTGATAAAGTAGAGGGCCACGAGGTAATCCCAGATCGTGTTTTCTCCATGAATCGCATTGATCACGAGGTAGGAACCGAGCCCGAACAGCACCGCAATGTAAACCAGCAGATGCGTCCGCACTAAAGAGGGGGTTTTCTTCTGAAAACCGAGCGACAACCCGACAAACACGTTGATGATGTGCAGGCAGATGGTGGCCGCCACCCATATCAAAGACGGCGACGCCTGAACCTGGTCGATCATGTTCGGGGGATTCACAGATACATCTCCAAAGGCTGGCTGGAAAACAGGAAAGGAATTCTAACATGGATTTGAATCTGGCAGGACGCAAAGTCCTGATCACAGGGGTGGGAGACGGCATCGGCCGCGAACTGGCGCTGGCATTCGGAAAAGAAGGCGCGCGCGTCGCCGGGTGCGCCCGCACCACCGAACGCCTGCAGGCGCTGGAAAAGGAAATCGAAGGCGACGGTCACCTGTTCCAGTACGCCGACCTCATGCAGAAGGACGACCTGGAACGCTTCTTCTGGTTTGCGGTGGAGCAGCTGGACGGACTCGACGTGCTGGTCAACAATGTCGGTTCCATCACGAAAATGGCGACATTCTTCGAACTCACCGACGACGACTGGCAGGAGGCGTTCGACATCAACCTCATGCCCGCCGTTCGCCTGTGCCGGTTGGCGGTGGCGGAGCTGAAAAAATCAAAGTCTCCCTGCATCCTCAACATCTCGTCAATCGCGGGCAACCATCCAACCGGAATCTTCCCGCATTACGCTGCCATGAAGGCGGGGATGTCCAACCTCACCGTGTCGCTGGCCCACACCCTCGCTCCGGACGGCATCCGTGTCAACACCGTCGCGCCGGGCCCGGTGTGGACACGTTCCTGGGAATTCGAAGCCGAGGCTGGCGCCAAAAGTTCGGGCAAGAGCAAGGAAGAAAAAATTGAAGAGATCAAGCAGTCCACGGCGCAGGAAGTGCCGCTCAAACGCATCGGCGTGCCGGCGGACGTCACCGGTCTCACTCTGTTCCTCGCCTCGGATCTGGCGTCGTGGATCACCGGCGCGCACTACACCATCGACGGCGGCATCGTCAGCAACCCGTTTTGAAAAAAGAAACCGTTTAGCCGTTAAATCCGCTTGCGCAGGCCGTCGTGGATTTCCTGGAGGGTCTGTTGCAGGGTGTATTTGTAATCCCATTCGGGATAATCGGTTTTGAAGCGGGTGACGTCGCTGATCCACCAGATGTGGTCGCCCGCCCGGGCCGTGTCCACGTATTCCCAATTCAGCTTGTTGCCTGAAATTTCCTCGCACATCCGGATCGCCTCCAGCACCGAGCAGTTGCTGTGGCGCCCGCCGCCCAGGTTGTAGACCTTGCCCACGCCCGGCCGCTTGTAAAACTGGTAAAGCGCCGAAACGGTGTCACTGCTGTGGATGTTGTCGCGCACCTGCTTGCCCTGATAGCCGTATACCTTGTAGGACGTTTTCTTCATGGTGCACATCATCAGGTAGGAAAGAAAGCCATGCATCTCCGTCCCGGAGTGCGCGGATCCGGTGAGGCACCCCGCGCGGAAACACGCCGTCTTCATTCCGAAGTAGCGGCCGAATTCCTGCACCATCAAATCGCCCGACAGTTTGGACACGCCGAACAGACTGTGCATGCATTCGTCGATGCTCATGCTCTCATCGATGCCGTGGGCGTAGTAGGGATGCTTGCTTTCCAGCTCCCAGCGCGTTTCTTCTTCCACGAAGGGAAAGGAATTCGGCCGGTCGCCGTACACCTTGTTGGTGGACATGTAAATGAAAACGGCATCCGGGCAATGCAGCCGGGCCAGTTCCAGCAGGACCAGCGTGCCGTTGGCGTTGACCGTGAAGTCGGTCATCGCCTGCTCCGCCGCCCAGTCGTGCGACGGTTGCGCAGCGGAATGAACGATGAGCTTGGTGTCCTTGCCATAGGTCTTGAACAACCGCTCCATATTGGCGCGGTCGCGGATGTCCACGGAGTGGTGGGAGTAGGAGTCGTAAGTCTGGGTCATACGCTGTTCGTTCCAGACGGTGGAGGCCTGTTCGCCGAAATAGACCGAACGCATGTCGTTGTCCACGCCGTGCACATAAAATCCCTGACCCAGCAGAAACTCAACGGCCTCGGAGCCGACCATGCCGCTGGATCCGGTCACAATCGCAATCTCTGTCATTTTATGATCCTGCAGTAGGCGTCCCGCGGCCGCGTCTCGCCGGGCGTACTGACCATTTCCTGCGTTGCCAACGGGTCGCAATTATTCTATTCTTGAAACCATTCAACTGTTCAATATAGCAGACAACCTTTTCCCCCTCAAATAATGAACCCTCAAATCTTCCGTGAATACGACATCCGGGGCCTGGTGGAGCAGGACCTTGCACCCGAAAACGTCGAGTTGATCGGCAAGGCCATCGGCACCTATTTCCGGCGCCACAACAAAAAGACCTTGTCACTGGGATGGGATATTCGCACCAGTTCCAAAGAGTTCCGCGTCATCCTGACCCGGGCCCTGAATGCGACCGGATGCGATGTCATCGACATCGGCATGGTGCCGACGCCGGTCGCCTATTACTCCCTTCACAAACTGGACGTCGATGGCGGGGTGATGATCACCGGCAGCCACAACCCGCCAGAATTCAACGGGTTCAAAATCAGCTTCGAAAAGCACAGCCTGTACGGCCAGCGCATCCAGGAGTTGAAGGCACTGATCGACAACAAGGATTTTGAGACCGGGAGCGGAAGCGCCCGGGAACAGGACATCAAGCCGGATTACATGGACCACATTGCCGGCTTGATCGAAATCCGGCGTCCGATCAAGGTGGTGCTGGACGGAGGCAACGGCTGTTTCGGCATCGTCGGCCCCGAACTCATCCGTCGCCTCGGCGTGGAAAGCATCGAGCAGTTCTGCGAACCGGACGGCACGTTTCCGAACCACCATCCCGATCCCACCGTGGCCAAATACATGGAAAGCCTGATGGCCCGCGTGAAAAAAGAAAAGGCGCATCTGGGCATCGGCTTCGACGGCGACGCCGACCGCATCGGCGTGGTGGACGACAAGGGCAACCTGCTGTGGGGCGATCAACTGCTCATCCTGTTCGCCCGCGACCTGTTGAAACGCCACCCCGGCACGGCGGTGGTGGGCGAGGTGAAGTGCTCGCGCAACCTGTTCGAGGACATCAAGAAACATGGCGGGCAACCGCACATGTCCGCCGCCGGCCATTCGCTCATCAAAAAAAAGATGCAGGAGACGAAGGCCCTGCTTGCAGGCGAGATGAGCGGCCACATGTGTTTCGCCGATTCCTACTTCGGCTTCGACGACGCCATCTACGCCGCCTGCCGCATGCTGGAGATCGTCGCGAACACCGGCCAACCCGTTTCCGAAATGCTCGCCGACCTGCCCGTCATGCACAACACGCCGGAAATCCGCATCGATTGCCCCGACGACCTGAAATTCAAACTGGTGAAGGAAGTGACCGAAATCTTTCGCGCACGCTACAATGTGATCGACATCGACGGCGTGCGCATCGAGTTCGATGAAGGCTGGGGCCTGCTCCGCGCATCCAACACGCAGCCGGTGCTGGTGCTCCGATTCGAGGCGACAAACAAGGAAAAACTCAACGAGTACCAGCAGCTGGTGAGCGCCGAACTCGAAAAATACAAACCCGATGTCAACTTCACCCCGGTGCCCGCATGAAGTACGCTCACACACGGTTCCGCGTATCCAACATGGACGCGTCGCTGAAATTCTATCGCGACGTGCTGGGAATGAAAGTGGTTGAGGAATCGACTTCGCCGCGCGGCTCGAAGCTGGTGTTTCTGCAGTTCCCGGAAAACGACGCCGAGTTGGAGTTGTGCTCGTTTCCCGACAGCGGCAACGTCTCCGTTCCCGAAGACCTCGTTCATCTTGCGTTCGAGGTGGACGACCTGGATGTGTGGATGAAACGTTTGAAGGAAGGCGGCGCGCCCATCACCGAAGGCCCCACCGAAAGCCGCAGCGGCTCGCGATTTCTCTTCACCGAGGACCCGGACAAGTACGAAATCGAGATCATTCAGCGCGGAAAACCCTGAACCCGCGTCAGGTCACGATCACCCCGGCATACCCCACCACGCTGTCCATATCACCGCTCACCTCCCCTGACGTCATGTAGCGGCTGAGCACCGCCTGTTTCGCGCCCAGGTCCTGCACCGTGGTCAGCATAACGGTGGCGGGATTGACCCCGCACATGGTGATGCGCTCGTTGTGCACAGTGGTATGCAATCCCGCGGCATCGAGATCCAGCATCCGGTCAATGGCCCGGCGATCCTTGAGCGACGCGCTTTCGTGCGATTCGTAATGCGTCATGTCCGAGCTTGCCACCACCAGTACCGGTTCGCCCACCTCCTCAATCGACCGCGCCAGCGCGTGGCCCACCTTCTGGCAATCATTGAGGCTGAGCCGTTTCAGGCAGAGAGGCACGAATTTGAAGGGTTGTTTGAAATACTGGAGGAAGGGCAGTTGCGTTTCCAGGGAATGCTCGTTTTCGTGCGCGTCGTCATCTTCCTCGACGCCGGGCAGGTGTTTCCTGATGGCGGCGGCGAGTTCGGTGTCGATCTGTACGTCGCCCATGGGCATGACCCACGCGCCGTGGGACTGGATTGCGACGGGCCGGCCGCGGCCCGTGTGGTTGGGTCCGATAAGAAGGATGCGTTCGGGAATCTCGATGCGCTCGTACACCGATCCCGCGACGTCACCGGAGTACATGAAGCCCGCGTGCGGCGCCACCACCCCCAGCGCACGCACGGCAGTGCGGTCGCCTGACAGATGGCTTTTGACTTCCTTGATCAACGCCTGGGGCCGGTCCGGATAAAAGCGGCCGGACACCGCGGGTTGTCGAAGCATCCCACACCTCCCGTTTCAAACTACCGGTTGTGTACCGCGCCCGTCATCGGGACAAAACGCACGCCGGTGATGACCTCCTGCGAAATGCCCCCGGCATCCTTCCGGATCAGCAACAGTTTCTGTGCCACCTCGGCTTCCACCGGGAGCACCATGCGCCCGCCGACCTTCAACTGGTCGAGCAAGGGTTTGGGCACCTTCGGGGCGGCTGCAGTGATCATGATGGCATCGAACGGTGCATGCCGGGGCCACCCCTGATAGCCGTCGCCGTGGCGGGTGTGAACGTTATTGTACCCCAGTTTTTGCAGGCGGTCGCGGGCTTCACGGGCGAGGGGTTCGACGATCTCGATGGAATAAACTTCGCTTGCCAGTCCGGAAAGTACCGCGGCCTGGTAGCCGGAACCGGTGCCGATTTCCAGCACGCGGTCGCCGGGTTTCAACTCCAGCGCCTGCGTCATGAGGGCAACGATGTACGGTTGCGAAATGGTCTGGCGGTGGCCGATGGGAAGGGGAAAATCGGAGTAAGCGAACCGCTGCCGCGAGGCGGGCACGAATTGGTGACGAGGAACACGACCCATCACTGCGAGCACCCGCGGGTCGGTGATGTCCCGCCCGCGCAGGTCCTCGCTCACCATGCGGCGGCGTTTCTGTTCGAAACTCTCCGGCCAGGACAGGCCGGGTGGAAATGAAACCGAAAAGACGGCTGTGAGAAGAAAAAGAAGAAGAAAGTGTTTAGAAAATGAGACCGTTCTTTTTAAGCCATTCTTCGGTATCGAAGTTTTCGCTGACGAATTCCTCAAACTCGATTTCCTTTTGCGACAAAGGCTGGCCATCGATGAACTGAGATGTGTCCGCGGCTTTCTTTTTGGAACGGCGGGGTTTCTTCTTGGGTTTTTCCGAGCCCTCTTCCACTTCCACGTCAAAACCTTCGGTCAGGGTCTGAAGCTTGAGAACCAGAACCATGAAGCTCTGCGGGCAAATGTCCTCCCGCTTCTGTATTTCCGCAACGATCTTTTTAACTTTCTCGGAGCTCAGCACCGCTTCGGTGATGGCTTTGGAAAGCTTTTCGTAATCGCGTTCGGGATCCTCGGAGTGACTCAAGGAAACCTCCTTTCCTTAATTACACGTGTTTCCCTAAACAAAACTTGATTGCTTAGAGGCACCTTAAACCGGGGGCCGGCCCATGTCAAGAACGGTAAACGGAACCTCGTTGCAGGTAAGCCTAATTGAACGATTAATACTGCGGTATCGAAGTATCGATTTTCTCCGACCACTCCAGAATCCCGCCGCGCATGCTTTTGACGTTGTCGAATCCCATCGACTTGAGCGCTTTCGCCGCCTTGAGGCTGCGCACGCCGCTCTTGCAATGGATCACGATTTCGTCCGTTTTCTGCAGGCCGTTCAGCTTTTCAGGATTCCGCTCCTCGATGACGTCGAGGGGGATCATCGTGGCGGCATCGATGCGGCAGATCTGGCGTTCGCCTTCACCGCGCACGTCGATAAAACGGAAACTCTTACCCGCATCGAGCATGGCCTTCACCGCTGTCGGCTCGATCTCCATCGCACGATCGGCTTCTTCATCCTCCGCCGCCGCAGGCATGATGCCGCAGAACTGTTCGTAGTCGATGAGTTCCTTGATCGTCGGGTTGTCGCCGCAGATCGGGCAGTTTTTGTCGCGGCGCAATTTCATTTCGCGGAATTTCGTAGCCAGCGAATCGAAGATGAGCAGGCGTCCGCCCATGGGATCGCCCTTGCCCAGAATGATCTTGAGCGCTTCGTTGGTTTGCAGGCATCCGATGATGCCACAGAGCACGCCCAGCACTCCGCCTTCGGCGCAACTGGGCACCAGGCCGGGGGGCGGCGGTTCCGGGTACAGGCACCGGTAGCACGGGCCGTCTGCATGGTTGAATACGGAGACCTGCCCCTCGAAGCGCAGGATGCACCCGTAGACGTACGGTTTGTCCAGGAGAACACAGGCGTCGTTTGCCAGGTAGCGCGTCGGGAAGTTGTCGGTGCCGTCCACGATCACGTCCCAGTCCTGAAAAATACGCAGGGCGTTTTCGGAGGTCAGGCGTTCGTTGTACACGACAACGTCCACGTCGGAATTGATGTCTTTGATCCGCGCCTTGGCGGACTCCGTCTTGAGCACGCCGACGGTGGATTCGCCATGCGCAATCTGGCGTTGCAGGTTGCTCTGATCCACCACGTCGAAGTCGATCAGGCCCAGGGTGCCAACGCCCGCCGCGGCGAGGTACAGGGACACCGGAGATCCCAACCCTCCGGTGCCGATGCACAGCACTTTCGAGTTGCAGATTTTCTCCTGGCCTTCCACACCCACCTCAGGCAGAAGCAGGTGGCGGCTGTATCGATTGATCTGGTCTTGCGTCAAACTCATGGTTCTGTTCCAGTGAATGGTTTATCCGGGATGGTTAGGTATGGGATCATTCTATCAAATAGTGAGATGCTCGGAAACCGCATTTGGATTCATTCGGCCTGCGGCTAGCCGTTTCGCGCCTCCCGAAAGGCCGCTTCCAGCCCCGGCAGGGCCCCCTCGATGACCGCATCCGGGAAACAGTACGAAAGGCGGAAATAACCCGGCGCGCCGAACCCCCGCCCCGGCACCACCAGCACCTTTTTCGCCGTCAGAATCTCGATGAACTGCATCTCGTCCTCCAGCGGCGATTTCGGGAAAAAGTAAAACGCCCCGCCCGGTTTCACCACATCGTAGCCGATGCGCGTCAGTTCCGAATAAAGCAGGTCGCGGCGCCTGCGGTACGCGTCCACATCCACCGTCACATGCTGGACCTCTTTCACCACCCGCTGAAACAGGGCCGGGGCGTTGACGAATCCCAGCACCCGGTTGCAGAAGATGAGCCCCGCCACGACGTTCGCGGAATCCGCGCAGTCCGGATGAACCGCCACGTAACCGATGCGCTCGCCGGGCACGGCGAGGTCCTTGGAGTGCGAAGTGATGTACAGGCTGTCCTCGTACACCTCGATGGGGTTCGGCGTCGGTTCGCCCTCGAACAGGATCTTTTTATACGGATCATCGGCGATGAGGTAGATCGGTTTTCCGCGTTTCTGCGACTGTTCCTTCAGCAATGCTGCCAGCTCTTCCATCGCCTGCCGGGTGTACACCACGCCGGTAGGGTTGTTCGGCGAGTTGATGATGACCGCCTTGGTCCGGTCGGTGATGGCGGCGGCAAGCGCGTCGAAATCGATCGAAAAATCCGGC